>NZ_JBIWKB010000010.1:0-180758 GCF_044765425.1 Streptomyces sp. NPDC102462 | reverse complement strand
CAACCACCAGCCCCGCACCTTCGGAAGCCGCGACGAGGTTGCCCGCGGCGTCTCCGGGCCGTGCCTGGGCCTCGGCGCGGACGTCCGGGTGCCGGGCGCGGTGCGGGGCGAGGAATCCCTCGGCGAGGGCCTGGGTCTCGTTCTCCACGGCGTTCTGGTCGATGACGGGCGGCAGCAGTTCGCCGGGCGCCATCAGCGGCTGGGCGGGCCACCGGTAGGCGGCGATCACCTGGAGGAGCGCACCGCGCAGACCGGCCTCGGTGAAGGCGAACGCGAGCGTGACGTCGTCGGGGTTGTCGACGTCCACGCCGACGACCACCCGGGGCCCCGGCCCGGCCGGCGGCTCACCCCGGTCCCCCGCTGCCGCGGAGGCGTGGGAGGTGCCACGGCCGCGGCCGGGCCGGGGCACGACGACGACCGGGCACGCGGCGTCGCGTGCGGCGGCCATGCCGTTGGAGCCGAGCAGCAGGCTGGCGAAGCCGCCCCGTCCTCGGGAGCCGAGCACCAGCATCTGTGCCTCGGCGCCCTGCGCGGGCAGCACCGCGGCGGGCGCGCCCCGCAGGGTGGCGTACTCGACGGGCTGTGCCGCCGCGGGCCCGCGCAGCCGGGTGCGCACCTCGTCGAGGACCCGGTCGTCGTCCGGTTCGGGCGGGCCCGCGGCCAGGGCCTCGGGCCGGCCCCACGGCGCGTACTGCCGCACGTGCACCACGCGCAGGGGTGCCGCGCGCCGCCGGGCGGCGTCGAGGGCCCAGTCCAGGGCGCGCAGGCTGTCCTGCGAGCCGTCGACCGCGGCGATGACCGGCTGGGTGTTCGTCGTCCTCACCTCCGGGATGCGACCTTGCCTTCCGGGGGTCAGCCTCGCTCAGGCCCCGGTCCCGGAAGGGTCCTGTCGGTCGCGTGTCCGGAAATCGGCGCGGAACACCCCCGGATCGGCTCGCCGCCGCGCGGTTCAGGTCAGGTCGAACTCGCCTTCCCGCGCGCCGGACACGAAGGCGCCCCACTCGGCGGGCGTGAAGATCAGGGAAGGGCTCCCGGGCCGGCCGCTGTTGCGCATCGCGATGAACCCCTCGACGAAGGCGATCTGGACATCGCCGAGACCTCGGCTGCTGGACTGCCACTGCGCCTTGCTGAGGTCCAGTTCCGGCTTGTCCCAGCCCATGCGCGGCTGCTGCTGGATGGTGCTCTCGGCCACGTCCGTGCTCCTCCCGGTTCGTCGTCCGCGGCCAGCCTAGCGACCGGTCCCGACCGCCAACAGGCCACGTCCGGGGGACCTTTCACGAGTCGGGGGGCCGCGACCCCACGAGCCACATGGAGAAGAACTGCGAGCCGCCACCGTAGGCGTGCCCGAGCACTCTCCTGGCCCGCTCCACCTGGTGTTCGCCGGCCTGTCCGCGTACCTGGAGCGCGGCCTCGGCGAAGCGGATCATGCCGGAGGCGCCGATCGGGTTGGTGGACAGCACGCCGCCCGACATGTTGACGGGCAGGTCGCCGTCGAGTCCGGTCACGCCGGACTCGGTGAGTTTCCAGCCCTCGCCCTCCTCGGCGAAGCCCAGGTTCTCCAGCCACATGGGCTCGTACCAGGAGAACGGCACATACATCTCGACGGCGTCGATGTCCCGGCGCGGGTCGGCGATGCCGGCCTGCCGGTAGACGTCGGCGGCGCAGTCCTTGCCGGCCCGCGGGGAGACGAAGTCCTTGCCGGCGAAGAGGGTGGGTTCGCTGCGCATGGCGCCGCCGAGCATCCAGGCGGGCGGCCGGGGCGCGCGGGCCGCGCCGGCCCGGCCGGTGAGGACCATCGCGCAGGCGCCGTCGGAGGAGGGGCAGGTCTCCGAGTAGCGGATGGGGTCCCACAGCATCGGGGACGCCTGGACCTTCTCCAGGGTGATGTCGTGTTCGTGCAGATGCGCGTAGGGGTTCTTCAGCGCGTTGCGCCGGTCCTTGTAGGCGACCAGGGAGCCGACGGTGTCGGGGGCCCCGGTGCGCCGCATGTAGGCGCGTACGTGCGGGGCGAAGAAGCCGCCCGCGCCGGCCAGCAGCGGCTGCTGGAAGGGGATCGGCAGGGACAGGCCCCACATGGCGTTGGACTCGGACTGTTTCTCGAAGGCGACGGTGAGCACGGTGGTGTGCACGCGGGCGGCGACGAGGCCGGCCGCGACCAGGGCGGTGGAGCCGCCGACGGAGCCCGCGGTGTGCACCCGCAGCAGCGGCTTGCCCACGGCGCCGAGCGCGTCGGCCAGGTACAGCTCGGGCATCATGACGCCCTCGAAGAAGTCCGGCGCCTTGCCGATGACCACGGCGTCGATGTCGGACCAGGTCAGTTCGGCGTCGTCCAGGGCGCGGCGGGCCGCCTCGCGGACCAGTCCGGCGATCGACACGTCCCGGCGGGCCGCCACGTGCTTGGTCTGGCCGATCCCTACGACGGCCACGGGCTCCTTGCTCATCGGGGATCCCCTTCGAGGACGGCGACCAGGTTCTGCTGCAGGCAGGGGCCGGACGTGGCGTGGGCGAGCGCACGGTCGGACGCTCCGCGCCCGATGCGGTCGGCGGCCTCGCCGATGCGGATGAGCCCGGCGGCCATGACGGGGTTGGCGGCGAGCGCGCCGCCGGACGGGTTGACGCACACGTCGTCGCCGAGTTGCAGTGCCTTGCGCAGGACGACCTCCTGCGCGCTGAACGGGGCGTGCAACTCGGCGGTGTCGACGGGCCGTTCGAAGGCGCCTGCGCGTTCGGCGGCGAGCCGGGCGGAGGGCGAGTCGGTCAGGTCGCGCAGGCCGAGCGCGTGGGCCTCGACACGGTGGTCGATGCCCCGGATCCAGGCGGGCCGCGGGCACAGCCGGCGGGCCCGGTCGCCCGCGGCGAGGATGACGGCGGCGGCGCCGTCCGTGACGGGCGGGCAGTCACCGGTGCGCAGCGGCCGTACCACGTAGTCGCCGTGGGGTACGGAACCCCGCAGCCGGGCGTGCGGGTTGGCGGTGGCGGCGGCCCGGTTGCGGGCGGCGATCGCGGCCAGCGCCTCCTCGTCCGTCTCCCCCGCGTCGATCAGTGCCTGTGCCTGGAGCGCGGCGAGGGCCACGGCGTCCGGCCACAGCGGGGCGAGGTAGTACGGGTCGAGCTGGCGGGTCAGGACGTCCCGGACGGAGCCGGGCGAGGACTTCCCGTAGGAGTAGACGAGGGCGGTGTCGGCCTCGCCGGTGAGCAGTTTGGTCCATGCCTCGTACAGCGCCCAGGCGCCGTCCGTCTCGACGTGCGACTCGGAGATCGGCGGCCAGGCGCCGACGCCGTCCAGGGCGAGGGTGAAGGAGAAGGCCCGGCCGGCCAGGTAGTCGCTGGATCCGGAGCAGGTGAAGCCGATGTCGGCGGTCTTCAGGCCGGTGCGGTCCAGCACCTCGTGCAGCACCGGCATGAGCATTTCCACCTCGGAGTTCTCCTCGTCGGCGGCGCGGTGGTCGCTCTGGGCGAAGGCGACGACGGCGATCCGGCCGGGGTCCGGCATGTGTGCGCGGGTCACAGCAGCTCCTTGTAGGTGTCGTAGTCCGCGTCGGGTTCGCCGGTCGGCCGGTAGTGGTCGGGGTGGCGGGCGCCCTCGGTCCACACCGGTTCGACGCGCAGGCCCATGCGCACCTGGTCGTAGGGGATGCCGGCGATGCGGCCGTGCAGGGCGAGGCCGGCGCCGTCGAGGGCGATGTGCGCGTACACATAGGGCACGTCGATGTCGAGGTTCTTGGCCTTGATGTTGACGATGCAGAAGGTGGTGACCGTGCCGCGTGGCCCCACCTCGACCTGTTCGGCGGTGGCAACGCCGCAGGTGGGGCAGGCGCCGCGGGGCGGCACGTACACCATGCGGCAGGACGGGCAGCGTTCGCCGACGGTGCGCCGTTCGGCGAGCGCCCGGATGTGGGCGGACTGGGCGCGGCCGGGCGTGTAGGTGTAGTCGAGGCGGGCGGGCGCGACGATGCCGGTGACGGGGTCCGCGAACGCGCCGCTGTGCCCGGCGACTTCGGCGGCGGGGCCGTCGTACGGTTCGAAGCAGGCGATGTCCGTGATGGCGCCGGTGCGCTCCTCGGCCCAGCGGATGCGGACCCGCATGCCGGTGTGCACGGTGTCGGGGCCGGGCACGTCCAGGGCGTGCAGCAGGGCGGTGTCGGCGCCGTCGAGGCGGACCAGGGCCCAGGCGAAGGGGGTGCCAAGGGGCTGGCCGCGGCGGGGCCGGTGGTTGAAGGCCCAGGTGGTGACCGTGCCGGTGGGGGCGACCTCGACGAGGTCGCGGATCTCCTCGGCGGTCACGGGGTCGTACTCGACGGGCGGGACGAGGGTACGGCCGTCGTCGGTGCGCACCCCGAGCACGACGCGTTCGCGCAGGCCGGTCAGGAAGGCGCTCTGGACGGGGCCGAGGGAGCGGGTGAAGGGGAACTCCAGGACGAGGGGGGCCTTGAGGACGTCGGGCATCGGCGGCTGTCTCCTTCGCGGGTCGGGCGGGCCGGCACGGGGTCAGGCGCGCTTGTAGACGGGGGGCCGTTTCTCGGCGAAGGCGCGGGCGCCCTCCTTGGCGTCGGCGGTCTCGAAGAGCGGCCGGCCGCGTTCGAGTTCGGCGGCGAGTCCGTCGGTCTCGGTCATCTCGGCGGTCTCGTACACGGACGCCTTGACGGCCTCGACGGCGAGCGGGCCGCAGGCGTTGATCCGTTCGGCGATCTCCAGGGCGCGAGCGAGCGCGGTGCCGTCGGGGACGACGTGTCCGACGAGTCCGATGCCGGCGGCCTCGCGGGCGCTGTAGGGCCGTCCGGTGAGCAGCATCTCCAGGGCGTGGGTGCGCGGGATCTGGCGTTGCAGCCGCACGGTGGAGCCGCCGATGGGGAACAGGGCGCGCCTGACCTCGAACAGTCCGAAGGTCGCGGACTCGCCGGCCACCCGGATGTCGGTGCCCTGAAGGATCTCCGTGCCGCCGGCGACGCAGTGACCCTCGACGGCGGCGATCACCGGTTTGCGCGGCCGGTGGTGGCGCAGCATCGCCTTCCAGTGCAGGTCGGGATCGGCCTTGAGCCGGTCCCGGTAGTGCTCCCCCGCCATGCCCCGGCCGGCCAGTGCCTTGAGGTCCATCCCGGCGCAGAAGGCGCCGCCGGCCCCGGTGAGCACGATCGAGCGGACGGTGTCGTCGGCGTCGGCCTGGAGCCAGCCGTCGTACAGGCCGACGAGCATCGGCAGCGAGAGCGCGTTCTTCGCCTCGGGCCGGTTGAGCGTGAGCACCAGTGTGGCGCCTTCGCGCCGCACGGTGAGGTGTTCCGTGCCAGCCATGACCCATCTCCCCTCTGACGGAACGAGAACAGGTTGCAGTAGGCGGGAGGGCACTTCAAGGGTTTTCTGACAGACAGTCAGATTTCTTCGCGTGAAGCCTTCACAGTTGCGGCGCCCTTTGCTCTGATGACCGGCGAACCGTCGGATGCCAGGTACGCCCGGGTCAGGAGGAACCGTGGAGTACAACCTTGCCGACCTGTTCGAGTCGGTCGTCGACGCGGTCACGGACCGCGAGGCGCTCGTGTACGTCGACCACCCGGGCACGGGCGCGGAGCGCCGTCTGACGTACGCGGAACTGGACGCGGCGGCCAACCGCATCGGGCACCATCTGCTCGACAGCGGGATACGTCCGGGCGAGCATCTGGGGCTGCACCTCTACAACGGCGTCGAATACCTCCAGACGGTGCTCGGCTGCCTGAAGGCCCGCATCGTCCCGGTCAATGTCAACTACCGTTACATCGAGGATGAGTTGGTCTATCTCTACCGGGACGCCGACCTGGTGGCGCTGGTCTTCGACGCGGAGTTCACGGGCCGGGTGGCGGCGGCGCTGCCCCGGGCCGTGGGGCTGCGGCACCTGGTGCGGGTGGGCGAACCGGCGCCGGGCAGCGCCGAGGTGCCCGCCGTCGCGTTCGCGGACGCGGAGGCCGCCGGTTCCCCGGAGCGCGGCTTCCCGGCGCGCTCGGGCGACGACCAGTTCATCATCTACACGGGCGGCACGACGGGGATGCCCAAGGGTGTGATGTGGCGTCAGGAGGACCTGTTCTTCGCGGGCCTCGGGGGTGGCGCGCCGACCGGGGAGCCGGTGGGGACACCGGAGGAACTGGCGCAGCGGGTCGCGGCCGGCGGTGCGGGCATCACCTTCTTCCCCACCCCCCCGCTGATGCACGGCACCTCCACCCTCACGGCGTTCATCGGCTTCAACTTCGGGCAGCGGGTGGTGATCCACCGCAAGTTCGTACCCGAGGAGGTGCTGCGGACCATCGAGCGGGAGAAGGTCACCAGCGTGTCGCTGGTCGGGGACGCGATGCTGCGGCCGTTGATCGACGCGTTGCGGGGCCCCATGAAGGGCACGGACTGCTCCTCGGTGTTCAGCGTCTCCTCGTCGGGGGCGATCATGTCGGAGACGGTGCGCCGGCAGTTCTGCGAACTCGTCCCGAACGCCGTGCTGCTGAACAATTTCGGGTCCTCCGAGTCCGGGTTCAACGGCACGGCGACCGAGGACTCGGGCCAACGGCGCGGATTTCGCATCCAGGTCAACTCCCGTACCCGGGTGGTGGATCCGGCGACGCATGAGCCGGTGGCGGCCGGTGCGGTGGGGCGGGTGGCGCAGTGCGGACACGTACCGCTCGGCTACTACAACGACCCGGTGAAAACCGCCGAGACCTTCTTCGAGAAGGACGGCGTGCGCTGGGTGCTGCTGGGCGACATGGCGATGGTGGACGAGGAGGGCGTCGTCACCGTGCTCGGCCGCGGCTCGCAGTGCATCAACACGGGCGGCGAGAAGGTCTACCCGGAGGAGGTCGAGCAGGCGCTCAAGTCGCATCCCGACGTGTACGACGTGCTCGTGGCCGGGGTGCCGGACGCCACCTGGGGCAACCATGTGGCGGCGGTGGTGCAGTTGCGGGAGGGCGCCGACGCGTTGTCCCTGGCAGACGTGCAGCGCCACTGCCGTGCCCAGCTGGCCGGCTACAAGATCCCCCGCCAGCTCGTGCTCACGGAGACCATCCAGCGGTCCCCGAGCGGCAAGGCGGACTACCGCTGGGCCCGGCAGGTGGCGACGAACGCGAACCAGTAGCCGACACACCGGACACCGAAGGGCACACCACAGGCCGCAGCGGCGCGGACGGCCGGCAGGCCGATGGCTGACGGGTTGGCGGTGATCGGCACGCGCCGCCGGACCCGGTACGGATACCGGGCCGCGTACAGCGTCGCGAGGCTCCCGCCCGCCGCGTGCGCGAGCAGATCCATAGGGTCGAGCCCCATGCGGTCGGGCCCCATGTGGTCCCGTAAGACCTCCACATCGCCGACCATCCAGTCGCGTCCGAGGGTGTGAGAAAACGCAGGGAGACCTCTTGCCGGGGGCCGGGGCGGGCTGAATTACTGATCTCGGACACGGCAACCGAATGATCGGTCGTCCGGATCGACGTGATCGGTGAGCGGGAGGTGCCCCATGACCGAGGCGAGGGAGCTGTTCGACGCGGGGGAACGGCTCGACGCGACGGCTCTGCGGGCGCTTCAGCTGGAGCGGCTGCGGACCACGCTGCGGCGCGCCTACGACAACGTGCCCTTCTACCGCCGGGCCTTCGACAAGGCCGGCGTCCGCCCCGAGGACTGCCGGTCCCTGGCCGACCTGGCCCGGTTCCCCCTCACCACCAAGGCGGACCTGCGCGAGAACTACCCGTACGGGATGTTCGCCGTGCCGCGCGACCGGATCCGCCGGATCCATGCGTCGAGCGGCACCACCGGACGCCCCACGGTGGTCGGCTATACGGACAACGACCTTTCCCTGTGGGCCGACATGGTGGCCCGTGCCATCCGTGCGGCCGGCGGCCGGCCCGGGGACACGATCCATGTGGCGTACGGCTATGGGCTGTTCACCGGCGGTCTCGGCGCCCACTACGGCGCGGAGCGGCTGGGGTGCACGGTCGTCCCCGCCTCCGGCGGGATGACCGCACGGCAGGTCCAGCTGATCCGGGACCTGGAGCCGCGGATCATCATGGTCACGCCCTCGTACATGCTCACCCTGCTCGACGAGTTCGAACGGCAGGGTGTGGACCCGCGCGGCACGTCGCTCAGGGTCGGCATCTTCGGTGCCGAGCCGTGGACGGAGCAGATGCGCGGGGAGATCGAGGAGCGCTTCGGGATCGACGCCGTCGACATCTACGGGCTGTCCGAGGTGATCGGACCGGGCGTCGCCCAGGAGTGCGTGGAGACCAAGGACGGCCTGCACATCTGGGAGGACCACTTCTATCCCGAAGTCGTCGACCCCGTCACCGGGGAGGTGCTGCCCGAGGGCGCGGAGGGCGAGCTGGTCTTCACCTCGCTCACCAAGGAGGCCATGCCGGTGATCCGGTACCGGACCCGTGATCTGACCCGGCTGCTGCCGGGCACGGCCCGGGTGTTCCGGCGGATGCGGAAGATCACCGGCCGCAGCGACGACATGGTGATCCTGCGCGGGGTCAATCTGTTCCCGACGCAGGTCGAGGAGATCGTGCTGCGCACCCCGGGCGTCGCCCCGCACTTCCAGCTCCGTCTCACCCGCACGGGCCGCCTCGACGCCCTCACCGTGCGGGCCGAGGCGCGGCCCGGAGCGACGCCCGAGGCGCGCCGGGAGGCGGCCCGGGCCGTCGCGGCGGCCGTCAAGGACGGCATCGGCGTGTCGGTCGCCGTGGAGATCGTCGAACCGGAGTCGCTGGAGCGGTCGGTGGGCAAGATCCGCCGGATCGTGGACCTGCGCCCGCGCTGAGCGCTCCGCCGGCCTGCTCGTGCTGCGCCGTCGGGCGTCCGCGGCGCCACCGTGGCCGGCCGCGCCGCTCTCCACGCCGCTGCGGGCGCTGCCGAGCGATGCCGGACCGCGCCCGGCCTGGGGCCCGTCGTCACACTCCCTCCGTCGGCCTCCGGCCGGGAGGTGCCCCCAGCCCCGCGCCACGATGCACGCTCCTCAGCTCCCGGCTCCGCTCGACCGGGGCCACCACGACGCCGCAGGGCCCGCCCTGCGGGCGAACGACGCGAGTTCGACGACGGGACCTAGCTCGGCTGCCCCTCGGCGAACCGTTCCCGCAGTTCCCGCTTGAGGATCTTGCCGCTGGCGTTGCGCGGCAGTCCGGTCACGAACAGCACCCGCTTCGGCGCCTTGAAGGGGGTGAGCCTGGTGCGGACGTGGGCGATCAGTTCGGCCTCGGTGACCTCGCCGCGCGGTACGACCACCGCCGTGACGGCCTCGCCCCAGCGCTCGTCGGGCAGCCCGATCACGGCGGCCTCGGCGACCGCCTCGTGGGTGTAGAGGGCGTCCTCGACCTGCCGCGAAGCGATCAGCACGCCACCGGAGTTGATGACGTCCTTCACCCGGTCGACGACCGTGAGGTATCCGTCGGCGTCCCGCACCGCGAGGTCGCCGGAGTGGAACCAGCCGTCGCGGAAGGCCGCCGCGGTCTCCTCGGGCTTGTCCCAGTAGCCCTCGCACAACTGCGGCGAGCGGTAGACGATCTCGCCGGGTGTGCCGTCGGGCACGTCCGCGCCGTCCTCGTCCACGACGCGCGCGTCCACGAACAGCACGCTGCGGCCGCAGGAGTCGAGCCTGCCCTTGTGTTCGTCGGGGCCGAGCACGGTGGCGAGGGGGCCGATCTCGCTCTGCCCGAAGCAGTTGTAGAAGGCGAGGCCCGGCAGCCGTTCACGCAGCCGCTCCAGGACCGGCACGGGCATGATCGACGCCCCGTAGTACGCCTTGCGCAGACCGCCGAGATCCCGGGTCGCGAAGTCGGGCCGGTTCGCCAGCGCGATCCACACGGTGGGCGGGGCGAACAGGCTGTCCACGCGGCCCGCCTCGATCAGGTCGAAGAGGGTGTCGCCGTCGGGCTCGTCGAGGATGATGCCGCTCGCGCCGACCGCGAGGTAGGGCAGCAGGAACACATGCAGCTGGGCCGAGTGGTAGAGCGGCAGGGCGTGCGCGGGCCGGTCGCCGGCGCTCAGGTCGAGGGCGGTGATCGCGCTCAGGTAGGCGTGGACCAGGGCCCGGTGGGTCATCATCGCGCCCTTGGGCAGGGCGGTGGTGCCGGAGGTGTACAGCAGTTGCACCAGGTCCTCGGTGCGCGGTTCGGGGCCGTCGTACGGGGGTGCCGTCGCGAGCGAGGCGAGGAGCGAGTCGTCGGTGTCGCGCAGCGGCAGCGCGGGGACGCCGTCCGGGAGCCGTCCGGCCAGGGCCGGGTCGGCGAGCACCAGGGAACTGCCCGACTGACGGACGATGTAGGCGAGGTCGTCGCCGGTCAGATGGTGGTTGACCGGCACATGGACCAGGCCGGCGCGGGCGCAGGCGAGGAAGGCGACGACATAGGCGTCGGAGTTGTGGCCGAAGGCGCCGACGCGGTCGCCGGGGGCGAGGCCCCGGGCGCGCAGCAGTCCGGCGGCGCGGGAGACGGCGTCGTCGAGTTCCGCGTAGGTCCAGCGGCGCTCGCCGTACTCCACCGCGATCCGGGCGGGTGTGCGCCGGGCGCTGCGGCGCAGCACCCCGTCGACCGTGCTGCCGTGTCCCTGCGTCATGGCACCCGATCCTCGGGCCGGCGCGCGGGCAGGTCAAGAATCCGTGGCCCGTCGGCCGGGCCCGGTGTGGTCACACGGGGCGGCCCCGGCCCTGCCAGTAGGGGTCACGCAGCCGCCGCTTGTACAGCTTGCCGTTGGGGTCGCGGGGCAGTTCGGCGACGAAGTCGACGCTCTTCGGCCGTTTGTAGCCGGCGAGCCGTTCGGCGCAGTGGGCGAGCAGGGCGACGGCCAGTTCCGGCCCCGGCTCGTGCCCGGGGGCCGGTTCCACCACGGCCTTGACCTCCTCGCCCCAGTCGTCGTGCGGGATGCCGAAGGCGGCGGCGTCGGCGACGGCGGGGTGGGCGAGCAGCACGGACTCGATCTCGGCCGGGTAGATGTTGACGCCGCCGGAGATGATCAGGTCGATCTTGCGGTCGCGCAGGAAGAGGTAGCCGTCCTCGTCGAGGTGGCCGAGGTCGCCGACGGTGAAGAAGTCGCCGATGCGGTTCTTGCGGGTCTTGGCCTCGTCCTTGTGGTAAGCGAAGCCGCCGGTGTTCATCTTCATGTAGACGGTGCCGAGTTCGCCGGGCGGCAGCCGGTTGCCGTCGTCGTCGAAGACCGCGAGTTCGCTGATCGGCCAGGCCCGGCCGACCGTGCCGGGCTTCTTCAGCCAGTCCTCGGCGGTCGCGAAGGCGCCGCCGCCCTCGCTGGCCGCGTAGTACTCCTCGACGGCGTGCCCCCACCAGTCGATCATGGCCCGTTTCACATGGTCGGGGCAGGGTGCGGCGCCGTGGATGGCGTGCCGCATGGAGGAGACGTCGTAGGACCGCCGTATGTGCTCGGGGAGCGCCAGGAGGCGGTGGAACTGTGTGGGGACCATATGGGTGTGGGTGCAGCGGTGGGTGTCGATGAGGTGCAGCATCTCCTCGGGTGTCCACTTGTCCATCAGCACCAGCCGGTGCCCTATGTGCAGGGAGGCGCCGGCGAACTGGAGCACGGCCGTGTGGTAGAGCGGCGAGCAGACCAGGTGGACGTTGTCGTCGAACGGCTTGATGCCGAAGATGCCGAGGAACCCGCCGAGGTATGCCTCCTCGGGGGGCTTGCCGACCAGCGGGCGCCGGATGCCGCGGGGCCGGCCCGTGGTGCCCGAGGTGTAGTTCATCACCCAGCCGAGGGTGCGCTCGGCGGGCGGCGACTCGCTGTGTCCGTCGAGGAGTTCGGCGTACGGCCTGAAGCCTTCGACGGTGCCGACCGCGTACCGGTGGGTCGCCGGCAGGCCGGCCTCGTCGGCGGCACGGCGGGCGGGGCCGGCGAACCGCTCGTGCGCGATGAGCACCTTGGCGCCCGAGTCGGCGACGATCCAGGCGATCTCGGGGCCGACGAGGTGGTGGTTGACGGGCACGAGGTAGAACCCGGCCTGGGTGGCGGCCAGATAGGCGGTGAGGAATTCGACGCCGTTGGGCAGCACGACGGCGAGGGCGTCGCCGCGCTCCAGGCCCGCGGCGCGCAGGCCGTGCACGAGCCGGTTGGCGGCGGCGTGCAGCCGTCCGGCCCGCCAGTCCTCGCCGTCGGGGGCGACGAGGACGGTGCGGTCGGGCTGCTGGGCGGCCTGGGCCCAGAAGCCGGTGGGGGGTGTGGTCACGACTGGCCGCTCCTTCCGGCGATGCGGTTGATGCGGTCGACGGCCCGCTCGAAGCCGCGGGTGAGGTCGTCGAGGACGGCCCGGACGTCGCGCCTTTCGGTCATCCGGCCGACGATCTGACCGACGGGGGTGCCGAGCAGCGGCTCGACCTCGTACTTCTGGATGCGGGAGACCGCCTCGGCGACCAGCAGTCCCTGCAGCGGCATGGGCAGGGTGCCGGGCCCGTCCGGGTCGTCCCAGGCGTCGGTCCACTCGGTGCGCAACTGGCGCGCGGGTTTCCCGGTGAGGGCGCGCGAGCGGACGGTGTCGCCGGACCCGGCCGCGAGCAGCTTGCGGGTGAGAGCGGGGGATTGCAGCTCCGCCTCTGTGGTGGTCAGCCATATGGAGCCCAGCCACACTCCTTGGGCGCCCAGGCTCAGTGCCGCCGCCACCTGCTGGCCGCTGCCGATGCCGCCGGCCGCCAGCACGGGCAGCGGGTCGACGGCGTCCACCACTTCGGGGGTCAGCACCATGGAGGCGATCTCCCCGGTGTGGCCGCCCGCCTCGTAGCCCTGTGCCACGACGATGTCGATGCCCGCGTCGCGGTGTTTGCGGGCGTGCCGGGCGCTGCCGGCGAGCGCGGCGACGAGCACGCCCCGGTCGTGGGCGCGGGCCACGACGTCGGCGGGCGGGGAGCCGAGGGCGTTGGCGAGGAGCCGGATCGGGTAGTCGAAGGCGACGTCGAGCTGGCTGCGGGCGACCTGTTCCATCCAGCCGGTGATGCGCCAGCCGGACGGCTCGCCCGCGGCGAGTTCGGGCACGCCGTACTTGGCGAGGGTGTCGGCGACGAAACGGCGGTGTCCCTCGGGGATCATCGCCTCGACGTCGGCCTCGGTGACGCCCTCGACCTTCTTGGCGGGCATGACGACGTCGAGGCCGTAGGGCCGGCCGTCGGTGTGCGCCTCGATCCAGTCGAGGTCGCGTTTGAGGTCGTCGGGTGCGGTGTAGCGGACCGCGCCGAGCACGCCGAATCCGCCGGCCCGGCTGATGGCCGCGGCGACGGCGGGGAACGGCGTGAAGCCGAAGACGGCGTGCTCGACTCCCAGTTGCTTGCTCAGCTCCGTCTGCATGGGCGCAGGATGCCGCAGTCCTCGGAACGACGGAAGCCCTTTTCTGATACAGCGTCAGATTCTTCGGGGGCCGCGCCGGGGTGCGCGCACCGTTGACACACTCCACGTCTGACAGGAAAGTTTCACCGCGCACGGCAAACCCCGAAAGTTACTTTCAGACGGGAGCCCCACATGACCGACGACGTGCCGGGCACTACGGCGGCCGGGCTGACCCGGCGCCGACTGGGCATCGGCGCCCTGACGCTGGGCGGCGCGCTCACGCTCGGCCCCTGGCCCGCGGGTCCGGCCGCCGCCGCCCCGGCGGCCGGCCACCCCACCCTGCGCTACGGCTCGGCCGAACGCGCCGGCCTGCTCGCCGAGCATCTGCGCCTGCTCGTCGCCGACGCCGAGACCTTCCTCGGCCCCTCCCCCGCGCACCCCTGGTACGCGGGCGCCGTCCTGCTCGCCGGGCGCGGCGGCACCGTGGCCCTGCACCGGCCCATCGGGACGGCCGTGCGCTACGCGGCCTACGACGAGAAGACCGACACCGGCGTGGAGTTCCCGGCCGGCCGGCAGATCCCGATGGCCAAGGACACGGTCTTCGACCTGGCCTCCGTCTCCAAGCTCTTCACCTCGCTGCTCGCCGTCCAGCAACTGGAGCGGGGCACCATCGAGCTGGAGCGGCCCGTCGCCTCGTACCTCCCGGAGTTCGGCGCCGCCGGCAAACAGGAGGTGACGATACGTCATCTCCTCACGCACACCTCGGGGTTCCGCGCCTGGATCCCGCTGTACGACGCCCCCGCGTACGAGGACAAGCTCCGGCTCATCTGGAACGAGGCGCCGGTCAGCCCGCCGGGCACCGCCTACCTCTACTCGGACCTGAACCTGATCTCCCTCCAGCTCGTCCTCGAACGGGTCACCGGCCGCCCGCTGGACGTCCTGCTGCGCGACGGGATCACCGCCCCGCTCGGCCTGCGCCGCACCCGCTACAACCCGCCCGCCTCCTGGAGGCCGCGGATCGCGGCGACGGAGGACGCGCGCAGGCCGTGGTCCGGCCTGGACCGGGGGCTCGTTTGGGGCGAGGTGCACGACGAGAACGCCTACAGCCTGGGCGGTGTCGCGGGCCACGCCGGGGTGTTCTCCTGCGCCTGGGACCTGGCGGTGCTCGCCCGTACGCTGTTGAACGGCGGCGTCTACGGGCGCACCCGCATCCTGCGGCCGCAGTCCGTGGAGCTGATGTTCACCGACTTCAACACCGGCTTCCCGGGCGACGAGCACGGCCTCGGCTTCGAGCTGTACCAGCACTGGTACATGGGTGCGATGGCCACTCCGCGCACCGCCGGGCACACCGGCTTCACCGGCACCTCCCTGGTGCTCGACCCGACCACCGACTCCTTCCTCGTGGTGCTCGGCAACTCGGTGCATCCCGTGCGCACCTGGCGGTCCGGTTCCGCTCCCCGGGTCGCCGCCGGCACGCATCTGGCGCGGGCCGTTCCGGTCCGTCCCGCCGAGGGCCGCACGGCCTGGTTCTCGGGCCTGGCGAACGCCACGACCGCCACGCTCACCCTGCCCCCGCTCGACACCCGTGCCGGCGGGGCGCGGCTGCGCTGTGCCCTGTGGTGGGACACCGAGCCCCGCTCGGACACGCTGGTCCTGGAAGCCTCCGCGGACGGCGGCGGCTCCTGGCGTCCGGTGCCGTTCACCACGGCCCGACCCGGCGAGGAGTCCCGGGAACACCCGGACGGCACGGCCACCGGCTGGTCGGGCCGCGTCTGGCACCGGCTGACCGCGGACCTCCCGGCCGACCGGCGGCTCGTGCTGCGCTGGCGGTACAGCACGGACCGGCTCTATGTGGGCCGCGGCGCCTACGTCGACGCGCTGCGCGTGGAGGCCGGCGATGCCGTGGTCTTCGACGGCGCGCGCCCGGCGGACGCGGCCCGCGTCACGGCGGCGGGCTGGCGGCCGTCGGCCGACTGACGGTGCGGGCCGGGCCTCGTGGCCCGGCCCGCACCGCCGTGCCCGCCCGTCTCCTCTGGCTCCCCCGTCTTTTCAGCCCCGCTCCAGCACCGCCATCGCCGCGTTGTGTCCCGGCACTCCGCTCACCCCGCCGCCGCGCACCGCTCCCGCCCCGCACAGCAGGACGTTGGCGTGCCGGGTCTCCACGCCCCAGCGGCCGGTGCCCTCCTGGGCGTAGGGCCAGGCCAGCGCGCGATGGAAGATGTTGCCGCCGGGCAGGCGCAGGTCGCGCTCCAGGTCGAGCGGGGTCTTCACCTCGATGCACGGGCGGCCGTCGGCGTCGGTCGCCAGGCAGTCGACCAGGGGCTCGGCGAGGTGGGCGTCGAGCTGCGCGAGCGTCGCCTTCAGCAGTTGACGGCGTGCGGCGTCGTTGTCGCCGGCGAACAGCCGGGCGGGGGTGTGCAGGCCGAACAGGGTGAGGGTCTGGTAGCCGCGGGCGGCCAGGTCGGGGCCGAGGATCGAGGGGTCGGTCAGGGTGTGGCAGTAGATCTCGCTGGGCGGTGCGGCGGGCAGCCGGCCCGAGGCGGCCTCGGCGTGGGCAGCGGCCAGTTGCCCGTAGCCCTCCGCGATGTGGAACGTGCCGGCGAACGCCTGCCGGGGGTCGACGGTGGGGTCGCGCAGCGCGGGCAGCCGCTTGAGCAGCATGTTGACCTTCAGCTGGGCGCCCTCGGCGGGGGCGGGCGGCGCCTCGCCGGTGAGGGCGGCGAGTTCCTGCGGCGATGCGCCCACGAGGACGTGCCGGGCGGCGACGACGCCCTCGCCGTCGGCCGTACGGTAGGCGACCTCGGCGCGGTGTCCGTCGGTGTCGACGCGGACGGCCTCGTGCCCGGTCGCGAGGGTGGCGCCCGCCGTGCGCGCTGCGGCGGCCAGCGCGTCGGTGAGGGCGCCCATGCCGCCGACGGGCACGTCCCAGGCGCCGGTGCCGCCCCCGATGACGTGGTAGAGGAAGCAGCGGTTCTGCGGCAGGGCGGGGTCGTGGGCGTCGGCGAAGGTGCCGATGAGGGCGTCGGTGAGGACGACGCCCCGGACCAGGTCGTCCTCGAACTCCCGCTCGATCGCGGTCCCGATGGGCTCCTCGAACAGGGCGCGCCAGGCGTCCTCGTCGTCGATGCGGCGGCGCAGCTCGTCGCGGGTGGGCAGCGGTTCGGTCAGGGTCGGGAAGACCCGCTGGGCGACCTTGCCGGTCATGCCGTAGAACCGCTGCCAGGCCGCGTACTCGTGCGCGCCGCCGGTCAGCCGGGCGAAGGACTCCCGGGTGCGCCGCTCGCCGCCGCCGACCAGCAGCCCGGTGGGGCGCCCGGCGCGCACCGCCGGGGTGTAGGAGGAGATGGTGCGGCCGCGGACGCGGAAGGTGAGGCCCAGGTCCCGCACGATCTTCCGGGGCAGCAGGCTGACCAGGTAGGAGTAGCGGGACAGCCGGGCGTCGACACCGGTGAACGGGCGGGTCGACACGGCCGCGCCCCCGGTGCGGCCGAGCCGTTCCAGGACCAGCACGGACCGTCCGGCCCTGGCCAGATAGGCGGCCGCGACCAGCCCGTTGTGGCCGCCGCCGACGATGACGGCGTCGTACGCGCGGGATCCCTCGTGTGCAGGCATGGTTCTTCGTAACACGTGATGATCTACGTCGGCCAGAGGCGTGCCGGGACGCGACGGCTGACGGTGCGGTGTCCCGGGTCGGCCGCGTCGACCCGCCCGGCCCGCCTCACCCGCGTGGCGCGCCACGAGCCGGGGTTTCGGGTGCCCGCGCGCCGGTGTCAGATGCCGACCGGTGCCGCGGCGGCGGCCCGGCCCGGTGCGTTTCGTGCCGGGCCGGCGGCGCGGGTCAGCTCTCCTTCCACACGAGCAGGGTCAGTACGGCGCTGCTGACGGTGACCGGGGAGCCGGACTGGTTGAGCAGCCGGACGCGCATGCCGCGGCCCTTCGCGAGCCGCTTCGTCAACGGGATCACGGCGAAGGTGCCGCCGGCGGTGCCGATGATCTCGTGGATGGGGTGGTCGGCCTCGTGCTTGTCGCCCTGGTACTCGGACATGCGGGCCTGGACGACCGCGCCGGCCGGCAGCCCGGTGAGGTACAGGCTGACGCTGCCGGTGAAGCGGGCCGGGCCGCGCGCCCAGACGCTGCCGTCGGTGGCGTGGTCGCCGGTCTCGTCCGACCACTCCTTGGTGAACTCGATCGAGTCCCAGGCGCCAGGGCTCAGCTTGTAGGGCTTTGCGAGCCCGAGGTTCACGTACTGGGGCATCTCGTCCTCCTCGGAGGTGTCGCCCGCGGCCCAGGCGCGCAGGCCCGCCTCGGACAGATAGGCGATGGATCGGTCGACGGGCAGGCTGGTGAACTGCCAGATGAGCGGGGCCCGTCCGCTGGGCCGGGGCCGGGCCGCGGCCTCCGCCCTGCTGTACGAGGCGGCGCCCCAGGGGTAGGCCGGGTACCAGAGGGGGACGCCGTCGGGCACACGGCCGGCGGCGAGGTCGTCGCCGCTGGTGTAGACACCGACGCGCTGCCCGGGGAACGCGGCCCGTACGGCGGCGATCCAGGCGGCGGCCCAGGACTTGATCTGGGCGGCGCTGCGGCCGCTGTAGTTGCGGCCGTCCGCGTAGCGTTCGAGGTCGAGCCAGTGGGTGAACCCCTTCTTCGCATGGGCCCGGACCGCGCCGATGTAGTTCGCGGCCTCCTCGTCGACGTCCTGGTTGGGCCAGGCGAAGTGGTAGGCGCCGGGCACCAGTCCGGCCTTGATGATCCCGGTGATGTGGCTGTCGAACTTCGCGTCCCGGGAGCGCCGGCCCTCACTGGCCTTGGCGAAGGCGAACACGACGCCGTCGCCCTTGTGGGCGGCCCAGTTCTGGGTGCCCTGGTAGGCGGACACGTCCATGCCGCGGCAGGTGGCCATCGGCACCTCCTTCTGTGTCGGGCGCAGCGCGGACCCTTTGCGTGCCGAACCACGCCCAGGCCACAACTGACGTGTCCGTGAGCCTACTTGAAACGATCCTCAGCGCCGCACCCGTGGCATCCCCAGGCCGATCCACGAGATGATCTCGCGCTGGATCTCGTTGTTGCCGCCGCCGAAGGTGAAGATCACCGCCGAGCGGTAGCCGCGTTCCAGCTCACCGTGCAGGACCGCGCCGGCCGAGCCCTCCTTCAGGGGGCCCGCCGCTGAGACGACCTCCATGAGCCAGGCGTAGGCGTCGCGGCGGGCCTCGGATCCGTACACCTTGACCGCGGAGGCGTCCTGCGGGGTGAGGCTGCCGTCCTCGACGGCGTTCACCATCCGCCAGTTGAGCAGCTTCATCGCGTCCAGTCTGGTGTGGGTCCTGGCCAGCCGGTTGCGCACCCAGGAGAGGTCGATCACGCGGCGGCCGTCGGCGAGCTTGGTCCCTCTGGCCCAGCGCTGGACGTCGTGCAGGGCGCGGATCGCCATCGTGCCGTGCGCGGCGAGGGTGACGCGTTCGTGGTTGAGCTGGTTGGTGATCAGCCGCCAGCCCTGGTTCTCGGCGCCGACCCGGCGGGAGACGGGGACGCGGACGTCCTCGTAGTAACTGGCCGTGGTGTCGTGCGAGGCGAGGGTGGTGATGACGGTGCAGGAGTAGCCGGGATCGGAGGTCGGCACCAGGAGCATGGTGATGCCCTTGTGCGGCGGCGCACCCGGATCGGTGCGCACGGCCAGCCACACCCAGTCCGCGGTGTCGCCGTTGGTGGTCCAGATCTTCTGCCCGTTGACGACGTACTCGTCGCCGTCGCGCACGGCGCGGGTCTTCAGGGACGCGAGGTCCGTGCCGGCGTCCGGCTCGCTGTAGCCGATGGCGAAGTCGATCTCGCCGGAGAGGATCCGCGGCAGGAAGTACGCCTTCTGTTCGTCGCTGCCGAACCGCATCAGGGTCGGGCCGACCGTGTTCAGCGCCATGAGGGGCAGCGGTACGCCGGCCTGCGCGGCCTCGTCGAAGAAGATGAACTGCTCCATCGCCGTCAGCCCGCGCCCGCCGTACTCCTCGGGCCAGCCCACGCCGAGCCAGCCGTCCGCGCCGAGCCGCCTGATCGTGTCACGGTAGAACCGCTTCTGCGCGGCCGGGTCGGCGTAGCGGGCGTACGCGTTGTCCGGCACCAGGCCGGCGAAGTAGGCGCGCAGTTCGGTGCGCAGCCGCTGCTGCTCGGGCGTGTGGTCGAGGTGCACGGCGCCTCCAGGTTCCCGTCGGCCGGTCCTGACGGCGCACACCGTAGAACGTGTTACAGAAATTGGGAATGGCGGCCCTCGGAGAAGTCATGGGGAGCCCGGCGGGCGCACAAGAGCGGGGAGGGTCGTGCGCCTCGCCGGGAGGCCGTGGGAAGACGCGCGCTCCGGGCATGCCGAGAGCACGGCCGGGGCGGCGGGGCGATCTCGGGCGGGCGGTCGCGGAAGTCAGCCGAGTGCCGCCACGAAGTCGGCGCAGGCCCGGGCGCACGCCCGGCACGCCTCCGCCGCCGCCCGCGCGCCGGACCGCCCCTCGAAGGCCACGGCGCTGTCGAGGCAGACCGCGCGGCACCACTCCAGCTGGATCCGCAGCCCCGTCTGGTCCTGGCAGTTCTGTTCGGACAGCATGCGGCAGGTGGTGTCGCACACCTCCGCGCACAGGATGCCCTGCCGCCGCACCCGCTCCGGCTCGTCGGTCCCGTCCGGGTCCAGAAGGCTCGCGCGCACCGCGCAGGCCCGGGCGCACTCGGTGCACGCCTGCGCACAGGCGAAGCGGTCCTCCAGGAAGCGGTACAGCTCCTGCTCGGAAGTCGTCGGTGTCACACGCGCCGGGTAGCCCGGTCGGGGCGGGTCAAACCCGGGCCGGTGCGGGTTGCGCGGCGGCGGCCCGGCCCGGTGCAAACCGTTGGGGGGCAGTGTCACCGGGCGTAGGCGACGAGCGACGGAAAGCGTCCGGTTCACCCCGTTATGACAGGGGTATTCCCTTGCTATGAGTACCGTATCGATGCAGATGGCCGCGCCGAGCGGCCTGCTGAGTCTCGGGCTCTTCGTGGTGGCTGTGGCCGTCCTCGCGCTGCTCGCCGGGGGCTTCTGGCTGGGCTCCCGTGTCAAGTACCGCGAATCGCCCCGGCCGCGCCCCGAAGAGCAGCCGCATCTGCCTCCGGGCGGTGCGGTGCACGAGGTCCGGCAGAACCGGGAGTCCGAAGAGGTGCCGAAGACTCCGGAGGGCGGGCGTCCGCTCACCCCGTACGAGTTGGGCAATCAGCAGACCCGGCCCAGCGAGTCGAAGGACCGGCCGCGGTGGAGCAAGGGGTCAAGCGGCTCGTTCGGTGGGGGTGGGTTGGGGGCCCACTGACACCTACGGCGTTTTGGCGGCGTTCTTCGGGGTCGGCGCGGTGAGTTTTTTGGCGGGTCGGGGGCTCGTCGTGGTGCGGCGCGTCGGTGGCCGGGTGCGGGTGGGTTGTGGTTGAGCGCGCAGTTCCCCGCGCCCCTTTGGGGCGCCAGTGCAGCCCTGTGCCATCCCGCTTGGGTCCGGGGCCCGCCGTCGTGGGCGCGTCCGTGGCCGGGTGCGGGTGGGTTGTGGCCGGGCGCGCAGTTCCCCGCGCCCCTATGGGGCGCCAGTGCAGCCCTATGCCATCCCGCTTGGGTCCGGGGCCCGCCGTCGTGGGCGCGTCCGTGGCCGGGTGCGGGTGGGTGGTGGCCGGGCGCGCAGTTCCCCGCGCCCCTTTGGGGCGCCAGTGTGGCTCCGGGTCATGGGTTTGGGTGGGGGGTGTCCAGGTGGGTGAGGTGGGTCATGTTGGTGCGGTCCTCGGGGGCCTCGCTGGGGGTGGTCGCGAACCAGGCGTCGAGGATCTCCTTGAGGACCGGCTCGGAGGTCAGGCGCAGACCGAGGGCCAGGACGTTGGCGTCGTTCCAGCGGCGGGCGCCCTCGGCGGTGTAGGCGTCCGTGCACAGCGCCGCCCGTACGCCCGGCACCTTGTTCGCGGCGATCGAGGCGCCGGTTCCGGTCCAGCAGCACACGACGGCCTGGTCCGCCGTGCCGGCGGCGACGTCCCGGGCCGCCGCCTCGGAGCAGACCGCCCACTGCGGGTCGGCCCCGGGCCGAAGCGCGCCGTGCGCGCGCACCTCGTGCCCGCGCCGGCGCAGCTCCGCGACAACGAGCCGGGCGACGGGTTCGTCCATGTCCGAGGAGACGGAGATCCGCATGCCGCGGAGCCTAGCCGACCGGGCGCCCCGCCGCCCGGGCCGGACCGGGGCGGCCGGTGTCAGTGCGCGGCGAGGGCGCGGGCGGCCCTGACCAGGTCGGCGTTGCGCCCGGCCGGGGTGGCGTCCGGGAGGTGGACGCCGTCCTCGAAGCCGATGCGGATCTGGTGCCCGTCGTGGACGGCGGCGCGCAGCACGGGCCAGGTGGTGGCCGCCTCGCCGTGGTAGAGCAGCGGGCAGCCGACCCCGGCGGCGCGGATGCGGGCGGCCATCTCGCGCGCGTGGGCGACCGCCGTGTCCGGGTCCTCGTCCATCGGCTCGATCAGGATGCGCGTGTTGTCCGCCAGCGTCGGCGAGGCGAGCAGCGCGGGCACGTCGTCCGTGCTCCACACGGCGCTCTCCAGGGTCATGCCCCGGGCGGTGACGAGCGCGGCGGTCTCCGCCGCGCCCTCCTCGCTGAAGGCCACCGAGGCGAAGTCCGGCAGTACCTCCCACGCCTTGACCAGGTCGTACCGCTCCTGGGGTCCGGAGCAGGTCCACAGGCCTGTGGTGGTGCCGACGACCGCGGCGGGCGCCGCGGAGCGGATGGCGCGCAGGACGTCGGCGAGGGCGTCGGGCTCGATCGTCTGGCCGCCGTCCGCGGTGCGGACGTGGAAGTGGACGACATCGGCGCCGGAGGAGAGCACCGCGGCGGTGTCCGCGGCGATCTCCTCGGGGGTCAGCGGCACGGCGGGGTGCTCGGTACGGGTACGCCCGCCGTTGATGGCTGCCTTGAGGAACATGGGTGCTTCCTTGCGAAGGGGTGGGTGGCCGAAAGGGGCCGTGGTCACGCCGGGGTGGAGGCGGGGTGCAGCAGGTTCTCGACGGTGCGGGTGGCCCCGGTGAGGTCTCCCAGCCGCTCTCCCCGGTGCAGCGCGGCGATGAGGTCCGGCTCCTCGGCGTCGTCGGCCAGCGCCTCGTCGACGACGGCGGCGAGCCGGGCGGCCGGCGCGACGAGCAGACCGTTGTCGTCGCCGAGGACCAGGTCGCCGGCCCGCACCGGTACGCCGCCGCAGCTGACGGGCGCGTTCAGGGCTCCGTCTGCGATGCCGTGCAGCTTGGTGGTGAGCAGCGAGGTGCCGTACGCGTGGACGGGCAGGCCGATCTCGCGCAGGGCGCCGATGTCGGTGCAGACGCCGTCCACGACGGCGCCGGCCGCGCCGCGGGCCGCCAGGGCGTGCGCCACGACCTCGCCGAGCGGGGCGTGGCGGCGGTCGCCGCCGCAGTCCACGACCACGATGTCGCCCGGTCCGACGAGGGACGCGGCATGGTGCAGCAGGGTGGAGTCGGTGGCGGTGATCCGTACGGTGACGGCACGGCCGACGAGCCTGCCGCGGCCGGCGAGGCGGCGCAGCGCCGGATCGCAGAAGCCCTCCTCCAGGTAGTGGCCGAGGGTGGGGAAGTCGACGTCGGCGAGGCGGGCCGCCAACTCGGCGTCCAGGGGCGGTATCTGCGCGAGATCGCGGATGTCCAGGGGCATGGTCGTCACCTCGGTCCGATGATGATGCGGCGGTTGCGCAGGACGGGCAGGATGGTGCGGGCCCGGTCGATGCGGTGCTTGTCCGCCTCGACCACGCACAGGGCGCGTTCCTCCTCACCGAGCGCGGCGCGCACGACCCCCAGCGGGTCGATGGCCATGCTCATGCCGATGCAGTCGGGGGTGGTGAGCGAGGCGGCCACGACCCAGCAGGTGTTCTCGATCGCACGGGTGCGCAGCAGCGTCGTCCAGTGGTCCTCCTTCAGCGGGCCGCGCACCCAGGCCGCGGACACGGACAGCAGGTCGGCGCCCATCTCGACGAGGGTCCGGGTGAACTCGGGGAAGCGCAGGTCGTAGCAGTTGACCAGGCCGACGTTGAACTCCCCGATCCGCACCACGCAGGGGCCCTCGTCGCCGCGCTGCACCTGACGGGACTCGCGGTAGTCGAAGGCGTCGTAGAGGTGCATCTTGCGGTAGCGGCCGAGGAGTTCGCCGTCCGCGGAGACGGCGGCGATGGTGTTGTACGGCAGGGAGTCGCCGCTCGGTTCGTAGCCGCCGGCGATCACGGCGATGCCGTGGGCGGCGGCGATCCGCGACAACTCGCCGAGGAAGAAGGGCCAATGGGCCTCGGCGGTCAGATGCAGTGGCCCGTCGGCGGCCTCCGCGGGGATCATCGCCTCCTCGGGGAAGACGACGAGTTCGGCGCCGGCGGCCACGGCTTCACCGGCCATGGTCTCGACGACCGCGAGGTTCCCCGCGATGTCGGCGGTGGGGGCGTACTGGGCGGCGGCGACCTTCACGGTCGTGTCTCCTTGCTGTGGTGGTGGTCGTGCGGGACCGGGAGCGGGGCGGTCATTCGGCGAGCAGCCGGGAGGCGTCCGGGTTCCAGTGCGCCCACACCGGGCTGCCGGGCGCCGGATGGGCCGCTTCCGTGGGATGTGTCTCGGCGACGAACGCGCTGCCGTCGTCGAGGGTGAGGTGGTGGCGCACGGCGCTGCCGAGGTAGACCGACTGCCGCAGGGTGCCCCGCAGCGCGGCGCGGCCGGCCGGGATCCCGCTCTCCTCGCCGCAGACCCGGATGTGTTCGGGGCGCACCGCGAGGTGTGCCTCGCCCGTGCGGTCCGTGCGGGGCACCGGCAGTGTGCCGAGCCCCGGCACGGCGAGACGGGTGCCGTCCGCGGTGCCGGTGAGGAAGTTGGAGGTGCCGATGAAGGAGGCGACGAAGCGGGTGGCGGGCCGCTCGTAGACGCCCTCGGGGGTGTCGACCTGGACCACCCGGCCGCCGTTCATGACGGCGATCCGGTCGGACATGGTCAGCGCCTCCTCCTGGTCGTGGGTGACGGTCACGAAGGTGACCCCGACCTCGCGCTGGATCTTCTTCAGCTCCAGTTGCATCTCGGCGCGCAGCTTCTTGTCGAGGGCGCCGAGCGGCTCGTCGAGCAGCAGCAGGGAGGGCCGGGCGATGAGTGCGCGGGCGATGGCGACGCGCTGTCGCTGGCCGCCCGAGAGCTGGGCGACGGCCCGGTCGCCGAAGCCCGTCAGCCGGACCAGGGCCAGGGCCTCGTCCACCGCGGCGGCGATCTGCGCCCTCGGCCGCAGCTTGCGCACCTTCAGTTCGAACGCAACGTTGTCGGCGACGCTGAGGTGCGGGAAGAGGGCGTAGCTCTGGAAGAGCATGTTCAGGTCGCGTTTGTGTGCCGGGAGACCGGTCGCCGGGGTGCCGCCGAGTTCGATGCTGCCCTCGGTGGGCTCCTCGAAGCCGGTGATCATCCGCATCAGCGTGGTCTTCCCGCAGCCCGACGGGCCGAGGATGGAGAAGAACTCGTTGCGGTGGATGTCGAGGGTCACGTCGCGCACGGCGTGCGTGCTGCCGAAGATCTTTCCGACGCCGAAGAGACTCACGGCCGCGGTCGTGGGGTCGGCGGACACAGGGTGAGGCGCTGCCATGTCAGGACGCCTTGACCTTGGTCCAGCCCTGCTGGAAGTACTGCATGGCGGTGCCCGGGTCGAGCAGGAAGTCCGCCTTGGCGATGGCCGCGTCGGGCGCGTAGATCGCGGTGTTCTCCAGGGCCGCCTTGTCCTTGATCAGCTTGCGGGCGGCCTGGTTGGCGCTGGCGGAGGAACCGTCGTCGGTGGCCTTCGCGGCGACCTCGGGACGCAGCGCGTAGGTGATGAACTTGTACGCCGACGTCAGGTTCTTCGCGCCCTTGGGGATGGCGAGGCCGTCCGTCCAGATGGAGCCGCCCTCCTCCGGGATGACGTAGTGCACATGGGGGTCGGAGGCCACGACCTTGGCCATGGCGGTGCCGCTCCACGCCTCGGCCGCGCACGCCTGGCCCGTGGACAGCAACTGCGGGTAGTTGGTGGAGTTGTAGCCGGCGAGTATCTTCTTCTGCTTCTGCAGCGCCTCGGTGGCCTGCGCGATCTCGTCCTTGTCGGTGCTGGTGGCCCGATGTCCGGTGACCTGGAGGCCGGCGATGTAGGCCGCGAGCATGTTGTCGAGCATGTACAACTTGCCCTTGTACGTGCCGTCGAAGAGCGTCTTCCAGCTGGTCGCCGACTTGATACAGGTGTCGTTGTAGGCGAAGCCGGTGGTGCCCCAGATCCACGGGACGCTGTACTTGTTGCCCGGGTCGTAGGACGCGGTGCGGAACTTGGGCGCCAGGTTGCCGAGGCCCTTGATCTTCGAGTGGTCCAGCTCCTGGATGAGGTTCTGTCCGATCAGCTGCTGCACCGTGTACTGGCTGGGTTCGACCAGGTCGTAACCGGAGGAGCCGGAGCCGAGCTTGGCGGTCATGGTCTCGTTGCTGTCGAAGGTGTCGATCGTGACCTTGATGCCGGTCTCCTTCTCGAAGCCCTTGACCACGGAGTCGGGGATCTCCCCGGCCCAGGCGTAGACGTGCAGTTCCTTGCCGCCGCCGGAGGACGAGACGGCGTCGGAGCCGGAGCCGCCGCAGCCGGTGGCGAGCACGGCGGTGGCGGTGAGCACGCCGGTGGCGAGAAGGGTTCTGGGGACGGTGGTACGGGGCATGACGAGGCCTTTCGGGAACGTGCCGGGGTGTGCGAGGACGCACGGGCGCGGATGTGCGTGCGGGTGCAGGTGCGGGCGGGGCCAGAGGCGGTGGGGCGCGGCGGGCGCGGGAGGGGCGGGACCGCGCCGGCGCGGTCGGGAGCAGGGTGCGCGGGAGGAACGCGGGGTGCGGCGGCCGTCAGGTGGGGTCGTCCACGAGGACGCGGCGCATCTGCCGCAGCCCGGCGCCGAGGATGATCAGGAAGGTGAACAGCACCAGGAGGGTGCCCAGCGCGTTGATCTCCGGGGTGAGGCCCGTCTTGAGCAGGGAGTACACCCGCAGCGGCAGGGTCGTGGTGCCGACGCCGCCGGTGAAGGTGGACATCACGATGTTGCCGAAGGAGATCGTGAAGCACAGCAGCCAGGAGGCCAGCAGTGCGTGTTTCAGCAGCGGCAGGGTGATCAGGCGGAACCGCTGCCAGGCGCCGCAGCCGAGGTCGGTGGCGGCCTCGTCGAGGGACGGGTCAAGGGCGCGGTGCGCGCCGATCACGATCAGGGCCGCGTAGGGCAGGGTCACCACCAGATGGCCGAGGACGAGCGAGGTCATGCCGAGGCTCGCCCGCAGGGTGCCGAACACGGACAGCAGGGCGACGCCGAGCACGATCTCCGGGATCACCAGCGGCAGGAACAGGCTGCCGGAGAACAGCGCCCGCCCGCGCGGGCCCAGCCGGGCCATGCCCATCGCGGCGAACAGTCCGCCGAGGGTGGCGAGCGTCGCCGAGACCACCCCGGCCTCGGCGCTGACTCGCAGCGCGGCGAGCAGATCGGTGTCGCCCGCGAGCACGCCGTACCAGCGGGTGCTGAACCCGCCCCACTTGTAGGTGAGTTCGGAGTCGTTGAAGGAGAGCACCACGACGACGACGATCGGCACGTACAGGAAGACGATGACGCCCCGGGCGAGCCAGCCGGTCACGGCGTCGGGCAGGCGCCCGGTGCGGGCGGCGCGGCTTTTCATGACGCCTTCCTCCTCAGCCGGCGGGCGGCGGTGCCGAGGACCGCCACCGACACGGTCATCAGGGCGAGCAGCACGACGGAGGCCGCCGCCCCCATGGGCTGGTTGCGGAACTCGGTGTAGAGCGTGACGATCAGGTTGCCGACGAGCTGGTCCTTGCCGCCGCCGAGCAGGACCGGGATCACGAAGACACCGAGTGTCGGGATGAAGGTGAGCAGCGCCGCGGCGAGCAGACCGGGCCGTACGAGGGGCAGCAGCACCTTGGTGTGCACCCGCCACCAGCCGCAGCCCAGGTCCCGGGCGGCCTCCCCCAGCGACGGGTCGACGCCGCGCAGCGTGGCGTAGATGGGGAAGACGGCGGTGGGCAGGAAGGCGTAGACGAGTCCGATGAACGAGGCGCCCTGGCTGGGGATCCACTGGGCCGGGCCGTCGGTGAGACCGGCGGCGTCGGTGAGCGTGTTGACCGGGCCGCCCGGGCTGAGCAGATTGATCCAGGCGAAGGTGCGCACCAGGAAGTCCGTCCAGAACGGCACGATGATCAGCAGGAGCAGGATGCCCTGCCGCCGCGCCGGACGGCCGGCCAGATAGGTGGCCACCACATAGCCGAGGACCAGGCACACAGCGGTGTTCAGGGCCGCCATGCCGAGGCTGTAGCCGAAGACCTTCAGGTACACCGGGTCGATCAGCTCGCGGTAGTTGGCGAGGGTGAAGCCGCCCTGTACGCCGCCGTAGGCGTCCGGCGCGGCGAAGCTGTTGCGCACCACCAGGGCCAGCGGCAGGAGCACCAGTGCCACGACGGTGATACCGGCGGGCGCCAGAAGGGCGAGGGTGGCCCCGTGGTACCGCAGGCGGCTGCGGGACGCCGGGGCGGTCGGCGGCGCGGTGGCGAGCGCCGGCGGCGTCGCGGTCACGGTCACCGCGGACGCCGCGCGGCGAACGGGGGTTCCTGCATGGGCTGTGCCTCCTCACGGGCGGTCCCGCACGGCCCAAGTGATCACCCGGCCGTGGTGTGCGCACCAGCTTCCGCCCGCCCGTACGGCCCTGAACAGGGGCGTCGGCATCGAATCCAGTGGAAACGCAGCCTGAATTCCGCGCATCTCGCAATCGCCGCGCAACAACGGGGGGTGATGATGGCGGGAAGCACGGGAGTGGAGGTACCACGGTGATCGACGACCTGGACCGGCAGATCATCGACCAGTTGCGCGTCGACGGCCGGCGGTCCTTCGGGGAGATCGGCCGCTCGATAGGTCTGTCGGAGGCCTCGGTGCGGGCGCGCTTCCAGCGGCTGCAGCGGCGCGGCGCGATTCAGGTGGTGGGCATGACGGACGCCGTCCGGCTCGGCGAGGTGGAGGTCCATCTCGCGGTGCGGGTGCAGCACATCCCGGTGGCGCTGGTCGCCCGTGAGCTGTCGCGGATGCCGGAGGTGCGCTATGTGGCGTCCTGCGTGGGCCCCTACGATCTGATCACGGATGTCCGCTGCCGCGATCTGGCGCATCTGTCCGAGTTGCTGACCGAGCGGGTGCGGCGGGTGAACGGCGTCGCGCACGCGGAGGCGCTGACCGTGCTCGAAGTGGTGAAGGACAGCTATCTGTGGGCGGGCTTTCGTGATCTGCCCGCCTCGCCCGAACAGCGCATCCTGCCGCCGTGAGCCGGGCGGCGGCCGCCGGCGGGCCGTTCACTCGCCGGCGACGGCCTGTCCCGCGGCTCAGTCGCCGGCGACGGCCTGTCCGACGGCGCTGTTGAGCCCGTTCCAGGAGTAGTCCTTGAACAGCTCCAGGAGCAGCAGCACCTGCACCCGGGACACCCCGGGGAGCATCCTGATCTCGTCGAGCAGCTGCACCAGCTGGGCCTGGTCCCGGCAGGTGCCCTCCAGGAAGATGTCCTGGCTGCCCGCGCAGAGCGCCACGTGGTTGATCATCGGCATGTCGGCGAGGCTCTTGGCGACCGCGCGAGGGGTCAGGTCCCGCACCCTGATCATCAGGCGGACGGACTGGTGGCCCAGGGTGAGCGGGTTGCACAGCGCGACGATGCGCAGCGCGCCGCTGTCCTGGAGCCGCGACACCCGCTGACGCACGGTGGCCTCGGAGACCCCCAGCTCACGGGCGAGCGTGGTGTAGGGCGTGCGTCCGTCGCGGGTGAGGGCCCGGACGATGTTCCGGTCGAGTTCGTCGATCAACGAAGCCACCTCCTTCCGGCGCGTCCCCTTCTTGCGCCCCCGGTTTTCCCGACCGTACGCGTACCGCCGTTAGCGCGGTACGCGGGGGTCAGGAAAACGGCGGGGAAGCGGATGCGCCCGCCGGGAGGCCGGATCCGGCCGCGCGAGCGGGGACGGAACCGGCCGCACGGCGGGCGGGGCGGCACGGGTGGCGCCGGGCGGCACGGGTGGCGAGTCGTCGGGGCGTGCGGCCGGGCCCCGCGGTCAGGAGGCGGTGGCGGGGGTGCGGAAGTAGTGGCCCTTGTCGAGGTCTTCGAGCAGCCCGGGACCGGTGGGCCGCCAGTCCAGCAGCTCGCGGGTCAGGGTGTTCGACGCCGGGGCGTCGAGTTGGACGAAGCCGCCCAGCCAGGCGAAGTGCTCGGCCGCGGCCTTCGGGGCCACGGAGGTCACGGGCACACCGAGGTGGCGGCCGATCACCTCGGCGACGTCACGGATCGCGACGCCCTCCTCCGCGACGCCGTGCAGCACCGTCCCCGCGGGTGCCCGCTCGACGGCCAGGCGGAACAGCCGGGCGGCGTCGAGGCGGTGGACGGCGGGCCAGCGGTTGGCGCCGTCGCCGACGTAGCCGGAGACGCCCTTGGCGCGGGCGGTGGCGACCAGGGCCGCCATGAATCCGTTGTCCCCGTCGCCGTGGCAGGTCGGGGAGAGCCGCACCACGCAGGAGCGCACGCCCCGTGAGGCGAGGCCGAGCACCGCCGCGGCGGTGGCCGCGCGCCGGGACACCGGCGAGCCGTCGACGGTGGGCACGTCCCGCTCGGTGGCCACCTGCCCCGGCTTGAGGCCGGCGAGGCCGGAGGCGAGGACGAAGGGGCGGTCGGTGCCCGCGAGGGCGTCGCCGAGGACGTCCACGGCGCGGCGGTCGGCGTCGGCGGCGCCCTCGAAGTCACCGCTGAAGGCGATGTCGTGCTTGAAGGCGAGATGGATCACCCCGTCCGACGCGGCGGCGGCGCCGGCCAGGACGTCGAGGTCGTCCAGGGTGCCGCGGACCGTTTCCGCCCCGGCGGCGGTGAGAGCGGCGGCGGAGGCGTCGGAGCGGGCGAGCCCGACGACCCGGTGGCCCGCGTCGATCAGGTCGGGGACGAGGGCGGAGCCGATCCAGCCGGACGCTCCGGTCACGAAGATGCGCATGGGAGAGACCTCAGAAAATTGACGTCAGTGACTGTCATCGACACTAACACGCGATGTCAGCCACTGCCATCACGTAGGATCCGGCCATGGGCAGATGGGAGCCGAACGCGCGCGGGCGCCTGGCAGAGGCGGCTTTGGCGCTCTACAGCGAGCGGGGCTACGAGCAGACGACGGTGGCGGAGATCGCGGGGCGGGCCGGTCTCACCGAGCGGACCTTCTTCCGGCACTACGCCGACAAGCGCGAGGTGCTGTTCGACGGCTCGGGCGCGCTGCAGGAGCTGTTCGTGGACGCGGTCGCCGGGGCCACGCCGTCCGCGGCGCCGATCGACGCGGTCGCGGCGGGGCTTGAGGCGGCGTCCGCGCTCTTCCACGACCGCCGCGACCATGCCCGGCGGCGCCAGGCCGTGGTCATGGCGAACCCGGAACTGATGGAGCGCGAGCTGATCAAGCTCGCGTCGCTGTCGGCCGCGCTCGCCGACGCCCTGCGCCGGCGCGGCATCGCGGAGCCCGCCGCGAGCCTGACCGCCGAGGCGGGGGTGGCCGTCTTCAAGGTCGGCTTCGAGCGCTGGACCGCGGCGGCCGAGGAGCGCGCGCTGTCACAGGTGCTGCGCGAGTCGCTGGCCGCGTTCCGGGCCGTGGCCGCGGGCGGCGAGGCCGGTCCGGCGCTCCAGCCGAAGCCCGCGACCCACTGACCGCCACCCCGCCTCGCCCCTGCGGCCCGCCACCCACCTCGCTCCGGCGCCCCACCGACCGCGCCCCGGCAACACACCGCGCACCCCCGAGCCGCCCCCCAGCCCCCACTGGACCGACGGCGACACAGCCGCCCCCAAAGGGGCGCGGGGAACTGCGCGACCAGCCACAACGCACCCGCACCCGACAACGCACCACGCACCCCCAACCCGTCCCCCGACCCCCACTGCACGCGACGGCGACACAGCCGCCCCGAAAGGGACGCGGGGAACTGCGCGACCAGCCACAACGCACCCGCACCCGACAACCCACCGCGCACCCCCGACGCCGGCGCCCGCCTCGCCCCCGCGGCCAGCGACCGGCACCCGTCTCGCCGTCCGCCGTGACCTTCGCTGCCCCAAGGCCGATACTGCCAGGGGAACACCTGCGCCAAGTCCGTACGTCCACCCCGACCACCTGACAGGCCATCACCACGACAGCACCGAGTCCGCCGGCACCGCCCACCCGTACCGACCAGCTGAAAATGCAGGTCAGAGGGCCATCTGTTAGCGTCAATTGGAGGTACCCATGAGGATGCTCATCAACGTCCCGGAGACCGTGGTGGCGGACGCGCTGCGGGGGATGGCGGCAGCCCATCCCGAGCTGACCGTGGACGTGGAGAACCGGGTGATCGTACGGCGGGACGCCCCGGTGGCCGGACAGGTCGCGCTCGTCTCCGGCGGCGGCTCCGGGCACGAGCCACTGCACGGCGGCTTCGTGGGGCCCGGGATGCTGTCGGCCGCCTGCCCGGGCGAGGTGTTCACCTCGCCGGTGCCCGACCAGATGGCGCGCGCCGCAGCGGCCGTGGACAGCGGGCAGGGCGTGCTGTTCGTCGTGAAGAACTACACGGGCGACGTCCTCAACTTCGACATGGCGGCCGAACTGGCCGAGGACGAGGGCATCCAGGTGGCGAAGGTGCTCGTCAACGACGACGTGGCGGTCACCGACAGTCTCTACACGGCGGGGCGGCGCGGTACGGGAGCCACCCTGTTCGTGGAGAAGATCGCGGGCGCCGCGGCCGCCGAGGGGCAGCCGCTGGAGCGGGTCGAGTCCATCGCGCGGCAGGTCAACGAGAACGCCCGCAGCTTCGGCGTCGCCCTCAGCGCCGTCACCACCCCCGCCAAGGGCAGCCCCACCTTCGATCTGCCGCCCGGCGAGCTGGAGTTGGGCATCGGCATCCACGGCGAGCCGGGCCGCGAGCGGCGGGCCATGATGACCTCGGGTGAGATCGCCGACTTCGCGGTGGGCGCGATCCTGGACGACATGCCCCCGCGCAACCCGGTCCTCGCCCTGGTCAACGGCATGGGCGCGACCCCGCTGCTGGAGCTGTACGGCTTCAACGCCGAGGTGCAGCGGGTGCTCGGCGAGCGCGGTGTGACGGTGGCCCGCACGCTCGTCGGCAACTACGTCACCTCCCTGGACATGGCGGGCGCCTCGGTCACCCTGTGCCAGGTCGACGAGGAACTGCTGCGTCTGTGGGACGCGCCGGTGCGGACGCCGGCCCTGCGCTGGGGGATGTGACCCGGCGTTCGCAGCGACCAACGTACCTACGACGCAAGGAGATCCCGTGCTCGACGCCGCTTTCTTCCGCCGCTGGATGGCCGCCACCGCCGCGTCCGTCGACCGTGAGGCGGAACGGCTCACCGCGCTCGACTCGGCCATCGGGGACGCCGACCACGGCGCCAACATGCACCGCGGGTTCACGGCCGTGACGGCCGCGCTGGAAAAGGCGGCGCCCACGACACCGGGCGACGTCCTGACGCTCGCCGGGCGGCAGCTCATCTCCACCGTCGGCGGCGCGTCCGGGCCGCTGTACGGGACGCTGCTGCGGCGCACGGGCAAGGCGCTCGGCGACGCCGCCGAGGTCAGCGAGGAACAGCTCGCGGACGCGTTGCGGGCGGGCGTGGAGGGGGTCATGACGCTCGGCGGGGCCGCGCCGGGCGACAAGACCATGATCGACGCGCTGCGGCCGGCCGTCGACGCGCTCGGCGACGGCTTCGGCGCGGCGCGGGCCGCCGCCGAGGCGGGAGCCGTGGCGACGGTTCCGCTGCTGGCCCGCAAGGGCCGGGCGAGCTACCTCGGGGAGCGCAGCATCGGGCACCAGGACCCCGGGGCCACCTCGTCCGCGCTGCTGATCGCCGGGCTCGCGGAGGCCGCCGATGAGTGACGGGCAGCGAGTGGGCATCGTGCTGGTGTCGCACAGCGCCGAGGTGGCCGCCTCGGTCGGCGAGCTGGCCAAGGGCCTGGCGGGCGGCGCCGCGGAGGTGCCCGTCGCGTCGGCGGGCGGCACGGAGGGCGGCGGGCTCGGCACCAGCGCCGAGCTGATCTCCGCCGCCGCGGCTGCCGTGGACCGGGGCGCCGGCGTCGCCGTCCTCACGGACCTCGGCAGCGCGGTGCTGACGGTGAAGGCGCTGCTCGCGGAGGGCGACGAACTCCCGGCCGGTACGCGGCTCGTGGACGCCCCGTTCGTCGAGGGCGCCGTGGCGGCGGTCGTCACCGCGTCCGCGGGCGGCGACCTGGACGCGGTGGAGGCGGCGGCACAGGAGGCGTACACGTACCGGAAAGTGTGACCCTTCCGGTGGCCCGGTCGGCGGGCGAGTTCCCTCGCAGGTGCTGCCCCGGCACCCACGAACCCGGAACCCACGGACAGCCCGGAACCCCCGTGCCCCGCTTGACGAAGGACGTGGGGGACGAAGAGGCAGCCCCCTCCCGGGACGGGGGCGCTCAGGCGAGTCCGGCCGCCACGAGGGCGAGGGCCGAGCGCAGGGTCGCGGTCAGCTCGGCCTCCGCCGTCGTGGCGTCGGCGGACTCCCCCTCGATGCGCCAGGCGTAGTGCTCGATCGCCGCGCGCAGCGCCGCGTTGAACATGGCGGCCTGGACGGTCGGCGCCAGCTCGTCGGCCGGGACCCCGGCGCGCTCGGCGAGGGCGCGGGCGAACGCCGGCTCGGCCTCGTCGTACGTCTGGAGCCAGACCGCCCGCAGCCCCGGCTCGTCGCGGGTCAGCCGGACCAGTGCGCCGAGGGTGGCGCGGTCGGGGCCTGTCACCAGGCGGCTGTCGGCGGGCACCGCGCGGACGAGGACGTCCTCCAGCGGCCGGCCGGGGCGCCAGGCGCGCAAAGTGGCGGCGATCTGCTCGATCCCGGCCTCGAACAGCGGCCGTACGCAGGACTCCTTGCTCGGGAAGTAGCGCCACACGGTGCGCGCGGAGACGCCGACGGCTCGCCCGATCTGTTCCCCCGTGGTCGCGGCGACGCCCTGTCCGACGAACAGGTCGACCGCGGCCTGCGCGATCTCCAAGCGGATCTCCGCCTTGCGCTCCTCGGTCAGGGGCGGTCGTCCCGTGCGTCCGCTGGCTGCCGTCATGCGTCCCTCCGGCTCGGGCTGCTGCTACCAGGGGAATTCTCCACCACCACTTTATGTCACTCACAGACAATAAGTCGTAGGGTGGGCGCGTGCGCCGGGCGCTCGGCCCGGCGCGTCACGTGAGAAGAACCAAGCGATGGGGAGCGGATCATGACCAGCGGACTGGACGGCCGGAGCATCGTCGTCACCGGCGCGGGGTCGGGGATCGGGCGGGCCGCGGCGCTCGCCTTCGCGGCACAGGGCGCGCGGGTCGTGGTGGCGGACCTCAACGCCGAAGGGGCGGGCGCTGTCGTCGAGGAGATCACCCGGGCGGGTGGCACGGCCGTGGCCGTGACCGGCGACCTCAGCGAGCAGGCGGTGGTGGACCGGCTGGTCGCGACCGCCGCGGAGCGCTTCGGCGGGGTGGACGTCCTGGTGAACAACGCCGGGATCATGGACCGCATGTCGGCCCTCGCCGAGGTGAGCGACGCCGAGTGGGAGCGGGTCCTGCGGGTGAATCTGACCGCACCCTTCCTGCTCACCCGGGCGGTGCTGCCGCACATGCTCGCGGCGGGGCGGGGCGTCGTCGTGAACACGGCCTCCGAGGCCGGCCTGCGGGGCAGCGCGGCGGGCGCGGCGTACACGGCCTCGAAGCACGGGGTGATCGGCCTGACCAAGTCCCTCGCGGTGATGTACCGCAACCAGGGCATCCGCGCCAACGCGATCGCGCCGGGCGGGACCAGGACCGCCATCACCGTGGACACGCAGGACGGGGCGCACGGACCGGCCGCCCTCGGCCCGTACTTCGGCAACATCGGCCGCGCCAGTGAGCCGGAGGAGCAGGCGGCCGCGATCGTGTTCCTCGCCTCGGACGCGGCGAGCAACATCAACGGCGCGATCCTTCCGGTGGACAACGGCTGGTCGGCCGTCTGACACCACCAGGGCCCATGGGCGCGCGCACCACGGCGCAGGGCACGAGAGTGTGTTCGCGCCCTGTGGCCGGGGCCAACAGGGGCCGGGGGCCGGGCCCGTGTCGGCCCGGCCACCCCGACCACCCGCGCACGGCGCGGGACCAGCGACGACAGCTTTCCGCGCCACAGGCGCGAACTCCCCTGTGTTTCCGGAGAGTTCGGCCGTGAGGAGCTTCAGCATACGTAACACCCCCGGGTGGTCACCAACACGGCCCTGTGGAACACGGCCCTCTTGATGAGGCCGCACCGGCCGTGCATATTGGTCCGGACCATTGCCGTGTTGCCGTCCCCGGGGAGGCACAGCCGTGCGACGCGTTCCCGTACCCCACGCACTGGCCCTGGCGGCACTGGCGCTGGTCACGGCCTGCGGCTGGGGCGGAGCTGCGGACGACGGGGGCGAACGGCCGCCCGGGGCGCCGACGGGTGTGACCGCACAGGCCGGCAGTGCCACGAGCGTGCATGTCATGTGGAACGCGGTGTCGAGCGAACCGGGCGTCGACTCCTACGCGATCTATCGCGGCACTACGAAGGTCGGCGAAGTGCCTGGTTCCGAGCACATGGTGGACGTCACCAGGCTCAGGCCGTCCACCATGTATGTCTTCACCGTGCGGGCCCGGGACGGCGAGGGGCGGCTCGGCCCGAGCAGCCGGCCGGTACGGGCGCGGACACCGGCCGCCGTCGCCGCGGACCGCTCCGCGCCCTCCCGCCCGGCGAAGCCGACGGGCCAGGCCGTCGGCAGCCGAGCGGTCCAGCTGTCCTGGGGGGCGGCGCGGGACGACCGGGCCGTGGTGTCGTACGACGTCTACCAGGCGACCGCCAAGGTGCACAGCGTCGGCGGTGGCCAGACCGCGACGGTGGTGACCGGGCTGCGTCCCGGCACCCGCTACACGTTCACGATCCGGGCCCGCGACGCGGCGGACAACGTCTCGCCCGCGAGCGCCGCCGTCCGGCTGACCACACCCGGAACCGACGACGGGGGCGGCACCGCGCCGACCGGCTTCCGCGTACGGAGCCACCGCGCGGACGGGGCGTACTACCTCGATCTGTCCTGGGTCCCGCCGCGCACCGACGGCGTGGTCACGGAGTACCAGATCCAGCTCGACCGCGGGCAGCCGACCTCGCTGGTGTGGGGTGCCACCCCGCCCGAGGGCCGGGTCACGCACAGCTTCTACGTCGGCCGCGAGGCCGGGGCCGGGCACCGGGTGCGGATCCGGGCGAGGCTGCCGGACGGCACCTGGGGCGGGTACTCGGCGGAGCGGACGGTGACCACGGGCCCGGGATCCGGGGCCGCTCCCTAGACGCGCCGAAGTTGCCCCGGACGGAGCATCCGCTCACCCGGACGGTACCGGTCCGGCTGCGGGACGGCCCGGCGCCGCATGGGATGCCGGTGAGGCAGCACGGACGTTTCCCGACCCTCGGCGGCGCATGGGACGTTCCGCCAACCGTGCCGCCGGAGGGCAGCCCAATGCGCACTACTCGACTCCTCTCCCGCTCCGGCCCGGTCCTGGCCGCTGCCGCGGCGCTGCCGATCGGGCTCGCCGGGCCGTCCCCCGCGGCCTCCGGCATCTCGGTGAGCACCAACGGGTCCACCGTGTCGGTGGTCACCAGCGCCTGCACCCAGATCAACGGCAGTTGGGGCAATGCCTCCCTGCTCACCGGAAACCAGGCGAACTTCGCCGAGGGGCGCCAGGCGGCGCTCACCGGCACGACCGTCAGCCAGTCCGCGGCCTGGTCGAACGTCTCCCCGGGGACCTACACGGTCGTCGTGGTGTGCTCGAACGGCGGCACCGCCGGTTCCCAGTCCGTCATCGTCTCCTCCGCGAAGGCGCCGAACCCCTCGAAGGCCCCCCAGGCCGCCGCGACTCCCGCCCCGCAGCGCGGCGTCGCGGGCGGCGAGGGCGGCACCGTGCACGACTACGGACCACTCACCCTCGGCATCGGCGCGACCCTCGTGGGCGGCGGGGTGATCGCCGCGGCCTGGTACCTGCGGCGCCGGTCCAAGCCCCGCCGCCTGTGAGACCCACCCGGGCCGGGGACGCGATCGGTCCCTCACCGACGGCGGCGACCGGGCGAGGACCCGGCGACGTACGGCGCCCCGGTCGGCGAGTGGCCGGCCGGGGCGCGCGGGTGACGGGACGTCAGCGGCTCTCCAGCCGCAGGTGCAGGTCCCGTTCCTGGTCACCGGAGGCCGTGCAGGTCTCCTGGACGGAGAACAGGGAGCCCAGGGTGGTGCGGAACCGGTCGACGGCCCAGTAGCCGCCCTGGACGTCCGCGAGGACGGGCGACCTGAGCCGGGCGGGCGGTGCGGGCACCCCATGGGCGTCCGCCACGTCGTAGGTGCCGAGCCACACCATCGGACGCGTCTCGTGGAGCTGCTGCGGCACCTCGTCGGCACCGCGGTCGGACGTGAAGCAGGCCCTCAGGGCGTCGAACACGATCCGGGCGTCCTCCTTGGAGCACCCGCTGATCTCCACCGTGACGGATTCCGGGTGCGACCGCTGCGTGTTCTTCATGATCGCTCCTCTCGTGGCCGCGCTGCGGTGGAACGGGGGGTACCCCGCGCAACCGCGCCCATCCCTCAGCAAAGCACCCTCCGCCGCCGAGCACTACCGGTGCCCGGCGCCGCGCCGGCGCGCGGGGTCATCCGCGGGTGAACCGGTACGTCTTGCTGTCCGTGAGCACACAGAAGCCGGGCGAGACGACGATCACGCGCAGGGTGCCGGTGCGCCGGTCGTAGTCGATGCCCTCCGCCTCGAAGGAGCCGGAGCAGGCGCTGCGCAGCGGGAGTTGACGCAGCGCCGTGACATGTCCGGACACGTTCGACGTGCCGTTCGGTTCGGCGGACAGATCGATCTGCAGGAGCGGCTTGGTGACGCCGAAGAGGCTGCCCTCGGGGTCGTCGGACGAGCACAGCAGGGTCGTGGGTCCGGAGAAGTCGCAGCCCTGGACGTCGCGCACGGCATGGTCCAGGGTGACGGTGGCGGCCCGCGGAAGGTTCGCGGAGGGCGACGTGCCCGGGTTGACGCCCGGCGTCGGGAAGACCAGGAGGCGGCTCATCGTGCCCCACTCGCCCGCGAGCATCCACTGCCCGCCCGGCGAGACGGCGACCCAGGAGTTGTTCAGCGCCTCGCCGGGATCGAGCGTGTGCACGTACTCGGACCAGGCACCGCCCGGCGCCTGGACGCGGAACATCTTGGTGGTGCCGGAGTCCCGCTGGTAGGGCTCGATGTAGTAGCCGTCGTAGGAGGCGTCGGGGTCGCCCACGTGGTTCCAGCCGCGGGTGGCGACGCCGACCGGGATGGTGCCGATGCCGGTGTACCGGTTCGGGCTGCCGGCCGGGACCTCGACGGAGGTCAGGCCCTGGCTCTCGGTGAGCGGGTCGGCGCGGTCGGAGCCGACCTCGGTCCAGGTGTCGGCTGCGGAGGCGGGCGGGGCGGCGGACACGGACACGACGACGGCGGTGGCGAGGGCGACGAGTCCGGTCAGGACTGCGTGACAACGTTGCCGGGCGGACACGGGCATGGAGGCCGACTCCTCGGTGGTGGGGGGTTGCTGGCGCGTTCGGCGGACAGTCTGGCCCGAACGCGATGAGCATGTACAGACCAATGGAGGAACGCGGGGGTGAACACCCGCGTGGCGACCCGTGAACGCACCGATCGACCGGACAGGTGAGCGGGCGAACCGATGGCCGGCGGCGGCGCTGCGCGACCAACACCCCGCCGACGATCCGGTGGCTGCCCGGTTCGCCGTACACCGGCTCCCGTGTTGAGGGATGGTGGAGATAGCGGACGGCGGCGTCGGAGAGTCGGGTGTGGACGCGGAACACATGGGCCCGGAACACATGGGGCCGGAACATATGGGGAGCCGGCACGGGCGGCGCTGTGCCGCAAGGACGGTCTAAGGCGGTGCGTGCGATGAGTGCAGCCGAGGCTCCCGTGGCCGAGGGCGGCGGCCCGGTCCGGCCGAGCGGGCTGCTCGACGTGCTGGGCGTGGCCTCGGTCGTGCTGGACGTCGAGGGGCGCATCGTGCTGTGGAGCCCCCAGGCGGAGGAGCTGTTCGGCTACTCGGCCCGGGAGGCCCTGGGCCAGTACGCGGCCCGCCTGATGGTGCACGAGGAGCACATCGCACTGGTCCGCAAGCTGTTCGCCGACGTGATGGCGACCGGCCGGAGCTGGGCCGGCGCGTTTCCCGTCCGGGCCAAGGACGGCGGCACGCGCCTGGTGGAGTTCCGCAACATGCGGCTGACCGACGACCGGGGCGACGTGTTCGCACTGGGGCTCGCGGCCGACCGCTCCACGGTGCGCCGGCTCGAACAGGACGTGGCCCTGTCGGAACGGATGGTCAAGCAGTCACCGATCGGGCTGGCCGTGCTGGACACGGAACTGCGGTATGTCTCGGTCAACCCGGCGCTGACCCGGATCAACGGCATCCCGGCCGATGAACTCCTCGGCCGGACCCCGCACGAGGTGCTGCCGCTGCTGGACTCCGACGCCCTGGAGAACGCGCTGCGCAGGGTCCTGGAGACCGGCTGCCCGCTGGTCGACCAGGCCACCGTGGGCCGGACGCCGGCCGACCCGGGCCAGGAGCACGCCTGGTCCGTGTCGCTGTACCGGCTGGAGGACGCCATGGGCCGGGTGCTCGGCGTCGCGGCGTCGGTCGTGGACATCACCGAGCAGTACCGGGCCCGTGTCGAGACCGAGGCCGCGCGGCGCAGGCTGGCCGTCGTCGCGGACGCCTCCGCGCGCATCGGCACCACCCTGGACCTGAACCGCACCGCCCGTGAACTGGCCGACGTCGCCGTGCCGGAACTGGCCGACATCGCCGCCGTCGACCTGCTCGACGCCGTCGTCGAGAGCCGCCGCAGCACCCTCGGGCCGGCCGAGTCCGCGGTGATCCGGCCCCTCGCGGTGCGTGCGGAGCGGGAGACGGACGCGCTGCGGGCCGCCGACACGCCGGGAGAGCGGGTACGGTACGCCCCCGACCGGCTGGTCACCGCGTGCGTACGCACCGCGAGCCCGGTCGTCGTGCCGCGGGTGACGGACGGCGACCTCGAACGCATCGCCCGCTCCCCGGAGGCGGCCGAACTGCTGCGCCGGGCGGGCGTGCACTCCTACCTGGCGGTGCCGCTGATCGCACGCGGCGAGGTGCTGGGCGCCCTCGACCTCAAGCGGGCGGACAATCCGCTGCCCTTCGGCGAGGACGACGTACTGCTGGCCCGGGAGCTGGCCGCCCGCGCGGCGGTGCAGATCGACAACGCCCGCTGGTACCAGAACGCCCGGGACACCGCCCTGACCCTGCAGCGCAGCCTGCTGCCCGGCCGGCCGGGCAGGACGACCGGCCTCGAGGTCGCCTCCCGCTACCAGCCGGCGTGTGCCGCCGTCGAGGTCGGCGGCGACTGGTTCGACGTGATCCCGCTGGAGGGCGGCAGGACGGCGCTCGTCGTGGGGGACGTCATGGGCAGCGGCATCGGCGCGGCGGCCACGATGGGCCGGCTGCGCACCGCCACCACCACCCTCGCCTCGCTCGGCCTCGACCCGGCCGTGATCCTGCAGCACCTCGACAAGATCACCCCGGGTCTCGAGCACTCCATCGCGACCTGTGTGTACGCCGTCCACGACCCCGGGCCGCGCCAGTGCCGCATCGCCAACGCCGGGCATCTGCCCCCGGTCCGGATCCGCGCCGGGCAGCCGCCGGAACTGCTCGCGCTGCCGACCGGCGTGCCGCTCGGCGTCGGCGGCGTCGACTTCTGCACCACCACGGTCGACTTCGCCCCCGGTGACCGGCTGGTCTTCTACACCGACGGGCTGGTGGAGACCCGCCGGCACTCGCTGGACGAGCGGCTGGCCGCGCTGCTGGCCCTGCTGGAGGGCCCGGACCGCCCGCTGGAGGACGTCTGCGACCTGCTGCTGCGGACCCTGCACCACCCCGACAACCCCGACGACGTGGCGCTCCTCATCGCCCGGTCCCTGGACCCCGGGACCGCCGACGAGCGGTGAGCAGCGTGCATTGAGCGGTGAGCCGCGTGCGGTGAGCAGTGAGCGGTGAGCAGTGAGCGGTGAGCGGTGACGGGCGGTCCCGCCGCCGGGCACCGCTCACCCGGTACCTGCGGCCGGGCCCGGCCGCAGGTACCGATCGCCTAGGGGCGGGCCCCGATCACCACGTGCGCGTGCAGTTCCTCGGAGACCGCGAGGGAGGTGGCAAGACCGGCGCGGGTGAAGATCAGTGCGGCCTCTTGTGCCTGCTGTTCGCTGGTCTCGATCAGGAGGCAGCCACCGGGGGCGAGCCAGCCGGGCGCGGCGGTGGCGACGCGGCGCAGCACGTCCAGGCCGTCCGCGCCGCCGTCGAGGGCGCGCAGCGGCTCGTGCTCACGGGCCTCCGCGGGCAGCAGCCCCACCTCGTCGCTCGGGACGTACGGCACGTTCGCCGCGAGGATGTCGACGCGGCCGAGGAGCGTGCGGGGCAGCGGCTCGAACAGGTCGCCCGCATAGGCGTGTCCGCCGTGGTCGGCGAGGTTACGGCGGGCGCAGCGCACCGCGGCCGGGTCGACGTCGGCGGCGTGCAGTTCGACCCGGCCGAGCGCCGCGGCCAGGGCGGCGCCGACGGCGCCGGAGCCGCAGCACAGGTCCACGACGACCCGGGCGCCCGGCAAGCGGGCGAGGGCCTGGTCGACAAGGAACTCGGTGCGGCGGCGTGGCACGAAGACGCCGGGTTCGACGGCGATCCGCAGCCCGTGGAACCGGGCCCAGCCGAGGACGTGTTCGAGGGGCAGTCCGGCGGTGCGCCGTTCCACCATGGCGGTGAGTTCGTCCGGGGTGCGGGCGGTGGCGAGGATCAACTCCGCCTCGTCCTCGGCGAAGACGCAGCCGGCGGCGCGCAGCGCGGCGACGACGGCGGAGGGGATGAGCAGGGGCATGGAGGCCGAGAGCCTTTCGGTGACCTGGGGCCGAAGGGCGCTCCCGCGGGCACCGGCTACCGGTGACGCACGCCGCGGTGAGGGGTGAGCACCCGAGCTGACACAGCGGTAATGGGTCTCACCTCCTTCATGGCACGGCCGGGACGTTCCAGGGCCGGACGGCCACCTTACCCCAACGGTCGGACAGCGGCGGCCGCTTCGAGCCCACGGCGATCCGGTCCGCCTCCTCGCCGCCGCTCCCTCCTCGTCGCCCGGACCGCGTCCCGGCGCCGGCCGGAGCGCGGGCGGACCGCGGCCGGATCAAGTTGTACGGTGCAACCAGAGGGGGCGGAGTGCCGGGACGGACGGGGGCGGCCGGGGACGCCCGGGACCGCACAGGAGGGATCACCGTGACGACAGCGGAGACGGCCATCGAGACCATCCAGCGCGAGATGACGGTCTTCGCCCGCCGGGCCCGGGCCTCGGCCGGACGCATGCACCCCGAGCTGTCCCTGGTGTCGTACACCCTGCTCGGCCACCTGGAGGAGAGCGACGGCTGCCGGGCCACGGACCTGGCGGCGCACTACGCCCTGGACAAGTCCACGGTCAGCCGCCAGGTGACCGCCCTGCAGCGGGCCGGACTCGTCGAGCGCCGGCTGGACCCGGGGGACCACCGGGTCCAGTTGCTGCATCTGACGCCGGCGGGCCAGGAGATCCTCGCCCAGGTCACCCGGCGCCGCCGGGCCGCGTTCCGCAGGCGGCTCGGAGACTGGCCCGAGGAGGATCTGACGCGGTTCGCCGGCTATCTGGAGCGCTACAACGCGGCGGCCTCCGGTCCCGTCGCCCCGAACTGACCGGGTCCCGGTCAGACCGGCACGGCTTCCCGGCCGTCCGTCAGGCGCTGCGGCACCCGGACCGCGAGGAACACGGTTCTGCGCCGCAGCCGGAAGCCCAGCGACTCATAGAGCCGGATGGCGTTGGTGTTCTCCGCGCTCGCGTGCAGGAACGGCGTCTCGCCGCGTTCCCGGATGCCGTGCGCCACGGCGAGGATCAGCCGGGTCGCCAGGCCCTCGCCGCGGAAGAGCGGATCGGTGCAGACCGCGCTGATCTCGGTCCAGCCGGGCGGGTGCAGCCGCTCCCCCGCCATGGCGACCAGGGCCCCGCCGCGGCGGATGCCGAGATAGGTGCCGAGTTCGACGGTGCGCGGCAGGAACGGGCCCGGCTTGGTGCGCTCGACCAGGTCGGTCATCTCGGGGACGTCGGCGGGCCCGAGGCGGACCGCCTCCGCGTCCGGGGCGGCGGCGAGTGAGTCGTCGACCAACTGGACGCCCGCCATCCGGAAGGTGACCTCCCATCCCCGCGGCACCTGTCCGCGGAAGCCGGCCAGCGGCACCTCGGCGCCCGGTCCGGCGAGCGCGGCGAGGTCCGCCCAGTCGCCGGCGTCTGGGTCGTCGGGCAGCGCGAGCCACGGGGACACGTCGAGCGGGTAGCGCAGCACCCGGCCGCGGCGCTCGGCGAAGCGGGCGTGCGGGCCGGTCAGCGAGGCCAGGGCCGGGTTGTCGAGGACGTGTTCGGTGCCGGCGCCGGCCGGCGGGTTCGGTGCGCTCACCGGGCGACCTCGATCACGATCTTGCCGCGGGCGTGGCCGTCCTCGACGGCGCGCAGTGCCGCCGCGGCCTGTTCCAGCGGGAAGGTCCGGGTGACGTGCGGGTCGAGCACGCCGGTCAGCACGAGCCGGGCCACCTCGTCGAGGACGGCCGCGGTGCGGGCCCGGGCGACCCGGGCGCCGCCCAGCGCGGCGACGGTCTCGGGCGGTGCGCCCGCGGTGATCAGCCGGGTCCGGTCGGTGAGCAGGGCGGCCACCTCGGTCAGCACCTCGCCGCCGACCAGGTCGTAGACGGCGTCGATCCCGTCGGGCACGGCGGCCCGGACCCGGTCGGCCAGGTCCGGTCCTGAGGGCACGTGCACGGCGCCCAGCGACTCCACGAAGTCCTTCTTGCCCTCGCCCGCCACGCCCACCACGCGCACCCCGAGGGACCGGGCGATCTGCACGGCCGCCGCGCCGACGCCGCCGCCCGCGCCGGTGACCAGCAGCGTCGCTCCGGCGGGCAGGTCGAGCTGGCGGATGCCGTCGTAGGCCGTGGCCGCGGCGACCGGCAGGGTCGCCGCGTCGGTGAAGGACAGCCCGGCGGGCTTGTGCGCGGTGACCGCGGCGGGCAGCAGCGCGTACTCGGCGTAGCCCCCGGCGACGGTGTTGCCGAACACCTCGTCCCCGACGGCGATCCCGGTCACGCCGTCGCCGACCTCGGCCACCACGCCGGATGCCTCGCTGCCGAACACGGCCGGGAAGGCGCGGTCCGCGTCGCCGGGGCGGCGCAGGCCCTCGCGCAGCTTCCAGTCGACCGGGTTCACCCCGGCCGCGCGCACCTCGACCAGTACCTCTCCGGTGCCGGGCCGGGGCCGGGCGACGTCCGTGAACGCCTCGGTCTCCGGCCCCCCGTACCGCGTGAAGACGTACGCCTTGGGCATCTGCTTCCTCACTCTCCTTGCGCTGTCACCGGCGTACCGGTGCCGGCACTCAGCGGCAAGGACGGGCGTGCGGCGGCTATTCCCCGTCCGGCGCGCCGTTCACGCGACCGCAATGTTCGGGGGACTGACCTGGGACGGAGCACGGCCGGCGGCGGCGTTACGGTTGCCTCATGAATGTCACCCGAGGCTTCACCGGGCGCCCGCGCGTCCTCGATCCCGGACTGCCGCCCGGCCAGTACGACGCGGGGGACGACTGGCCCGTGCTCTCCGCGGAGGTCACCCCGGAGCTGGCGCCGGCCGACTGGTCGTTCCGCGTGGACGGGCTGGTGGCCGAGCCGCACACCTGGGACTGGGACGCGGCACACACGCTGCCCGCGTCCGTGTACGAGGGTGACATCCACTGTGTGACCGGCTGGTCGAAGTTCGGGGTGCGGTTCGGCGGCGTGTCACTGGACTGCTTCCTCAGTGTGGTCCGGCCCCATGGGTCCGCGACCCATGCCGTCGCGTACTCGCACACGGGCTACACCACGAACCTGCCGCTCGCCGACCTCACCGGCGGGCGCGCCTGGATCGTCTGGGAGTACGACGGCATGCCGCTGGGGCCGGAGCACGGTGGCCCGGCGCGGCTGCTGGTGCCGCACCTGTACTTCTGGAAGAGCGCCAAGTGGATCGCCGGTCTCACCCTGCTCGACCACGACGAGCCCGGTTTCTGGGAGGGCAACGGCTACCACGCGCGCGGCAACCCCTGGGAGGAGCAGCGGTACTCCGGTGACTGAGACCTTCGCTTCCCGTACCCGTTTCGCGGTGCCCGGGCGCATCGTCGTCGGCCATCAGGCGGCGTCCATGTGGCAGACGGCCACCGTCACCGAGGTGCGGCGCGAGACCCCGCGCGCGGCCACCTTCCGGCTCGCGGTGCCGCACTGGGCGGGGCATCTGCCCGGCCAGCATCTGATGCTGCGGCTCACGGCCGGCGACGGCTATGTGGCGCAGCGCCACTATTCGATCGCGTCGGCGCCGGACGATTCCGGGCACATCGAGCTGACCCTGGACCACATCGAGGGCGGCGAGGTGTCCGGCTGGTTCCACACGGTGGCAAGGCCCGGGGACACGGTCGAGGTGCGCGGCCCGCTGAGCGGCTTCTTCGCCTGGCCGGGCGACCGTCCGGCGCTGCTGATCGGCGCCGGGTCCGGGGTCGTACCGCTGATGTCGATGGTCCGGCACCACCGGGCGCGCGGGCTCACCGTGCCGCTGCGGCTGCTGGTGTCCGCGCGCCGCCCCGAGGAACTGATCTACGCGCGGGAGCTGGGCGCCGAGACCACACCCGTGTTCACCCGGAGCGCACCGCGGGGTGTGCCGGTCGGACGTCTGGCGGCCACACATGTGGCGCCGCTCCTGGCCGAGCGGCCGCCTGGTGGGTGGGAAGCCTATGTGTGCGGCTCCAACGGGTTCGCCGAGCATGCCGCGCGGCTGCTCGTCGAGGCCGGTCAGCCGGTGGACCGCATCCGCATCGAGCGCTTCGGCTGAGGCGGGGGCCACTGCTTCTCGGACGGGTGCTGCTTCCGCGGACCGGTTCGGGGGCGCGTCCGCGGGTGCCGGGCGCCGTGGCGGGCTCCCTCACGACGACCGCACCGTCCCCTATGTGCGCGAGGTGAGCGAGCCGCACCGGACGGGGTACGAGAGCGGTGTGGACGCTCGCAGGTGTGCGCGGTGCGCGGGCAGCGGCGGCGCAGTGCCGTGCGCCGGCCGGCGCCGCTGATGGCGAGGAGGTCGGCATGCGGGTCCTGGTGCGCGGCCGGCACCGGCGTGGCAATCCGCTGCGGCGCCGGTCGGACGTCGTGGAGGCGTGGACGGCGCTGGGCGTCGCCGTGCTGCTGGCCGTGGGCGTGCCCCTGGCCGGGGTGTGGGCGGGACGGTGGGCGCACGACCAGGCCGCGGCGATCGCCGCGGCGCAGCGGGCCGACCGGCACCTCGTGCGCGCACGGGTGGTCGGGGGCACGGCCCTGCCGCTGCCCGGGACCGCGGACGGCCGGGCGGGCGCCCGCCGGGCCGTGGTGCGCTGGACGGAGCCCGGTGCCCGGGAGCGCACGGCCGTGACCCGCGTCCCGGCGGGCGCCCGCACCGGGCAGTTGGTGGACGTCTGGTTCGACTCCCGCGGGCGCGGCGTCGGCGCGCCGCCCGATGACACCGCGGTCCGGCAGCACGGCGTCGTCGTCGGCATGTGCACGGCGGGCGGGGCGGCGGCGGTGATCCTCCTCGGCCACGGGGCCGCGCGCCGTGTGGCGCTGCGCCACCGGCTGCTGGAGTGGGAACGGGAGTGGGCCCGCACCGGTCCGGACTGGAGCCGCGGCCGGACCTGAATCCGCGGGCCGCACCGACCGCGGGCCGGGCAGTCGGCCGTCGCCCGCAGCAAGCGGTTCCTGCGTCTTGACCAGCGGTTCGACGGCGGTCACGGGGCCGGCAGCGCGCGCACGGCTCTGGCGGTCGCCGCGGCCACGGACGTACGGTGTGATCACCCGCACTCACCCTTCACAAAGGCGGCTGCTGATGGCCCTGTTCGACCTACCGCTCGACGAACTCCGTGAGTACCGCAGCGCGTCCGCGGAGCCCGAGGACTTCGACGCCTTCTGGTCCAAGACGCTCCAGGAGGCGCGCGAGCACGACCTCGACGCCCGCTTCGAACCGGTCGACACGGGTCTGTCCACGGTGCGGGTGCACGACGTGACGTTCGCCGGGTACGGCGGCCATCCGGTCAAGGGCTGGCTGGTGCTGCCCGCCGACGCCGCCGAACCCCTGCCGCTGGTCGTGCAGTTCGTCGGCTACGGCGGCGGTCGAGGACTGCCGTACGAGCATCTGCTGTGGGCGTCGACGGGCCGTGCGCACTTCGTGATGGACACCCGCGGGCAGGGCAGCGGCTGGGGCGGCGGGGGCGGTACCGCCGATCCGGTGGGCGCGGAGCCCGCGTACCCGGGGTTCATGACCCGGGGCGTGGACGCGCCCGAGAACTACTACTACCGGCGGGTGTTCACGGACGCCGTGCGCGCGGTCGAGGCGGCCCGGTCGCATCCGCTGACGGACGCGTCCCGGACCGTGGCCGTCGGCGGCAGCCAGGGCGGTGGCATCACGCTCGCCGTGGGCGGACTGGTGCCCGACCTGGTGGCCGTCGCCCCGGACGTGCCGTTCCTGTGCGACTTCCCGCGTGCGACGAAGCTGACGGACCGTCACCCGTACCGGGAGATCGGCCTCTACCTCAAGACGCATCGCGGGCGCTCCGCCGATGTGCTGCGCACCCTGTCCTACTTCGACGGCGTGCACTTCGCGGCCCGCGGCCGGGCACCCGCCCTGTTCTCGGCCGCGCTGGAGGACCAGACCTGCCCGCCGTCCACGGTGTTCGCCGCGTACAACGCCTGGGCGCACGACGACAAGTCGATCGAGGTGTACGAGTTCAACGACCACGAGGGCGGCGGCCCGTTCCAGGACGCGGCGAAGGTGCGCTGGCTGCGCTCGTACGCCTGAGCGCGGGGCGCCGCGCTCAGGTTGTCCGGGGCGCTCAGGGCAGCCGCCGGGCCATGACCAGGCGGGCGCGGGGGCTGCCGTCGGCGCGATGGCCGAACTCGGGCAGGGCGTACAGCCGCGCGCCGAAGCCGGCACGCTCCAACTCGTCGAGCACGGTGCCGAGTCGGAAGGCCCGGTAGTACATGACGAACGGCGGGCGCCACACGGTGTTGCGCACCCGCATCACCGTGTCGAAGCCCAGCAGGATCCAGAACCAGGGGCTCGTGGGGCGGGGCGGGGCGAGCACCGGGAACGCGAAGCCGCCGCCCGGCCGCAGCACGGAGTGGACCTGCCGGAACAGTCCCGGCAGTTCGCGCGGCAGGAAGTGGCCGAACGCGCCGAAGCTCACGACCAGGTCGAAGGCGGAAGTGAACGGCAGGGCACGCGCGTCACCGCGCACCAGGTGGCGGCGCGGCCGGGCCGGGTGGGCCTGCCGGCCGGCCACGGCGAGCATGCCGGCGCTGAAGTCGACACCGGTGACGCTCCGCCGGCACACCCGCGCCAGCATCTGTGTCCCGGCGCCCGTGCCACAGCACAGGTCGAGCCCGTCGTCGAACGGGCCGAGCCGGCCGAGCGCCGTGGCCACGGCCTCCAGGATGTCGTCCGGGGTGCGGAAGGGGGTGTGGTCGAACTTCGGGGCGAGCAGGTCGTAGCCGCGCTCGACCGACGACAGCGCCTGGACGGCGAGCTCGCGCAGGCTGGGACCCTCGGGGCGGAACATGCGTTCAGCGTAGGGGCAGTCGCCGGTCCGGCGCCGCTCGCAGGGGTGCGCGCCGGCGCGGGTGCTCCTCCTCGCGGCGGGCGAGCGTGCCGCGTCCGGGCCGCCGTCACCCATGGCCTGGATCTCGGCCGACAGCTCATGACCGCCTCGCGGGCAGCCGCAGCCGCAGCCGCTTGGTGCCGGGACGTCGGCGCGCAGCGCGTGGTAGGGTCTAGGCAGCACTTGTGTACGCCCCGTCGTGGGCGCCGGTGTGGTTTCCTTCAGTTCTCTTCTGGGTTCGCCGATGTGGCCGCCGTCTTCCGGTCGGCGCGCCGGCTTCCCGCACACCTCGTCGGCAGTGGCCGTGGCCCTGCCCCCGCCGGGGTGTTGTCCGCCGCCAGGCGCTCTCGCGCGCCCTTTCCGCGGCCCTCTCCTCCCTTCCCTCGCCCTTCTCTTCCCTCACCCTCCTGATGCCGGGCCCCGCGTCCGCGAAAGGACCACCCCCATGACCATCGCACTCGAACATCCCCCGGTGCCGGCACAGCACGCGGCCGACCGGACCGTCGCCGGTGTCCTCGACATCGACGCGCAGGGCAAGGGCAGGCTGCGGTCCGAGGACTGCCTGCCCACGCCGTCCGACCCGCAGGTGCCGGCCGCGCTGATCGGCCGGCACGGCCTGCGCAAGGGCGACCTCGTCGAAGGGGTCCGCGGCCCGCAGCGCGCGCTCACCGCCGTCGGCCGCGTCAACGGCCGCGCGCCCGAAGAGCTGCGCGGCCGGCCCCACTTCCGCGACCTCACCCCGCTGCACCCGCACCGACGGCTCCGGCTCGAGCACCCCGCGTCCGGCCCGGCCGGCCGGGTCGTCGACCTGTTCACGCCCGTCGGCAAGGGCCAGCGCGGGCTCCTCGTGGCCCCGCCGAAGACCGGCAAGACCGTACTGCTCCAGCAGCTCGCCGCCGCCGTCGCCGGCAACCACCCCGAGTGCCGCCTCATGGTCGTACTCCTCGACGAGCGCCCCGAGGAGGTCACCGAGATGCGGCGCTCGGTGCGCGGCGAGGTGTATGCCTCGACCTTCGACCGCTCTCCCAAACAGCACATCGCGCTGGCGGAACTCGTGATCGAACGGGCCAAGCGGCTCGTCGAGGACGGCGCTGACGTCGTCGTCCTGCTCGACTCGCTGACCCGGCTGTGCCGGGCCCACAACAACGCGGCAGCCGGCAGCGGCCGCACCCTCAGCGGCGGCGTCGACGCGGCGGCGCTGCTCGGCCCCAAACGGTTCTTCGGCGCCGCCCGCCAGGCCGAGGAGGGCGGGTCGCTCACCATCCTCGCCACCGCGCTGGTGGAGACCGGCTCCCGCGCCGACGAGTTCTTCTTCGAGGAGCTGAAGAGCACCGGCAACATGGAGCTGCGCCTGGACCGGCAGCTCGCCGCGCGCCGCGTCTTCCCGGCCGTCGACCTGCCGGGCTCCGGCACCCGCCGCGAGGAACTTCTCCTGGCGCCCGCCGAGTTGACGACCGTACGCGGCCTGCGCCGGGCCCTGCGGGGCAGGGACGGCGGGCCGGCACACGTGGAGACCCTGCTGGAGCGGATGCGGGAGACCCCCGACAACGCGACGTTTCTGCGCCGCGTCCAGCCGACGCTGCCGTCCGGGTGAGCCGTCCGGCCGAACCTCCGGCGTGGCGGGCCGCCGGAATCGCCGGAATCGGAGTGCGTGTCCCGCGGCGGCCGACGTGCCGGCCGGGCATCCCGATTCTGCCGGACGGGCGTCCCGGTCCGCGCGGGGGACGGCGGGCCCGAGGCGCCCCGTGTGGGGCATCCGGGTTGCTCCGGGACTCCATGCGGCCCAGACAGCGCGCGCCACGGCACCTCCGTTCCTACGTTTCTCATATGGAAATCGGACCTTCTTCCCGGTTGGCCGTGTCGGCCTGCGCCCTCTGTGTGGCGGGCATGCTGACCCTCACGCCCACCGTGGCCGCCGCCCAGCCGAGCACCGCCGCCCCCGCGCCGCCGGGCGCGCCCCAAGCCGCGGTGCCCGAGCCCTCGGTCCTCTTCGGCGACGGCACCCAGGTCAGGCCGCACCGCGACGCGCCCGAACTGCCCGACCTCACCGCGCTGTCCTGGCTGGTCGCCGACGCCGGCACCGGCGAGGTGCTGGCCGCGCACGACGCGCACCGCAAGCTGCCGCCGGCCAGCACCCTGAAGACGCTGTTCGCCCTCACCGTGCTGCCGGTCCTGCCGGGCAGCACCCGGCACACGGTGACCGCGAAGGAACTGGCGGACATCGGGCCCGGCAGCAGCCTGGTCGGCGTCCAGGAAGGGGAGAGCTACGAGGTGTCCGACCTGTGGCGCGGCGTCTTCCTCAGTTCGGGCAACGACGCCGTGCATGTGCTGGCCTCGCTGGGCGGCGGCTTGGACGCCACGGTCGCCCGGATGCAGGCCAAGGCCCGCGCCCTGGGCGCCCGCGACACCCACGTCGTCTCGCCCGACGGCTACGACGCCCCCGGCCAGGTGTCCTCGGCGTTCGACCTGGCCGTATTCGGCCGGGCCGGACTGCGCAACCCCGACTTCGCCCGCTACTGCTCCACCGTGTCGGCCGGCTTCCCCGGCCTCGGCGGGTCGTACGGGATCGAGAACACCAACCGGCTGCTGACCGGCGAGGACGGCGTCGAGCGCTACCCCGGCCTGCTCGGCATCAAGAACGGCTACACCAGCGATGCCGGCAACACGCTGGTGGCCGCCGCCCACCAGGGCGACCGCACCCTCGTGGTGACCGTGCTCAATCCGCAGGAGGACGACGGCCTCACCGTCTACGAGGAGGCGCGCGCGCTGCTGGACTGGGGTTTCGCCGCGGCCGGGCGGGTCGACCCGGTCGGCTCGCTGGACGCGCTGCGGGACAGGCCGCGCCCGGCCGCGGCACCGTCCGCCGCGCCGTCCCCTGCTGCGGTCGCCGCCTCCGTGCCCGACACCGGCTCCGGCTGGTCGGAGACCGGTGTCATCGCGGGCGTGGCCGGGCTGGGCGCGGGCGCCGTGGCCCTGGCGCTGCGGGCCAAGAACCAGCGGGGAGCGCGGGACTGACCCGCCGGCAGGCCGAGCAGCAGGCCGAGCGTGATCCAGGTGTAGAGGTTGCTGCCCAGGAACCCGTCGACGCCGGAGGCGTCCTCGAACCACAGCCACACCACGCTGGTGCACAGCACCGCGTACAGGGCGCCCGCGATCCGCGGGTGCCCGGTGCGGACCAGCACCGCGAAGGAGGGCAGCAGCCACACCAGATGGTGCACCCAGGTGATCGGGCTGACCAGGCAGGCGACCAGGCCGGTGAGGGCGAAGGCCGCCGTCCACTCCCCGGCCGCGGCGGCCCGGCGGGCCCGCCACGCCCACACGCACAGCACCAGCAGCACCGCCGCCGCCCACAGCGGGCGGCCCGGCTCGCCGAGGCGGGCCAGCACGCCCTGCACCGACTGGTTGGAGACATAGTCGAGGCGCCCCACCCGGGTGGTGTCCCACAGCGCCTCGGTCCAGTAGAAGCGCGAGGCCCGCGGGTCCGCCCAGGCCGCGAGTGCGGTGGCGGCGAGGGCGACGGCCGTCGCGGTCGCGGCGGCCCGCCAGCGGCGGGTGAACAGCAGCAGACCGATGAAGACGGCGGGCGTCAGCTTGACGGCGGCGGCCAGGCCGATCCCCACGCCGGCCCAGCGGCCTCGGCCGGTGGCCAGCAAGCGTGCGTCGAGCAGGACCAGGGCCAGCAGCAGCAGGTTCACCTGGCCGAAGCTGAAGGTGTCGCGCAGCGGTTCGAACAGCGCCAGCAGGCACGCGAGCAGCGACCAGCCGAACCAGCCGTGACGCCGCCAGTCGGGCCCGGCCAGCAGGCGCAGCACGACGGCCAGCGCGCCGAGGTTGAGCAGCAGACAGACCGCGATGGCGGTGTGCAGTCCCAGCAGGGCCATCGGCAGCATGGCGAGGGCCGCGAACGGCGGGTAGGTGAAGCCGTACGTCGTACCGGGGACCCGGTAGTCGTAGAGCCCGCCGCCGTGGTGGACCCAGGTGTCGACGGCCCCCTGGTAGACGCGCAGGTCGAAGAAGTCGCGCAGCAGCGGCACGGTGGCCGTGAACGCGGTCACGGCGGCGGCGAGGACCAGGACCAGCAGCAGCCGGCCCCGTCCGGTGTGCGGCGGCCTCATGCGGCCCGGCCCAGCGCCGGGGCCTGCGCGGCCTGGCGGGCCTGCCACAGCACCACCACGGCGAGCACACCGCCGGAGACGGCGAGCACCAGTTGCCCGGTGTCGGCGGGGGCGCCGCTGGGCAGTACGGCCAGGGCGAGCAGGGCCGTCACCGCGGCCACCCGGTGCCGTACCGAGGTGCTGGGCGCGGCGGCCGCGATCAGGAACAGACCCCACAGGGCGTACCAGGGGCGGATCGCCGGGCCGAAGGCGGCGACCGCGGCGAGGCTCAGACCGAGCGCGTACACCGGGCGCGGGCGCAGCCGCAGCCAGATGACCAGGACGGCGACGGCGGTGGCGGCGAGGCCGAGCGCATGCCAGAAGGGGACGGCCAGCGGCGCCAGATCGCTGCCGAGGTGGGCGAGCAGCGCGCCGGTGGCCCGGCCCAGCAGGCTGGTGAGCGCCCAGTTGTGCGAGGAGACCGGGGTGTCGAGGGCGCCTATCCAGCCGTAACCCGTGCCGGCCACGGCCGTCGCGACGACCGTGGTCGCCGCGGCCGCGGCCGCCGTGGTCAGCAGGGCACGCAGCGGGCCACGGCCGGCGCGTGCCTGGAGCGCCACGACGGCGAGCAGGCCGAGCGCGGCGGGCGCCTTGACCAGGGCGGCCAGCGTGACCAGGACGGCCCCGACGGCGGGCCACCGGCCGAGCGCCGCGACCAGGCCGGCACCGAGCAGACCGAGCATGATCGCGTCATTGTGGGCGCCCGCGACCAGATGCAGCAGGACCAGCGGGTTGAGGGCGCCCAGCCACAGCGCGGCGGCCGGGTCGGCGCCGCTGTGCCGGGCGAGCCGGGGCAGCGCCGCCGCCATCAGCGCGACACCGAGGAGCGCCACGACGCGCATGCCGACGAGCCCGGCGGGCAGTTCACCGCGGGTCGCACCGGACAGGGCCGAGGCGACGGCGAGGAAGGCCGGGCCGTAGGGGGCCGCGGTGTTCTGCCACACGGGGGCGACCTCGTCGGCGAGCGGCCCGCCGAGCTGTGCGGGCCCGTACGCGTAGACGTCCATGTGGGCGTCGACCATGGCGCCCTGCGCGAGATAGCTGTAGACGTCCCGGCTGAACAGCGGCGGTGCGAGCAGCAGCGGGCTCGCCCAGGTCACGAGGACCAGCAGCAGGGCGCGCGGGCCGGGCGGTTCGGGGCCGCGGACGACCCGGCCGAGCAGCGCCCAGGCCGCGATCAGCAGGACGACGCCGAAGTACACCCCGACCAGGCCGAGGGCCGCCCTCGCCGATGCGGGGGCCACGAGTTCCTGGACGGGCAGGGCTCCGGCGCTCTCACCGCCCAGCGCGAGGAAGGCGGTACCGGCCAGGCCGAGCATCTGGCAGCGGCGGAGATCGACGGGAAAAGCCATGGCCAACACTGGGCAAGCGTGTCAACGCCGGGTGGCCGCGAGGCGACGGGCCACTCACCGGTGGGAGACCTGCTCGTGACCGGCGTGTGACCGGGGCCGCGCTCCGTGCCGGTTCAGAAGACGGACAGCCCGGTGAGCGTGGTGAAACGGTCGAGGGCCGCCACCCCCGCCACGGAGTTGCCGCGCTCGTCGAGGCCCGGGCTCCATACGCACAGGGCGCACCGGCCCGGCACGACTGCGATGATCCCGCCGCCCACGCCGCTCTTGCCGGGCAGGCCCACCCGGTAGGCGAAGTCGCCCGCCGCGTCGTAGGTGCCGCAGGTCAGCATGATCGCGTTGATCTGTTTGGCCTGGCTGCGGGTGAGCAGCCGGGTGCCGTCGGCGCGGACGCCGTGCCGGGCCAGGAAGGTGGTGGCGAGGGCGAGGTCGGCGCAGGACGCGGCGACGGAGCACTGCCGGAAGTACTGGTCGAGCAGGACGGGGACCGGGTTGTCGATGTTGCGGTAGGCGGCCATGAAGTGGGCGAGGGCCGCGTTGCGGTCGCCGTGCGCGCTCTCGGAGGCGGCGACCTCCAGGTCGAAGTCCAGGTCCGGGTTGCCGCTCTCGGCGCGCAGGAAGGCCAGCAGTTCGCCGGCCGCGTCCCCGGTGCGGGTCTGGAGCCGGTCGGTGACGACGAGGGCGCCCGCGTTGATGAACGGGTTGCGCGGGATGCCGTTCTCGTACTCCAGCTGCACCAGGGAGTTGAAGGGGTTGCCGGAGGGCTCGCGGCCGACGTGCTCCCACAGTGCGTCGCCCTCGCGGGACAGATCGAGGGCGAGCGTGAACACCTTGGTGAGGGACTGCGCCGAGAACGGCCGGCGCCACTCCCCCACCCCGTACACCGTCCCGTCCGGTTCGGCGACGGCCATGCCGAAGCTGCGCGGGTCGCGGGCCGCGAGCGCCGGGATGTAGTCGGCGGGGCGCCCGCGGCCCGGGGTGCGTTCGATCTCCTCGGCGATGCGCTCCAGGACCGGCAGGAAGGCGGGTGACGACGTCGTTGCCATGATCGCCATTGTGCCGCCGGAGGGGTCCGGGTGCGCCGCCGAGGGTCAGGCGGTGCGTGCGCCGTGGCCCGCGACGGTCTCGGGGCGCAGCAGTCCGGCCAGGGTCGCGGCGGGCAACAGGCCCTTCTCCAGGACGAGTTCGGCCACGCCACGGCCGGTGGCCGGGGCCTCCTTGGCGATGTCGGTGGCGGCCGTTTGGCCGATGTGCGGGTTGAGCGCGGTGACCAGGCCGATGGAGTTCTCCACGTTCTCGCGCAGCTCCTCGGTGTTCGCGGTGACACCGGCGACGCAGCGCTCGGCGCAGGGGCGTTCGCCCGGGGCGGGGTGTCAGGCGCGGGCCGGCAGGGGCCGGGGGGCGAGCGCGGGCACCGGGCGTACGCGGCCGACCGGTGTCCCGCCGCCGAGTTGGGGCTCGCCCGCGAACCGGGTGAGCAGCGCCGGGTCGACCCCGGCCAGGGCCAGGGCCGCCGCGGCGACCGGGATCCGGGCCCGGGACGCGCCGTCGGCGATCTTGACGGCGATCGCGCGTCCGTCCGGCAGCGCGGCGACCTCGACCCCCTCGAAGCCGTCCTTGGCGAGCAGCCCGGGCACGGCCCGCATCAGCGCGGCCACGTCCCGCCCGGACCCGGAGGCCATCTCGGGGTGCTCGCGCATCGCGTCGGCGACGCGCGCCTCGGGCGTGCCGGGCGCGGCGGTGGCGATCCGGGCGGCGGCGCGGGCCAGTCCACGCAGGGAGACGGCGAACAGCGGGGCGCCGCACCCGTCGACCGTGACCCGGGCGATGCGCTGCCCGGTCAGGTCCTCGACGGTCTCGGCGATCGTCTGCTGGAGCGGGTGGGCCGGGTCCAGGTAGTCAGGCAGGGACCAGCCGTTGACGCGCGCGGTGTGGAGCATCGCCGCGTGCTTGCCTGAGCAGTTCTGGGCGAGCCGCGAGGGCGGTCGTCCCTCGCGCACCCAGGTGTCCCGGACGACGGGGTCGTACGGCATGTCCGGCACGTTGCGCAGGTCGTCCTCGGTGAGACCGGCCCGTTCGAGGATCCGCCGGGCACCGGCGAGATGGCGCTGCTCGCCGGAGTGGCTGGCCGCGGCCAGCGAGAGCAGGGCGCCGTCGAGCGGCAGCCCGGCCCGCACCATGGCCACGGCCTGGACGGGCTTGACGGCCGAGCGCGGATAGAACGCGGCCTCGATGTCGCCGAGTTGGAAAAGGACCTCGCCGTCGGGGCCGAGCACGACGACGGAACCGTGGTGGATGCCCTCGATGACCCCGCCGCGCAGGACGTGGGCGACGGGGACGTGGAGGGGTGCGCGGACGACGGGCGCGTCCGCGGGCGAACTGGTGTGCATCACTGCCTGGTCATGGGTGAGTCGGGACGAAGCGGCGCGGGTTTCCCGCGTCGGCTCCGATGGACGTGCGCGCCGTCCGGCCGCGGAGGGCGTACGAGCCCGCCACGGGGCCTGCGACGATCGGCGGCGGGCAGGGCGCGGGTGTGGCCCGTCTTGGGGAACCGCTCGCTCACGCCTCGGGTCCGCCTTCCGTGGGGAGGTCGGCGCGACCGCGGCGCACGATGTCGGTGAGGGTGTTCTCGACGCGGTCCAGATGGTGGGACATGGCGTCCACCGCGTCGCGCTCGGAGCCGTCGGTCAGCGCCTCGACGATCGCCCGGTGCTCGCGGTTGGACTGCTCGCGCCGGCCGCCGAGTTCGTTGAGGAACGCGGACTGGCGGGCCAGCGCGTCCCGGATCTCCTCGATGACCCGGCGGAAGACGGGGTTCTGGGCGGCCTCGGCCACCGCGAGGTGGAAGAGGGTGTCCATGGCGACCCAGGCGGTGGTGTCCGTCTCCCGTTCCATGCGGTCGAGGAGGTGCGCGAGGTGGTCCAGGTTCTCCGGGGTGCGGCGCACGGCCGCGTATCCGGCGACCGGGATCTCCACGTGCCGGCGGACCTCCAGCAGATCGCTGGCCGCGTAGTCGCCGAAGGTGGGGTCCTCGACGGCGTTCGCGACGACGAAGGTGCCCTTGCCGGTCCGGGAGACCGTGAGGCCCATCGTCTGCAGCGCCCGCAGGGCCTCGCGGAGCACGGGCCGGGAGACTTCGAGCGTGCGGCACAGCTCCGCCTCGGAGGGGAGCTTGTCGCCTATCGCGTAGGTGCCGCGCTCGATGGCGCCGCGGAGGTGGGCGAGCACCGCTTCCATCGCGCTGACGCGCCGCGGGGCCGGTCCACCTGTCTGGCTGTCTGACAGGTTCACGGGAGAGATGGTCCGGGTGACACCGGCGAAATGTCAAGGCCACCGGTTCCCTCCGGGGGTGGGGCCGTTCTTGGCTGGGCTCACGGTTCCTCCCGGCCTGACTCCGTCGGGTCGGTGCGGGCGGTCGCTGTAGTGCGGCAGGGTGGTGGCCGGGTGCGGGTCTCGGCGTGGCTGAGCGCGCAGTTCCCCGCGGCCTGACTCCGTCGGGTTGGCCCCGGGCGGGCGGTCGCCGTAGCGCGGCAGGCTCGTGGCCGGGTGCGGGACCCGTCGTGGCTGAGCGCGCAGTTCCCCGCGGCCTGACTCCGTCGGGTTGGCCGGGGGCGGCCGTTCGCCGTAGTGCGACAGGGTGGTGGCCGGGTGCAGGCACCGTCGTGGCCGAGCGCGCAGTTCCCCGCGCCCCCTACGGGGCCACCTGACTCCGTCGGATCACCCCCGGGCGGGCGCACGCCGTAGTGCGACAGGCTCGTGGCCGGGTGCGGGACCCGTCGTGGCCGAGCGCGCAGTTCCCCGCGCCCCCTTCGGGGCCACCTGACGCCGTCGGGTTGGCCCGGGGCGGGGGGTGCGGGCCTCGTCGTGGCAGGTCGGGGAGGGGCCGGCGGGCCCGGCCCGGCGGGGCCATGGGCCCCGCGCTTGGCTGGTCGTGCGGGCCCTGGGGGGTCAGCTGCCGAGTACGCCTGTGGCCAGCAGGCCGAAGAGGACTACGCCGATGACGATGCGGTAGAGCACGAACGCGTTGAAGGAGTGCCGGGCGACGAACTTCAGCAGCCAGGCGATGGAGGCGTAGGCGACGCCGAAGGAGACCACCGTGCCGATGGCGAGGGGGGCGGCGCCCACGCCGGCGCCCAGGGCGTCCTTCAGTTCGTACAGGCCGGCGCCGGTCAGGGCCGGAATGCCGAGGAAGAAGGACAGACGGGTGGCGGCGACCCGGTCCAGGTCGAGGATGAGCGCCGTGGACATCGTGGCACCGGAGCGGGAGAAGCCGGGGAAGAGCAGGGCGAGGATCTGCGAGCAGCCGACCAGCATCGCGTCCTTGAATGAGGTGTCGTCCTCGCCACGCTTGTGCCGGCCCATCTGGTCGGCGGCCCACATGACGCCGCTGCCGACGATCAGCGAGCCGGCGACCACCCACAGCGAGCCGAGCGGGCCGTCGATCAGCGGCTTGGCGGCCAGACCCACGACGACGATGGGGATCGTGGCGTAGATCACCCACCAGGCGAACTTGTAGTCGTGGTGCACACGCTCCTCGCGGTCGCGCAGACCGCGGCCCCAGGCCGAGACGATCCGCACGATGTCCTTGAAGAAGTACACGAACACGGCGGCGATGGCGCCGACCTGGATGACGGCGGAGAACCCGACGACGGACTTGTCGTCGACCGGGATGTCCATGAGCCCTTCGGCGATCTTCAGGTGGCCGGTGGAGGACACGGGAAGGAACTCGGTCACCCCCTCGACGACTCCGAGGACGACGGCCTGACCGACGGAGATGGCGCTCATGGGATCCAGTTCTGAGGAAGATGGTTGGTCGACAGTGCTGTAGACAGTCTTACTACGCCCGGACGTACCGCAAGCACCCGCACCGGTACGGCCGGCCGGCCGTCGACGGCCCGGGACGGTGCGGCCTGCGGTGTGCGCCGCACGAGCGCCCTGCGAGAGGGTGGGGTCGGGCCGCGACCCCACCGTACGGGCGGCCGAACGGCACGGCCCCGCACCGGGCCCGGCACCGGCGGGCCCCTCGCCGGTTCACAACGACTTCTTACTCTTCACGCCCGTATCGTCCGGCTTTGTCGAACCCAGGGCATGGGCGTGTCACCGACACGGCGCCCCCAAGTCCCCGACGTCAGGCCCGGGCGTACACGCCGTACCTGATGGCCTTTGGCGTTCTCGGCCTCGTGGTGGCGGTGCTGATCGTCGCCAATGTGGTGGGCGGTGCGGTGGTCTCCGGTTTCCGGCACATCGGCATCCTCAAGGCGGTGGGCTTCACTCCGGGACAGGTGCTGGCGGTGTACCTGGTGATGGTCTCCGTACCAGCGGCGGCGGGCTGCGCACTGGGCACGGTCGCCGGCAACCTGCTGGCCCGCCCCCTCCTCCAGTTCGTGTTCACCGGGCCGGACGCGGGCGTGTTCCATGACGACGTCGGCGTCGCGGCGTGGGTGAACGCGGTGACGCCGGCCGGCCTGCTGCTGGTCTGCGTGCTCGCCGCGCTCGCCCCCGCGCTGCGCGCCCGCGGGCTGTCCGCGGCGCGGGCGATCAGCGCGGGCAGCGCGCCGCGGGCCGGTCGTGCGCTCGCCCTGCAGCGGTGCCTCGCGGGCACCCGGCTGCCCCGGTCGGTGAGCCTCGGGGCGGGACTGCCGTTCACCCGGCCCGGCCGCAGCGCGCTCACCCTCGCCGCCGTGGTGCTGGGCGTGACCACCGTGACCTTCGCGACCGGGCTGGCCATGACGATGACCCGGTTCGCAGGCGCGGGCCGGGACGCGTACGACGTCACGGTGTACGCGAGCAACGTCCGGGACGGCAAGGAGATCCAGCCGGTGCACGCCGACCGTGACCTGCAGGCGCTGCTGGCCTCGTTGCCGGGCGCGAGCCGCGCCACGGCCCGGGGCGACCTGGAGGTGGTGATCGCCGGTTCGTCCCGGAAGGTCGTGCTGGAGGGCCGCCGGGGCGACATGGAACTCGGCGCGGTGCTCACCCGGGGCCGCTGGGTGCGCGGGAGCGGGGAGGTCGTGGCGGGTTCGGCCTTCCTGCGGCAGAACGGGCTGCGGGTCGGGGACCGGCTGCGGCTGCAGAAGGGTGCACGCCTGGAAGAGACGACCATCGTCGGCGAGTTCATGATGGACGATCCGCGGCTGGTCGCCGGCGACTGGCGGACCATGACGGCCCTGTCCCCGGACGAGAAGCCCATCGCCTATCACGTCAAGCTGCGCGCCGGCGCGGATCCGGCCGCCTACGTCCGTGCGGCGCGGGCCGTCGATCCGGGGATCGATCCGGTGCAAAACGGCCCGAACAACGTCACCCGCACCATCGTCGGCTCCGCCGGTGCGCTGACCCTGATGCTTGCCGTGGTCGCCTCCCTCGGTGTCTTCAACACCGTCGTCCTCAACACCCACGACCGGCGCCGCGACCTCGGCATGCTCAAGTCGATCGGCATGACGCCACGGCAGGTCACGGTGATGACGGTGACCTCCATGGCGGTGCTGGGCGCGTTCGGCTCGCTGCTCGGGATACCGCTGGGCGTGGCCGGATACGAACTGGTCGTGCCGCGGATGGCGGGCGCCGTGGACATCACGCTGCCCTCGGCGATGACGGACGTCTGGCAGGCGCCGGACCTCGCCGCACTTGCCTGTGTCGGGGTCGTCATCGCGCTGCTCGGCGCGGTGGTGCCGGCGCGGCGGGCGGCTCGGCTGACCGTCGCGCAGGTGCTGCACGGTGAATGACGGCGAATGCGGCCAAGGGGCCGGCCCCGGCGGCATGCGTCCGCACTAGTTGCATACTCAACAATTGGCCGGATCGGTGTTACCGTGCGGGTATGGCAGTCAAGACGGCCGAGGCCCGGCTGGAGGATCGCTGGCGGGACATCCTGTCGGTCCACGCACGCACGATGTGCGAGATCGACCGGGCCCTGCACCCGTACGGCCTGGGCGCGAGCGACTTCGAGGTGCTGGACATCCTGGCCGCCGCGTCGCCCCGGGAGGGCGACCAGTGCCGGGTGCAGAACCTGGTCGGGCGCGTGCATCTCAGCCAGAGCGCGCTGTCCCGGCTGATCGGGCGGCTGGAGAAGGACGGTCTGGTGGAGCGCTCGGTGTGCGCGGAGGACCGGCGCGGTGTGTGGGTCGCGCTCACCCGCAAGGGCCGCGACCTGCACACCGAGGTGCTGCCGCGGCAACGGGCGGTGCTGGCCCGGATGCTGACCGATCCGGCGGGCTAGGCCCGGCCACGGCAGACAGGACCCCACCGGCCGGCCGAGCCCTGCGCACCGGCCGCTGACGCGGGGTCGGTCGGCGGGTTCGAGGCGCCGGTGCGGGTGCCGGCGCTGCGGCGGCCCGGGTGACGGACCGGCCCGGCGGTGCCCCTGCGTGCGCCCGCTACCGGCAGACGCGACCCGCCGGCCGCGCGCCCGGTGCCGTCCGCCAGCAGGCAGCCGGACGCGGCGCACGGCTGTCCGGCACGGGGCTGCGGGCCACGTACGTCAAAACCCCGCCGGGGCCGGGTCCCCGACACGGTGGTCCGTCGCCCACGTGACGTCCGGGGCCGCCGCCGAGACCGGTGCGCACGCCGGGACCCGTACACCCATCGAGTGCGCGGCGCGGACCGGGCCGCGACCGGCGCGAAGCCGTCACCGGCCAGAGGGCCGTCCCAACTCCCAAGGCGCGTAGCGGCGGCATGGTCGGCTCCGTCCGTCGGGAGCGCGCCGGGCAGCGGGGTCCATACGGTCCGGCGCCCGGGCACGACCACACGCCGAGCCGGGCGCGAGCGGCCCCCGGTCACGCCGACCGCCAGTGCGGACGGCGCACTCCCGGTGCCGTGGTCGTTCTGTGCGTCTACCAAGAACCTCTGCCGCCGCCGCCCGCTTGCGCCGCGGCGCGCGCCGTCGCGCCCTGCGGCGGGCCGGACCTCTCAGCGGGGCTCGGTCCGGCCCGGTGGGCGCCGGGTCTCCTCAACTGGGCTCCTCCGCAACCCGGTTGGCCCCGGTCGATTTGACAGCCGCTCCGCGCCCACAGCACGCTACGCTCATGAATTCCATTTCCAATAGGAACGGCTAGACATGCGCGTGGCATTCGTCGGCAAGGGCGGCAGCGGCAAGACCACCCTGTCGGCCCTCTTCTCCCGCCGTCTGGCCCACTCCGGCGCGCCGGTCGTGGCCATCGACGGCGACATCAACCAGCACCTGGCCCACGCCCTGGGCCTCGCCGAGGAGGAACGCCTCGCGGTACCGCCGCTGAGCGCGCGCACCGGCGAGATCAAGGACTATCTGCGGGGCACGAATCCGCGGATCCCCTCGCGCGACGCCATGGTCAAGACGACCCCGCCCGGCCGCGGCTCGCGGCTGCTGCGGCCGCTCGGGGACGACGAGATCCACTCCCGTCATCTCCAGGTCGTCGGCGGCGTACCGCTCATGGTCACCGGCGCGTTCGACGAGAGCGACCTCGGCGTGGCCTGCTACCACTCGAAGCTGGGCGCGGTCGAGCTGTATCTCAACCATCTGGTGGACGGGCCCGGCGAGTACGTCGTGGTCGACATGACGGCGGGCGCCGACGCCTTCGCCTCGGGCCTGTTCACCCGGTTCGACCTCACCTTCGTGGTGGTCGAACCCACGCGCAAGAGCGTCTCGGTGCTCCGCCAGTACCGGGAGCACGCGGCCGAGTTCGGCATCCCGGTCGCCGTGGTCGGCAACAAGGTCACGGACGCGGCAGACCTGGACTTCCTGCGCCGGCACGTCGGCGAAGGACTGCTCGCGCACTGCGAGGTGTCGCCCTTCGTACGCGCCCAGGAGCAGGGCCGCGGCCAGGGGACGCTGGAGCGGCACAACGCCGACGCCCTGGACCGGCTGCGCGCCGCCGTGGACGCCCGTCCCAAGGACTGGACGGCCTTCCAGCGGCACGCCGTCGACTTCCATCTGCGCAACGCCGCCGCCTGGGCCGACGCCGCCACCGGCCATCGCCTGGCCGACCAGATCGACCCGGAGTTCGAGCACGGCCCGGCGGCCCTCGGGGCGCTCGTCTGACCCGGCCCGCCAGGACCGGCCCCTCGCAGCACCGCAGATACACCAACCCCACAGAACAGGACACCTCATGTCGCTCGACGTCTCCCCGCAGCTGCTCGCCGAAGCCGAGAACGGCGACGTACGGGAGGAGGACTTCGTGGCAACCGTCCGCGCCTCCCTGCCGTACGCCTATGACCTCATCGCCCGACTGACCGCCGAACTGCAGGGCGGTACCGCGGAGTTCGCGGACAACCAGACTCCGCCGCCCTCGGAGCGGGAGCGCGGGCAGCTGCTGCGGGCACTGTCCAGTGACGCCATCCGTGGCTGCCTGGAGCGCCACTTCGGCGTCGCCCTGGCGTTCCAGAACTGCCACCGCGTCGCGGTCTTCCGGCCCGGGGCCCGCGGCGGGGCGGTCCACAGCCGCTTCACCTCGCCGCGCGCCCAGGTCCTCAACCAGTCACCGGAGCTGCGCGACTGCTGAGCCGGCAGGGGGCCGGGCCGTCCCTGGTCAGCCGTCGAGGAGTTCGGTGAACCGCCGGACGTCGATGTTCCCGCCGGAGACGATGACGCCGACCCGGCGGGGAAGCGGCTCGACCCGGTGCGCGAGCAGTGCGGCCAGGGCGCTCGCGCCGCTCGGCTCGACCACGGTCTTCATCCGCTCGAAGGCGAACCGCATCGCCTCCCTGATCTGGTCGTCGCTCACCAGCGCGATGCCGTCCAGCAGGCGCCGGTTGAGGGCGAAGGTGAGTTCGCCGGGGATCTCCGCTGCCTGGCCGTCGGCGATGGTGCGGGGCACCGGGACGGCGATGCGCCGGCCGGCCTCCAGGGACCGCCTGGTGTCGTCGCCGGTCTCCGGCTCCACCCCGACGACCCTGATCCCGGGGAGCAGCGCGGTGGCCGCCACCGCGCTGCCCGCGATCAGCCCGCCGCCCCCGACCGGCACCACCAGCGCATCCAACTCCCCCACTTCCTCGATGAGTTCGAGGGCCGCCGTGCCCTGTCCCGCGATGATGTGCGGATGCTCGTACGGCGGCACGAGCGCCAGAGCGCGCTCCGCGGCGAGCGCCTGCCCGATCGCCACCCGGTCGCCGGTGTACCGGTCGTAGGTGACGATCTCGGCGCCGTAGCCCGCGGTCGCCTCGCGCTTGGAGCGCGGGGCGTCCTCGGGCATCACGATCACCGCGGTGGTGCCCAGCTCACGGGCGGCCAGCGCGACGGCCTGCGCGTGGTTGCCGGAGGAGTAGGCGGCGACGCCCTTGGCGAGCCGGTCCGCGGGCAGCCGGGAGACGGCGTTGTAGGCGCCGCGGAACTTGAACGCGCCGGCGCGCTGGTGGTTCTCGCACTTCACATGGACCTCGGCGCCGACGAGCCGGTCCAGGGTGCGTGAGCGCAGCACGGGGGTGCGGTGGGCCACCCCGGCGAGCCGGGCCGCGGCGTCCCGGACGTCCTGGAGGGTGACGGGCATCCGGCCGGGCATGTGCGTCCTCCGTTCTGTGCGGGGCGTCGGGACGCCGGTGCGCCAGGCCCCGTCCACGGGAGAACCCTGCACCGCGGTGCCCCGCCCGGGCAATGCCCGCCCGCACCGGTGCCGAGACCGCGCCGCCCGGGGCCGTACTCGGCCGGCCTGCGCACCCCGGGGTACGCGCCGCTCGTCGCGGCGGTCACCATAGGGTTCGACCGATGTCCGGCCGGCGCACCATCGTGGGCGTGGGCTCGGCACCGCCGTCCATGTGGCCTGCTCGACGCCCTGCGAGCGGCCCGGGAAGAGGAGTCCGTTGAACACCGGCAGCTACTACGAGCGCATCGACGAGCACCGCTTCAAGCCCACCCCGCACGCGAGCGGCGCCTGGGGCCCCGACGAGCAGCACTTCAGCCCGCTCGGCGGGCTCGTCGTGCACGCCGTCGACGAGTATCTGGCCGGGCGCCCGGACACCGGCCTGGTTCCGGCCCGGATCAGCTACGACATCCTCGGGCGTCCGGCGCTCGACGAGTGCGAGATCCAGGTGGAGAGCGTACGCCCCGGCCGCACGATCGAACTGCTCGAAGCCGTCGTCCTGATCGCGGGCCGCCCGGTGGTCCGGGCCCGCCTGTGGCTGCTGGCCGGCCTGGACACCACGGGTGTGACCGGCGGCGCACCCGACCGGCTCCCCGCGCCGGACGAGTGCGACCGGTGGGCGATGAGCGAGCTGTGGCCCGGCGGCTACATCGCCTCCCTGGACGTCCGCACCGTCACCCCGCCCCGGCCGGGCCGCACCACCGCCTGGGTCACCACGGACCTCGACCTGGTGGCCGGCGAGCGGGCCAGCTCTCTCGCCCGGTACGTCACCCTCGTCGACACGGCCAACGGCATCGCCGTACGCCAGCCGCCCACGGCCTGGATGTTCCCCAACGTGGACCTGACCCTCCATCTGCACCGCCGCCCCGCGGGCCGCTGGGCCGGCCTCGACACGACGGTCGTCTTCGGCCCCACCGGGCAGGGGCTGACCAGCACGGTCCTGCACGACGCCGAAGGACCGGTCGGCCAGGCCCAGCAGATCCTCACCGTCCGCCCCCTGCCCGACCACGACAGCTGACCGCCCGGCGGCGCGGAAAGGGCCGTTCGGCACTGGACCCGGGTCGTGCAGGCGCGACAGCGTAGACGGGGAGAGGGCTGTTTCGCGGGAGGTGGACGCGGTGGAAGCCAAGCAGTGGACCGTGCAGATCTACATCACCGAGGAGGGTGACGACACGCACGCGCGTGCCGTGCTGACCACCCGGGACACGTCCCGCCTGACCGGGCGGGGCCTCGCCCGGCGCAATCCGGTCGACCGGCCGATCCCGGAGGTCGGCGACGAACTGGCCGCCAGCCGGGCCCTTGAGGACCTTGCCGTACGGCTGCACGACGTGGCCGCCGACGACATCGTGCAGATGGCCGGGCCCGTCCACCGCTGACGCCACCGGGTGCCGGGCACATGGGCGCCCCCAGCGGTCCGCGGACAGCGGCGCCGGCGCGTGGGCGCCCCGGCGCGTGCGCGGGTGCCCCCGCGTGCGCGGGCGCCGGCGGTCAGTCCGGGAGCATCAGGAGGAACGTCTCACCGGGATGGACGCCGACCGTGCGGTCGGGCAGCCGGAGATCGACCGGGGGAAGGTCGGACGGCGGGACGGCGACCTCCAGTTTTCCGTGCTCCAGGCGCAGCCGGACGCCCCAGTGCCCCCGGTAACGCAGCGAGAACCCGTACGACGACAGCTGCGGCAGCGGCACCGGATCGAGCCACAGCGCCCCCTGCCGGGTCTCCAGTCCGGTCAGTCCGCGCTGGACGAGGTCCAGGGTGCCGGCCATGGCACCCAGGTGGATGCCCTCACCGGTGGTGCCGCCCTGGAGGTCGGCGATGTCACCGCGCAGGGCTTCCTGGCAGAACATCCAGGCGTCCGCGCGCCTGGCCCGGGCCAGGATCCAGCCGTGGACCAGACCGCTGAGGGTGGAACCGTGGCTGGTGCGGCGCAGGTAGTACTCCACGGTGCGCCGCCATGTCTCCTCGTCCAGCCGATGCCCCAACCGCTCGAACAGGGAGCACAGTTCGGCGGGTGAGAAGAGATAGCCGAGCATCAGCACGTCGGCCTGCTTGGACGCCTTGTAGCGGTTGACGGTGTCGCCCTCGGCCTCCAGGATCCGGTCCAGGCGCCGGATGTCGTCGTAGCTCTTGCGGTAGTAGTCCCAGTCGAGTTCGGCGAGGTCGCCGTACCCCTCGAACTGGCTGATCACCCCGTCGTGGAAGGGCACATGGAGGGTGTGGGACACCTCCTCCCAGCGTTCGGGCTCGTCGTCGGCGAGGCCGATGCCCTCGACCAGTTCGCGGCGCCGCGTCTCGGGCAGGGTGCGCAGCAGGTCCACGGCGCGGGCCAGCACCCAGGCGGCCACCACATTGGTGTACGCGTTGTCGTCCAGGCCCGGGCGCGGCGCGTCGGGATAGGCGTCGTGGTACTCGTCGGGGCCGACCACGCCGAGGATGCGGTGCCCGCCCCGGTGGGCGTCGTGGCGGGCGCAGTCCGCCCAGAAACGGGCGATCTGCAGCACCATCTCGGCGCCCTCGGAGTGCAGGAACTCCGTGTCGCCGGTCGCCTCGCAGTACTGCCACACGTTGTACGCGATCGCCGAGCCGACGTGCCACTGGAGGTGGGAGTGGTCCGGCAGCCAGTGCCCGGAGCGCGGGTTGAGGTGCAGCCGCTGCGTCTCCTCGCGGCCGTCGCTGCCGCTCTGCCACGGGTACAGCGCGCCCCGCAGGCCGATCGCGCGGGCCGCCGCGCGGGCCTGGCCGAGGCGCCGGCGGCGGTAGCGCAGCAGGGCCCGGGAGACCTCCGGGAAATGCAGGTTGAGGTAGGGCAGCACGAACAGTTCGTCCCAGAAGACATGGCCGCGGTACGCCTCCCCGTGCAGCCCGCGGGCCGGCACGCCCACGTCCAGGTCGGCGGTGTGCGGCGAGAGCGTCTGGAGCACATGGAACAGGTGCAGCCGCAGGATGTGACCCGCCCGGCCGGGAACGTCGAGGCCGGTACGGGTCCACAGCCGGTCCCAGGCCGTACGGTGCCCGGCGAGCAGTTCGTCGAAGCCGCCCGCGGCGCCGACCCGGTCGGTGGCGGCGCGCAGCGGGTCGCTGATCGCGAGGTCGCGGGAGGTGTGCAGGGCGACGGTCTTGTCGACGCGGACGGTGCGGCCGGGGGTGAGGCTCAGGCACAGCCGCTGCACGGCCCGCTGGTGTTCGTGCGCGACGGTCACCGGCACGTCCGCGCTCAGACGCGCGGCCAGGCCGATCCGGATGTCCGAGGTGCGGGTGCGGCAGTGCAGCCAGACCGTGCCGGGGGCGGCGGCACCGGTGAGCACATGGGTGAGATGGCGGCCGTCCAGATCGCGGTAGCGGGCCACGCCCGAGTTGCCGACCCGGCCGTCGAGTGCGGCTTCGACGTCGAGTTCGCCGGCGAAGCCCTCGGCGGTGAACTCGGTGCGCAGCGCGGCCAGATGGGGGTCGGCCATGTGGACGAGGCGCAACTGCCGCACGAACAGCACCCGGCCGTCGCCGAGCCCGTAGCGGGTGTGCCGCTCCAGCAGGCCGGAGTCCAGGTGCAGGACCTTGCGGTGGCCGAGCACCGTCGCGGTGTCGGGGGTCAGCCAGTCGTGCCCCGCGGGGCGAAAGCGCAGCGGCAGCCAGTTCGGCAGGTTGACCATGTCCTCGTTCTCGATCTGCCGGCCCTCGACCTCGGAGGTGAGCCGGTCGTAGCAGCCCGCCGCGTACGTGCCGGGGTAGTGCACGTCGTCGGCCACGCACTCGGGCAGCGCGCCACGCGTGGCGAAGTAGCCGTTGCCGAGGGTGCACAGCGACTCCCTGAGGCGTTCGTCAGCGGGGTCGTAGCCGTCGTACTCCCAGGTCCAGCCGGTCACTGCGGCCCCCTTCGTCGCGCCTTGCGGGCCCGTCCGGTCCTTCCTCTCCCCCACTGTCCGGGCAGCGGGCACGGTGCGCCACCGGCGCGGGCGGGCGGAGCGGGGCGGCGGGTCACCGGCGGCATCGGCGGTGCGGTGGATCACCGGCGGTGCGGCACGACCGCCACGGGACAGGCCGCGTGGTGCAGCAGGACGTGCCCCGCGTGGCCGAACCCGCCTGCGAAGGGGCCGGTGGAGCGGCAGGCCCCGATGACCACGAGGTCGGCGGCGGCCGAGCGGTGGAGCAGGACCCTGCGCGCGGAACCCCGTACGGCGGCGCGCCGCACCCGGACCCGCGGGTGCTCGGCGGTGGCGTCCCCGAGCAGCGCGTCCAGGGTGGCGGCGGCCTGCCGCTGGTGCGCACGGGAGGGGTCCTCGGCCGGCGCGGGGAACTCGGCGCTCTCGTACACGGAACAGTGCCAGGCGCGGACCACGTCGAGGGTGCACCGGCGCGCCTCGGCCTCACGGAACGCGAAGCGCACGGCGTCGGCTGCGGTGCCCGGCTCACCGGCGCCGAGCAGGATCCGCGCGTGCGTGCCGGCCAGGCCCGCCCGGTCCCCGCGTACGACGATCACCGGGCCGTCGGCGTGGTCGGCGACGGTGCGGCCCACCGAGCCGAGCAGCGCTCCGGTGAGCGCGCCGTGACCACAGGTGCCCGTCACCACCGCGAAGGCGTGGCCGGCCTCGCGCAGCAGGGCGTCGACCGCCTCCTCGGGGACGACGTCCGTGCCGATCTCCACGCCCGGCGCCCGGCGTCCGGCGCGTTCGGCGGCGGCTGCCACGATGTGCTCCGCCGGCCGGCGCTCGGCCGGCGGCTCGCGCTCGCCGGCGGCGCCGGCCTCGTGGAGCTCCCAGGGGGAGGCGTACACGAGGCGCAGCGGCAGACCGTGCCGGGCGGCCTCGTCCGCCGCCCAGTCGACGGCGCGCAGACTCCCGTCGGAACCGTCCACGCCCACGACCAGGGGCCACGTCATCGTCGCCACCGCCTCTCCTCGGGCCGCCGGTGGTGCGGCGCGGGGACGCCCCTCGTCTCACCCTCGCACCGGTGGGCGGACGGTGCGAGGCGGTTCGTCCGTCACCGGGGGCCGAACGACCCGGGGTGCGGTCCGTGCGGCCCGTGGCGTCCGGCCGGGCGCGCGGACACGCTTGCACAAAGAGCCCCACGGCGCCGGGCGCCGCCCCGCCGCGGCAGCGAACGAAAGGAGCCGGTGCGATGACCTCCACCACCACCCTGAACGCGGCCCTCGCGGCCGAGCACCGCGAACGACTGATGCGGATCGCCCGCGAGGTCTCCTTCGAAGCCGGCACCCGGCTGTTCGAGGAGGGCCGGCGGGCCGACCGGCTGTGGATCGTGCGCACCGGTACCGTCGCCCTCGACCTGCATGTGCCGGGCCGGCGTGCGGCCGTCGTCGAGTCGCTCGGTCCGGGCGAACTGGTGGGCTGGTCCTGGCACTTCCCGCCGTATCTGTGGCAGCTGGGGGCCGAGGCGGCGAGCCCGGTGCGGGCGTACGAGTTCGATGCGGGGACCGTGCGGTCGCTGTGCGCGCAGGATGCGGAGTTCGGGCGGGCCGTTGCGGTGTGGGTGGGGCGGGTGGTTGCGCAGCGGTTGCATGCGTCGCGTATCCGTTTGCTCGATTTGTACGCGCCGTATGGCAGTGGGCTTCGGCCCTGACCCGGGGTGTGGCGGGGCGCCTAGTGGCTCGGGGGGTTACGGGAGTTCGGCGGGTGCGGGGGCGATCTGGTTGGTCGCGCAGTTCCCCGCGCCCCTTTCGGGGCGCCTGACAGCTCGGGGCTATCGGGAGATCAGCGGGTGCGGGCGTGTTGTGGTTGAGCGCGCCGTTCCCCGCGCCCATTTCGGGGCGCCTATCTCTTAGGTGGGGAGGGGGGCTTGCCAGGTCAGGGTGGTGCCGCCTGTGGGGGGTTTGGTGAGGTTCAGGCGGCCGCCCAGTTGTTCGGCCCGTTCCGCCAGGTTTCTCAGGCCGCTGCGCCGGCCCCCGGGCGGGATGCCCACGCCGTCGTCGGCGACCGTGAGCCGCACCTCACGGCCGTCCGTGGTCAGCACCACCTCGGCCCGGTCGGCGTGCGCGTGCCGGGCGACGTTCGTCAGGGCCTCGGAGAGCACGGCCACGACATGGTCGGCGACGTCCCGCGGCACATCGGTGTCGACCAGGCCCTCCATGCGCACACTGGGCGCGAACCCGAGCACCGGCGCGGCCTCCCCGGCCACCCGTACCACGCGGGCCCGCAGCCCCCCGCCGTCGGCCCCGCCCTCGCGGGCGCGCAGCCCGAAGATGGTCGACCTGATGATCTTGATGGTCTCGTCCAGGTCGTCCACGGCCCGCAGCACCCGTTCGGACGCCTCCGCGTGCTCGATGAACCGGCCGGCGCTCTGCAACGTCATCCCGGTGGCGAACAGCCGCTGGATCGCCAGGTCGTGCAGATCGCGGGCGATCCGGTCGCGGTCCTTGAGCACCGCGATCTCCTGGGCGTCCTGGCGGCGCTCGGCCAGTTCCAGGGCGATCGCGGCCTGGGCGGCGAAGCCCTGCAGGGTCTCGGTCTCCTGCGCCGAGAACAGCGCCTGCCCGAGTTCGCGCACCAGCAGGACCACGCCCCGCACGCCGCCGCCCGTGCCGATGGGGACGGCCACGGCGGGCCCGAGCCCGTGGAACCGCGGGGGCTGCTGGGAGACCCGGTCGTCGTCGGAGACGTCCGCGCTGGTGACCGGCGCGGCGGCGGAGAAGGCGAGCCCCATCAGGCTCTCGTCCATGGGCAGCACCAGACCCCGGTGCGCGTCGGAGTCCGTCCCGACGGCGATCTCCACGGTGAGCGACCCGGTGTCCTCCATCGGCAGCGCCACCGCCGCCAGGGCCGAGCCGGTGATCTCCCTGGCCCGGTCGGCGATCAGACCGAGGGCCTGGGCGCGCTCGCTGCCCGCCATCAGACTGTGGGTGATCTGCGCGTTGGCCTCCAGCCACCGCTCGCGCAGCCGGGACTCCTCGTACAGGCGAGCGTTGTCGATCGCCACGCCCGCCGCCACGGCGAGCGTGGACAGCACCGACTCGTCCTCCTCGTCGAACTCGGCCCCGCCGCGTTTCTCGGTCAGGTACAGGTTGCCGAAGACCTGGTCGCGTACCCGGATCGGGACGCCGAGGAAGGTGTTCATCGGCGGGTGGTTCGGCGGGAAGCCGTAGGACGCCGGGTGCTGGGAGATCTTCGCCAGCCGGAGCGGTTCGGGGCGACGGATCAACTCGCCCAGGATGCCGTGCCCTTCGGGGAACGGGCCGATCTCGGCGATCTGCTCCTCGGTGACGCCGACCGTGTGGAAGGCCGACAGCCGCCGCCCGTCCGGTCCGATCACGCCGAGGGCGCCGTACTCGGCGTCGACCAGCACCAAGGCGGCCTCCACGATGGAGTGCAGGGCCTGTTCGAGATCCAGTTCCCGGCCGACCGAGAGCACCGCCTCCAGCAGGCTGTGCACACGGTCACGCGTGCCGCGTGCCGCGTCGATACGGGCCTGCAGTTCCTCCAGCAGCTCGTCCAGCTTCAGCTGCGGCAGCCGGACGCGGGCCTCCTGGAACTCGTCTGAGCTTCCCACCTGCGTTCCTCCAGCTGCCCTCGTGGGCACCGTCCGGCCCGTCATGTGCCACGGTAATGGTCCACGGCCCCGTGCGGTACGGGTACGGGATTCCCGGCGGGGCCGCACGGCGCACCGGGCAGGGCCGGTCGGCCCTGGTGACGGGCGCCCGGCAGCGGCGACAGTGGGGTCAGGAGCGGCACCGATCCCCCGCGGTGTCGCTCCGTCCGTACTCGGTGCCCCGGCGCGGCCCAAGCCCGGTTGCCGCGGCGCCGCCGCTCCCCGCCCGACCGTCCGGGCCGCGGCCGGCCGACGGGGCCCGGACGGTCGGGCGAAGGTCGTTTCCTGGGCCGAAAGACCCTAGCGAAACGGCCCGCGGCGCGGTTCGAATGATCTGTCCGATCCGTTCACGGCCGCTCGCGATGTCACCGCGGCACCGCGCAGCGCGCCGCGCACCCGTACGGAAAGCCGCGATGACCAGCAACGACGACCGACCGCGCCGGAGCGTGGAACTCGACCGGGCCGAGGCCCTGCGGCTGCTCGGCAGCGTGCCGCTGGGCAGGATCGTCTTCACCCGGCACGCGCTGCCCACGATCCGCCCGGTCAATCACGTCCTGGACGGCGGCGACATCGTCATCCGCACCCACGAGGGCGCGGAGCTGACCTCGCACGCCCGGTGGGCCGACGGCTCGGGCGTGGTCGTCGCCTACGAGGCCGACGCCATCGACCCGGACACGCGTCTCGGCTGGAGCGTGGTGGTCACCGGCTACGCCCGGCTGGTCACCGACGCGGAGGAACTGGCCCGCTACCAGCGGCTGCTGCACCCGTGGGTGGCGCGCACCATGGACCACGCGGTCCGTATCCGGCCGGACCTGGTCTCCGGGATCCGTCTCACCGCGGACGGCGCGCCGCCGTCCCGGCCCGTGCCCGGGTGAGGTGGTTCACGGGGCGAGGTCCAGCCCGTAGAGGGTGCGGCCGCCGACCAGTTCCCGCCCGGTGACCAGTTCCGGCGCGATGCGTACGAAGACCTCGTGCGGCGAGGGCGCCCAGGAGCGCGGGCCGGTGCGCACCAGCCGTTCGTGTTCGGCGGCGTCGGTGACCACGGTGGCCGCGCCGGTGACGACGACGCTCCAGCCGGACTGCCGGTCCGGGTCGACCTGGTCGGCCTCGAAGGCGACCACCGATCCGTGGATCGCGCGCACGAGTTCCGAGGCCGCGGAGGTGCGCAGCAGCACGGTGCCGTCGGCGGCCAGGGAGAAGTTCACGGGAAGCACCGCCGGCAGCGCCTGACGCGTGTGCACGATGCGGCCGACGGGCGCCTTCGCCAGCAGCCGCAGGCACTCCTGCCGGTCCAGCTCGCGGAATCCGTCGTTCGCGTACATCTGCGTCCCGCCTCTCACCTGGGTACGGCCGTGGTGGCCCGTCCATCCTGCGCGCAGATCCGCACCGGGCACGAGGGCCGTCGGTCCCGGCGGCCCCGGCGAAGGACCCGGGATCGGACCGGTCCGGACCCTGACCCGGTCCCGGCTCAGACGGTGATCCGGCGCCCGGTCAGGGTGTACGGGTCGATGCGCACCCACAGGTTCCGGCGGCCACCCGCCCACGGCGTGCTGTAGGCCCGGGCCACGAGCCGGCGTTCCTCCTCCGGGTCCGTGACGGCCCGGGCGTGTCCGCGCGCCAGGACGCTCCAGCCCCGGCTGAACGCGTCGTCGATGCGGTCGACCTCGAAGGCGACCTGGCAGCCGGCCGCCAGCGCCGGTGTGGTGCCCTGCGCGGTCCGAAAGACGATCGTGTCGTCGACGACGCTGTAGTTGACGGGCACGATCACCGGGCCGGAGACCGTGGGCACGCCAAGCCTGCCCACGCCGTGCGAGGCCAGCAGGGAGCGGCACTCGTCCGCGCTCAGCTCCGTGAACTCGGGGGCGCGGGCGGCCCGTCCGGGGCCCGGCGGCAGGTTCACCGTGCCGCCCGTGAGGTCGTTCACCGTGGTCTCAAGGACCTCGGCGAGCCGCATGAGGGTACCGCTGCCGGGTGCCGCGCCGGGGTGTTCCTCCAGGTAGCGCAGGTAGCTGGGCGCCATGCCGGCCCGCGCGGCCGTCTGTCGCCGCGACAGGCCGAGCTGGGTGCGCCGGTTCGCCAGCCGCCGGCCCAGGTCGCCCAGGGGCGTGCCCTCCGCCACGTTCGTCAGGGAGTGTTCGGCCATGGCCGTCACATCCTCTCGTCAGGCGTCCCGAACGGCCACGTCGCGCGGTTCCGCACCGAGCGCCGCTTTGAGCGGACGCTCTGGGCGGTCCGCGCCGGCCGGCTGATCCGGAGCCGGGACCACCCCCCGGATTCAGCTTGTGCGCGGTCCGGGGGGCGCGCTTGGGCCGGTCGGGCCCCGTTGCCCGGCCGACGGGGCCCAGCCGTCCGCGGGCCCGCCGGGACCGATGGACCCTGCGGGCCCCTCGTCGGGTACCGACCGGCCCTTCCGCACGGCCGGTGCCACGGGCTTCCCTCATTCCATGACGCAGAACCGGACCGGTTCCGGCCCGTCGCCCACGGCGCGGGTCGTCGACGGGGCGACGGTCGTGACGCTGCACGGTGAGATCGATCTGCTGGTCGCCTCCCACCTGTCCGCACGGCTCGACGCGCTGACCGCCGGGCCCCGCCCCGACCTGGTGCTCGACCTGCGCACGGTGGACTTCATCGACTGCGCCGGGCTCGGCGTGCTGTGCCGGACCCGCAACCGGGTGCACGACCGGGCCGGCCGGCTGCGCCTGGTGACCGACAGCGCCGCCTTCCGGCGGCTGCTGAAGGCCACGGGTCTGATGGACGTCTTCGAGGTGTACCCGCGGCTCCCGGTCTTCGGCGACGACTGACCGACGCGGCCGGGACACGGCAGGCCCGGCCGGGGCGCTCCCCGGGAGCGGGGCGGTGGTCCGCGGGGCGGGCAAGGAGGTGCCGCATGCGATTCGAGGACCGCACCGACGCCGGACGCCGCCTGGCCCGGCGGCTGGAGCCGCTGCGCGGCACGGACGTGATCGTGCTCGGGCTGCCCCGTGGCGGCGTGCCGGTCGCGTACGAGGTGGCCCGGGAACTGGCCGCGCCCCTGGACGTGCTGGTGGTGCGCAAGCTCGGCGTGCCCTGGCAGCCCGAACTGGGATTCGGCGCGATCGGTGAAGGGGACGTGCGGGTGCTCAACGACGACGTCGTCGCGGACACCGGCCTCGGACCGGGCGAGCTGACCGCCGTCGAGGAGTCGGAACGGGCGGAACTGGAACGCCGGCTGCACCGGTACCGGGCCGGCCGCGACCCGGTACCGGTGCCCGGGCGGACGGTGGTGATCGTGGACGACGGCGTGGCCACCGGTGCCACCGCGGAGGCCGCCTGCCGGGTCGTGCGGCACGCGGGCGCGGCCCGGATCGTGCTCGCCGTCCCGGTCGGCGCGCAGCACACGCTCGACCGGCTGCGGGGCGTGGCCGACCAGGTCGTGTGCCTGGAGACGCCGCGCCATCTGGGCGCTGTCGGCGCCTGGTACCACGACTTCACGCAGACCGGTGACGACGAGGTCGCCACGCTGCTCGGGCGGGCCGCCGGGCCCGCACCCGCCGCCGGGCCGCACCCGCCGAACCGGGAGGTCGAGGTGCCGGCCGGGAAGGTGCGGCTGGCCGCCCGGTTCGTGCTGCCCGACCGGGCCCCGGCCGTGGTGGCGTTCGCGCACGGCAGCGGCAGCGGCCGACACAGCCCGCGCAACCGGTATGTGGCCGCCGTCCTCAACCGGGCCGGTCTCGGCACGCTGCTGCTCGACCTGCTCACCGAGGACGAGGAACGCGACCGGCACAACGTGTTCGACATCGTGCTGCTGGCCCGCCGGTTGCAGGGCGCGTCCGCCTGGCTGCGCCGGGAGACCGGGCTGCCGGTCGGCTACTTCGGCGCGAGCACCGGTGCGGGGGCGGCGCTGGAGGCCGCCGCCGACGACCCCGGCGTCGGCGCCGTGGTCTGCCGCGGTGGCCGTCCCGACCTCGCCTCCCCCGCCGCGCTGGCCCGGGTCCGGGCGCCGACGCTGCTGATCGTCGGCAGCCGCGACACCCGGGTGCTGAGCCTGAACCGGCTGGCCGCGGACTGGCTGCGCTGCGAGCACCGGCTGGCGGTCGTGCCGGGCGCGAGCCACCTGTTCGCCGAGCCCGGCACCCTCGCCACGGCCGCGGCCCTGGCCCGCGACTGGTTCAGCACCCACCTCGGCCACCCGGGGGCAACGCGTCCCGGACCAGGGAAGCCCGAGGCGGAGGCGCCGGGAACGGAGCGCAGCTAGGAGCGGAGAGGGCGGGAGCAGAGAGGTCAGGAGCGCAAGGGCCGGGAGCCGAGTCGTCCGGCGTCCACTCCGCCCGCTTCATCCGCCCGGTCCGCTCTATCAGATCTATCCGGTATATCCGGTTTGCCGGGTGGCGCCGGACAATGGACGTACCGCGGGAGTGCTCCGCGGGGCGGCGCCGTCCGGCCCTTTCTGCCGGGCGGGCGGTGGCTCGGGGACCGGGAGCCGGAGGGCGAGGCGAGAGGTTCGTGAAGGAGACGCTGTCCCTCGGCCGGATCGCCGGCGTGCGCGTCGGGCTGCACTGGAGCGTGCTGGTCATCGTCGTACTGGTGACGCTCGTCCTGGCCCGTGGCCGCTTCCCCGCGGCCCATCCGGGCCACTCCGCCACGGTCTACTGGGCGCTGGCGCTGCTGACCGCGGTGGTCTTCCTCGCCTCCCTGCTGGTCCACGAGCTCGCGCACGCGGTGGTCGCGCGGCGCAACGGCGTCCAGGTCGACGGCATCACCCTGTGGATGCTCGGCGGCGCGGCCCGGCTGCGCGGCGAGGCACCGTCGCCGGCCGCGGAGCTGCGTATCGCGGGTGTGGGGCCGCTGACCAGTGCCGTGGCCGGCGGTGTGTTCGTCGGCCTCGCGGAGTGGCTGGCGGCGCTGCGGGTCTCCGGGCTGCTGGTGGAGGCCGTCGCCTGGCTGGCCGCGATCAACCTCGTGCTGGCCGTGTTCAACGCGCTGCCCGCCGCCCCGCTGGACGGCGGACGGCTGCTGCGGGCGTTCCTGTGGCACCGCACCGGCGACCGGCTGCGGGCCACCCGGGGCGCCTCGGCCGCGGGGCGGGGGCTCGGCTGGTTCCTGGTGGCGGCCGGTTTCGCGGCCGTTCTGTTCGCCGGGAACCTCTCGGGCCTGTGGTCGGCGCTGATCGGCTGGTTCCTGATCGCGGCGGCGACCGCGGAGGTGCGGCAGGCCGAGATGCAGGGCGCGCTGAAGGGCGTGCCGGTCGGCCGGGTCATGACCGCGGATCCGGTCACGGTTCCGTCCTGGACGACGATCGCCGGCTTCCTCGCCGAGGGGCCCTTCGGCCCTTATCGGCACTCCGCCTTCCCTGTGGTCGCGCCGGACGGCTCGGTGGCCGGGCTGTTCACCATGACCATGGCCGACCGGACCCCGGAGCGGGCCAGGTACCGGACGACGGTGGGCGACGTGATGCGCCGCCTGCCGGACGTCCTGACCGTCGCCCCCGGCGAGCCGGTCGTGGACCTGCTGCCCCGGTTGCAGGGCAGCGGCGTCCGTCGGGCTCTGGTGCTCGACGGCGACCGGCTGGTCGGCATCGTCACCCTCGCCGACATCACCCGCGCCCTGACCTGGCCCGCCCCGGCACCCCGCCAACCACTCTGACCCAGCCCCGCCACCCCCCGCTCACCGCTCCCGCCGCTTCGTCGGAGCAGGGGGTCCGCGCCGCCGCAGGGCCGTGCTCCGGTCGATGGCGGGTGTGCGGCGGGGCGTCGTCAGGCGGTCCAGCTCCAGTCCGCGACCTCCGGCAGATCCGCACCGTGCTCACGGATCCAGGCGTGATGACGGGTACGCGCGTCCACCATCGCCTGACGCACCCCGGCGGCCCGCACGGCGAGCCCCGGGACCCGGTCGATGACGTCCATGACCAGCCGGAAGCGGTCGAGGTCGTTGCGGACCACCATGTCGAACGGGGTGGTCGTGGTGCCGGACTCCTTGTAGCCCCGTACGTGCAGATGCCCGTGGCCGTGGCGGCGGTAGGCGAGCCGGTGGATCAGCCACGGGTAGCCGTGGTAGGCGAAGATCACCGGCTTGTCGGCGGTGAACAGGCCGTCGTACTCGAAGTCGGTCATGCCGTGCGGGTGCTCCTCGTGGGGCAGCAGCCGGGTCATGTCGACGACGTTGACGACGCGCACGGCGAGCTGGGGCAGATGCCGGCGCAGCAACTGCGCGGCGGCCAGCACCTCCTGGGTGGGCACATCACCCGCGCAGGCGAGCACCACGTCGGGTTCGTCGCCGTTCTCGGTGCCGGCCCACTCCCAGACGCCGGCGCCGCGCGCGCAGTGGACGCGGGCCTGGTCCATGGACAGCCAGTCGTAGCACGGCTGTTTGCCGGCCACGATGACGTTGACGTAGTCGCGGCTGCGCAGGGCGTGGTCCGCGACGGACAGCAGCGTGTTGGCGTCCGGCGGCAGATAGACGCGGACGACCTCGGGGCTCTTGTTGAGTACGTGGTCGACGAAGCCGGGGTCCTGGTGGGAGAAGCCGTTGTGGTCCTGCCGCCACACATGGGAGGTCAGCAGGTAGTTGAGGGAGGCGACCGGCGCCCGCCAGGGCAGTTCGCGGGACGTCTTGAGCCACTTGATGTGCTGGTTGACCATCGAGTCGACGATGTGCACGAACGCCTCGTAGCAGGAGAACAGCCCGTGCCGGCCGGTCAGCAGATAGCCCTCGAGCCAGCCCTGGCACACATGCTCGGAGAGGATCTCCATCACCCGGCCGTGCCGGTCGAGGTGTTCGTCCACCGGAAGGGTCCGTTCCTGCCAGGCCTTTCCGCTGGCCCCGAAGACGGCCTCCAGCCGGTTGGAGGCGGTCTCGTCCGGGCCGACCAGTCGGAAGTCCCGGCGGTCCCGGGTGTCCGCCATGATCTGTTCGAGGAGGCCGCCGAGGACCCGGGTCGGTTCGTGCAGGCCCCCGCCCGGCTTGTCCACGGGTACGGCGAAGTCGTCCAGGGAGCGGATGGGCAGCTCGCGGACGAGCAGTCCGCCGTTGGCGTACGGGGTGGCGCCGAGCCGCGCCCGGCCGGGCGGGACGCAGGCGAGGACGTCGGCGACCGGCCGGCCGTCGGCGTCGAACAACTCCTCGGGCCGGTAGGAGCGCAGCCACGCCTCCAGTTGCCGCAGATGCCCGGGGTTCTCCCGGACGCCGGGCAGCGGAACCTGGTGGGCGCGCCAGGTGCCCTCGACCGGTACGCCGTCGACCTCGGCGGGCCCGGTCCAGCCCTTGGGGGTGCGCAGCACGATCACCGGCCAGTGCACGCGCTCGGTGCTGCCCTGCTCGCGGGCGGCATGCTGGGCCCGTGCGATGCGGTCCAGGGCGTCGTCGAAGGCGGCGGCCAGGGCGCGGTGCACCTGTGCCGGGTCGTCGCCGGACACATGGATCGGTTCGTGTCCGTAGCCGCGCAGCAGCGCGTCCAGTTCGGGCTCGGGCAGCCGGGCGAGCACGGTCGGGTTGGCGATCTTGTAGCCGTTGAGGTGGAGGATCGGCAGGACGGCGCCGTCGTGCACCGGGTCGAGGAACTTGTCGGAGTGCCAGGAGGCGGCCAGCGGGCCGGTCTCCGCCTCGCCGTCACCGATGACGCAGGCGACCAGCAGACCGGGGTGGTCGAACGCGGCCCCGTAGGCGTGGGCGAGGGAGTAGCCCAGTTCGCCGCCCTCGTGGATCGAGCCGGGTGTCTCCGGGGCGACATGGCTCGGCACGCCGCCGGGGAAGGAGAACTGCCGGAACAGCCGCGCCATCCCGGCGGCGTCCCGCGGCACGTCCGGATAGGTCTCGCTGTAGCTGCCCTCGAGCCAGGAGTTGGCCACGACGGACGGCCCGCCGTGCCCGGGGCCCCACACGCACAGGGCGTCGAGACCACGCGCCTTGATCACCCGGTTGAGGTGGGTGTACACGAGGTTGAGGCCGGGTGAGGTGCCCCAGTGGCCGAGCAGCCGCGGTTTGATGTGCTCGGGGCGCAGCGGCTCGGTCAGCAGCGGGTTCGCGAGCAGGTAGATCTGCCCGGCCGCGAGGTAGTTGGCGGCCCTCCAGTGGGCGTCCAGGGTGCGCAGTTCCGCGTCGGAAAGTACGGTGGCGTCCTGGTGTTCGACAGGGGACATGAGGGCTCCGGAAGTCATCGGCACGGGTCATCGGGGTGGAGGCGGCATGGCCGGCAAGCAGGCGGAAAGGCTGCCGCGCAAGACGTACGAGAAGGAACTGCTGCGGCTGCAGACGGAGTTGGTCAAGCTCCAGGAGTGGGTGCGCATGCGGGGCGCGCGCCTCGTCGTCATCTTCGAGGGGCGGGACGCGGCGGGCAAGGGGAGCACCGTCAAGCGGGTCACGGAGCACCTGAACCCGCGGGTGGCGCGGATCGCGGCGCTGCCCAGGCCGACCGAGCGCGAACGCACCCAGTGGTACTTCCAGCGGTACGTGGCGCATCTGCCGGCCGCCGGGGAGATCGTGCTGTTCGACCGGTCCTGGTACAACCGGGCCGGTGTCGAGCAGGTGATGGGTTTTTGCACCCAGGAGGAGTACCGGCTTTTCCTGCGGCAATGCCCGGTCTTCGAGCGGATGCTGGTGGAGGACGGGATCCTGCTGCGCAAGTACTGGTTCTCGGTGAGCGACACGGTGCAGCAGGAGCGGTTCAGGCGGCGGCTCGAGGATCCCGTGCGGCGCTGGAAGCTGTCGCCGATGGACCTGGAGTCGATCATCCGCTGGGAGGCGTACTCCCGGGCGAAGGACGAGATGCTGGTGCACACGGACATCTCCGAGGCGCCGTGGTACGTCGTCGAGAGCAACGACAAGCGCCGGGCGCGGCTGAACATGATCGCCCATCTGCTGGACACGGTGCCGTACCACGAGGTACCACCGCCGGTCCTTGAGCTGCCGCGCCGGCCGCCGTCGACGGGTTACGAACGCCCGCCGCGCGATCTGCAGACCTACGTACCGGACCATGCGGCGAGCCTGTGAGCCGCTCATCCCGGCTGCGGGACGACGGCGACCGGGCAGGCGGCGTGGTGCAGCACTCCGTGGGCGACCCGGCCGAGCCTGAGACCGAAGTGACCGTCGCGCTGTCGGGCCCCGACGACCAGCAGGTCGGCGCCGCCGGAGAACTCGGCCAGCACCCGGCGGGCCGGCCCCTCGACGGTGTGCCGGTGCACCCGCACGTCGGCCGGTGCCTGCCGCAGTGCCTCGTCAAGCGCCTCGGCGGCCAGTTGGGCGTACAGCCGGTCGGGTTCGTCGGCGAACAGCGGGCTGTCGGCGCTCGCGAACGCGGGGGTGCGCCAGGCCCGTACGACGTCCAGCGGCACCCCGCGCAGCCGTGCCTCGTCCAGGGCGAAGCGCACGGCCGCCGAGTCGGCGGGCTTCTCGCCGACGCCCACCACGACCCGGCCGCGCGCTTCGGAGCCGGCTCGGTCGCCGGGGCCGCCGCGCACCACGATCACCGGGCCGTGCGCGCGGCCGGCGACCGTCGTCGCGACCGAGCCGAGCAGGGCCTCGGCCAGGCCGCCGCGCCCGCGGGAGCCCACGACCACCGCGGCGGCCAGGCGGCTCTCCCGGATCAGCGCGTACTCCGCTTCCTCCGGCACCGATTCGGCGGTCACCCGCAGCCCGTCCTGGCGGCGCCGGGCGCGCAGCACAGCGCTCGCGAGGACGTGTTCGCCGGTGACCTGACCGGACGGCCTGCCGAGGTCGTGGGCGAGCGCGGCGCCCTCGTACCGCTCCCACAGGGAGCCGTACACCACTTTGAGCGGCACCCGGCGCAGCGCGGCCTCGTCGGCGGCCAGGTCGACCGCTCGCAGGCTGTGCTCGGAGCCGTCGACGCCGGCGACGATCGGCCGGTCCATCGCGCTCACCGTCCTGCGCTCGAGTAGAGGCCGGTCCCGGCGGGTGCGCCGGGGGTGCGCCGGCCGATGACGCGGGCCATGTTCGTCCACCTCCGCGGTGGGGGGATGGGGGGATGCTGTATGCGGTTCGGTGCCAGCCTGGTGGTCGCGCCCCGCCGCGCGGCAGGGGCCGCTGGTCCCGCGGCGGGTCCGCCCGGCCCGTGCGGCGGCCGGGGCGAGGGGGCCGGTCGGCCCTATCGCCGACGGGCCGGACGGGTGATGATCCTTGTCGTGGGCAGCCGGCCGTCTGCCCTCCATCCGGGAACGAGGGACGCATGACCGAGACACGCACCTTCACGGAGCAGGACCCCATCCGCGTGTTCCTGCTGGACGACCACGAGGTCGTACGACGCGGGCTGGCCGATCTGCTCGACTCCGAGCCCGACATCACGGTGGTCGGCGACGCGGACTCGGCGGAGCACGCGCTCGTCCGCGGTCCTGCGCTGCGCCCGGACGTCGCCGTGCTCGACGTGCGTCTCCCGGACGGCGACGGCATCACGGTCTGCCGCGAACTGCGCGACCGCATGCCGGACCTGGCCTGTCTGATGCTGACGTCGTTCGACGACGAGGACGCGCTGCTCGACGCCATCATGGCCGGTGCCTCGGGCTATGTCCTCAAGCAGATCAGGGGCTCCGACCTGGTCTCGGCGGTGCGGACCGTCGCCTCGGGCCAGTCGATGCTGGACCCGGCGACGACGGCCCGGCTGATGCGTTCCCTGCGCGCCGATCCCGCGGAGACTCCCGCCGTGCCGTCCGAACTGGCGAGTCTTTCGCCGCGCGAGCGGGACATCCTCGCCCTGATCGGCGACGGTCTGACCAACCGGGAGATCGGCAGGAGGCTCTATCTGTCGGAGAAGACCGTCAAGAACCACATCTCGCGGCTGCTGGCCAAGCTGGGTGTGCAGCGGCGGGTGCAGGCCGCGGTGCTCGCCTCCCATCTGGACCAGCCGGAGCCCGGCGGACGCCCGGCCAGGTGACGGCCCCAAACCCGAGGCGTCCCCGCGGGACCGCGGGGGCCCGCGGGGCGGCGGGTCAGGCGCCGTGGTGGATCTCGACGTGCCGGGCCTCGGCCTTCTCGCTGCCCATCCCCACGCTGACGGTGAGGATCCCGTCGGTGTAGTCGGCCCTGACGTCGTCCTCGTCGGCGCCGGGCGGCAGGGTGACGCTGCGGCTCATGGTGCCGTAGCGGATCTCGCTGCGGTTCTTCTCCACGTCCCGTTCGCTGCGTTCGGCCTTGACGGTCAGCATGCCGTCGCCGATGACCACGTCGATGTCCTCCGGGGACAGTCCGGGCAGTTCCGCCCGCAGGACGTAGCGGCCCTGCTCCATGTAGTCCTCGACGCGGACCGTGTACAGGTCGCCCATGGTCGGCATCGCGAACCGCGCGGGGAAGGTCTCGAACCAGTCGGGGATCTCCGGGAAGGAAAACCTCTGCCTGCGTGTCAGTGACGTCATCGCCGTACCTCCTCGGCCGTGGTTGCGGCTGCTGGCACTTCCAGTGCACCGCGCCGCCCGTCGGCCCGCTGAGGCCGAACAGCCCATGCCCGGGGCCCCAAGGTCCCTTTGCGGTCCAAAACGCGAGTCACGGCCGGTCGGGGCGCACGATCACGACGGGACAGCGCGCGTGCTGGGCGATGTGCTGGCTGACGGAGCCCAGCAGGGCGCGGGCGAAGCCGCGCCGCCCGTGGCTGCCGACGACCAGCGCCTGAGCGCCCTCCGCCGCCCGCAGCAGCACGTCCACCGGGTGGCCGCGCACCAGCAGTGCCCTGACCGAGCCCGCCGGCTCGGCGCCCAGGGCCTCGCGCAACTGCTCGGCGAGCCGTCGCCGGGCGTTGTCCTCGTCGAAGTCGCTGTCGACGGGTGGAGCCGACCAGGTCTCGATCCCGGGCATCTCCCATGCGGCCACCGCGTCCACACGGCCGCCGACGAGTCCGGCGTAGCGTACGGCCCAGCGCACCGCCGCGTGCGAGGACGGCGAACCGTCGACGCCCACCACGATCCGGGGCTGCGCGGCCTGAGTGTCCATCCGTCCCACCTCTCCCGCGGCCCGCTGCCCGCGCGTCGCCCTTCCTCCACTTCCTCCACGCTGCGCCGGTCCCGGCCGCACCGCCACGGAAGAGCCGCCGGGAGCGCAGCTTCCGGGTGGCACGGCGCGCGGGGTCAGCCGGCCCGGGCCGCCGGCCGCGACCAGGTGACGGCCAGCCGCTCGCCCTCGTCGACGACGTCGGTGCCCAGTTCGGCGCAGGCGCGCCCGAGCCGATCGGCGATCCAGGCGTACTCCGCCCGGTCGGCGAGCCGGGTGTGGCAGTGGTCCAGGGCGAGGGGTACCGCCTCGGTGCGCAGCGGGCCGTGCCCGTCGAGGGTGACCAGCCAGAGCAGGCCGAGGTCGTTGCGGAGCGCGGGGTGGACGGCGTAGTCGTCGATGAAGTCGCCCAGATCGAACAGGACGTGCCGGGTGAAACCGTGGAAGACGTGGGCCGAGTGCCCGGCGACCAGGCCGGCCCCGGCCCCGGTGAGCACGGGCGCGGCCCGCAGGACGTGCGGGACCGGGCGTGCGGTCATGTTCGGCCCCCAGTGCGCGCTGACCAGCACCAGGTCCGTCTCCTCGGCCAGGGCGCCGATCGTTTCGGTGAGCCAGGCGGGTACGTCCTTGCGCCACAGGTCGGCGTAGGCCACGCCGGGGCGGTCGGTGTCCGCGGCGAACTCGGGGGGATGGTCGGTGACGGCGACGATGCCGATGCGCAGTCCGCCGACGTCCAGGCGCAGCGGTGCGCGGGCCGCGGTGCGGGTCGGGCCGGCGCCGACGCTGCGGATGCCCGCCCGGGCCAGCCGGGTCCGGGTGTCCAGGAGTGCGTCGGGGCCGTAGTCGAGGGCGTGGTTGTTGGCCAGGACGGCTACGTCGACGCCCAGTGCGGCCAGTACGTCGGCGGCCCTCGGCGGGGCCCGGAAGAAGAAGGTCTTTCCGGGCAGGTCCGCCGGGCGCCCGCGGTCGGAGACGCAGCATTCGAGGTTGAGCAGGAACAGGTCGGCGTCCCGTACGGCGTGGTGCACGGCCGGGGTGAACAGGGGGCGGGGCGTCTTGTGGGCGAGGGCCTGGGCGACGTCACGGCCCAGCATGGCGTCGCCCGCCAGGGCGAGGGTGACGGCCATGACACGCACCTCCGCTCGCTCGCCCGGTGCCGCCCGCCCCGCGCGCCGCGGACGGGGCGGCGGTGCCGGTCCACGGGGTCGGGCTCCGTCCGCGTGCCGGGGCGGGAGCCGGGCCCGCGCGGCCGTCCGGGGTTACGCGACGACGGACACCGCCGTCCTCGCGTTCCCGCGCGCGGGCCCGCCCCGCCCGCGATCACCGCCGCTCCGCGCCGTCTCGCTGCACGGGCGGGGCGAGGTGCCGAGGAGGCAAGGGGCACCCGACGGACGGGTGCCCGCACCGCGGATCTCCCGGGCCTGTGGCCAGCCTGGCACCCGGTGCGTCGCCCCCGCAGGGGCCGAACGGCCCCACCCCGGGGCCGATCCGCCCCCTGCGTGCCGCATGCATCCCGCCGGCCCCCGCCGTGGCGTGCCGGTCAGTGTCCGGCAGGTCCCGGGGCGGCGCCCGCTCCGCCCCCGGTGCCGGCTCCCGTGCCTGCGCCGTGTCCTGTCAGCACGAGTTCCTTGGCGCGGCGGAACTCGTCGTCCGAGATGTCGCCGCGGGTGCGCAGCTCGGAGAGCTTGGTGAGTTCGTCGGCGCTGCTGGGCTGCGGCGCGCCCGCGGCGGTACGGCGGACGTAGCTGTCGAACGCCTCCTGCTGCGCATGCGCCTGCGCCAGCTCGCGGCGCCCCATGTCCTTGCCGCGGACGATGAGGTAGACGAAGACGCCGAGGAAGGGCAGCACGATGACGAAGATCAGCCAGCCCGTCTTGGCCCAGCCGTTCAGGGCGTCGTCGCGGAAGAGGTCCAGGACGACCCGGAACAGCAGGACGAACCACATGATCCACAGGAAGAACCAGAGCATCGTCCAGAACGCGCTCAGCAGCGGATAGTCGTACGCGAGGTACGTCTGCGCGGTCATTGCCGTCCTCCGTCCCGGGCAGCCGCCCACCGGGTACCGCTTCGTCGTGTACCGCTTCGTGGCCAGCGTGCACGGGGCGAAGGCGGGACGGCCTCACCCGGGACGGGTGAGCGTACGCGCCGGTAACGGGCGCCCGGAGCCGGATGAGGGCGGGCGTGCGGTGCGGGCGCGGGGCCCGGTCACCACGCGCTCGACTCGACCGCGACCACCGGCACCAGGTCGTTGCGCAGGGTTTCCAGGAAGGTGACGGTCTCGGCCGCCACCGAGCGGTGCTGCACATCGTTCAGGACGTCGTGGTGGGCCCCGCGGACCACGGCGAGGCGGGCGCGGGGAAGGGACTTGGCGAGGTGGGCGACGGCGTCGCGGTCCGCCAGCGGGTCGGCGCCGCCGATCAGGAGCAGGGCCGGGAGGGCGATGCCGGCGCCGTACGCCGCCGTGAGCAGCGCCTGCGGCACCGGGTCGGCGAGCCGGCCGCGCCGCACCAGGGGGTCGTGGGTGAGGGTGTCCCGGTGCACGGGGCAGGAGGTCCGTACGTCCAGCTCGTCCTCCCAGTCGCCGCCCGACGCGGCGGTACGGCCCGGCAGCCCGGCGAGGACTACGGCCCGCGGCAGCCGCGCCGCGGCGAGGTCCGTCCGGCCGAGCAGCGCGGCGACCGCGGCGGCGCCGGTGTCGGCGGCGACCAGGACGACGGGCTGGACCACGCCGTCGCCGGACGCGGTGGCCGCGACGGCGTCGGCGAGCCGGGCGCCGAAGCGGGCCAGCGACCCGGACAGATCGTCCGGGTCGATGTCGGGCGCGCCGACGACGCGGACGCGGTAGGCGTCGGCGGCGAGCCGCCTGCCCAGCCGGGCGTAGGTCGCCGGGCTCTCGCCCCTGCCGGGCACCACGACGACGGTGCCGCGGGTGCGGACGCCGTCGGGGGCGTGGTGGTCGGCGTGGCCGGCGCTGTCGCCCGGCTGCTCGGTGTTCTCGGTCATCTGGCGCTCACTCTCCTGGGTGCTCGGGCTCGGTCGCGGGCCGCCGGGGCGACGCCATGTCGGGCACGCGGCGTTCCGGGACGCGGATCGCGGCGTGGTGGTTGGGGACGGCGGGGGGTGACTGGTCGGGCGACGGCGCGGGCCCGCTCCCGCGGCAGCGGCCTCCTCCCGGCCGCCGTGCGAACAGCGGCGCCTCCGGGACAGGCGCCGCACCGGACCGTGCGGCACACGTCGCGGCCGGGCAGCCGCAACGCCGTGCGCCGGGCCCCGGCCGGAACCACCGAACGGCGGCCGGGCCGGGCCGGGCACGGCGACCACCGGACGGCCGGGGACGCGTCGGTGTCGGAGGCGCCGGCGGTGCCAACCTCGCGGTGCCCGCCTGGAAACACCGCACGGCACGGCCGGGCCCGGGCACGGCGACCACCGGACGGCCGGGTACGCGTCCGCCCACGGGCGCCGCACCTCGTCAGCGGACACGCCGAAGCCGTTCACCGCGCGGCCAGCCCGCGAGTTCAGGCAGCACCCGGAGGCCCCGGCGGCGCCGACCGCGCCTGGAAACACCGCACGCGGCACGGCCGGGCCCGGGCACGGCGACCGCCGGACGGCCGGGTACAGGTCCGCCCACGGGCGCCGTATCTCGTCGGCGGACGCGCCGAACCCGCATGCCGCGCGGCCGGCCACCGGGATCGAGCCGCGCCCGGTGGTGTCGGGCTTGCGGTGTCGGGGCTGGTCTGTGAAGTCGTCGGCGGCTACGCGAGGGTGCCGCGGCTCGGTCGGTGGTGTGGCTCTCATGGCTGGGCGAGGCGGCTGTGGCGGTTGGCGGGGACCGGCAGACCGAGGTTGCCGCGCAGCGTGTCGGCGGTGTACTCGGTGCGGAACAGCCCGCGCTTCTGCAGCAGCGGGACCACTCCGTCCACGAAGAGGGCGAGGTCGTCGTCGGTGCGGAAGGCGAGGTTGATGCCGTCGAAGGTGCCGGCGGCGAACCAGCGCTCGATGGTGTCGGCGACGGTCTCGGGCGCCCCGACGAACGGCGACCGGCGGAACTCGCTCACCGACTCGGCCACCTGACGCAACGTCAGCTTCTCCGACCGGGCCCGCTCGATGAGCTTCGCGGCGCCGGTCCGGCCGCCCTTCTCGGCGAGGTGCGCCACGTCCGGGAACGGCGCGTCCAGGTCATGTGCGCTGAAGTCGTAGGCGCCGAAGGAGCGGCCGAGGAGCGCGAGGTTGCGGTCGAAGTCGTTGTCCTCCTCGAAGATCTCCCGCTCGCGTCGCCGGGCCTCCTCGTCGGTCGGGGCGACGACCGGGCCGCCGTGGATGAAGATCTTGATGTGCTCGGGGTCCCGGCCGTGGGAGGCGGTGCGGCGCTTGATGTCCGCGTAGTACTCCTGGGCCTGCTCCAGCGAACCGCCGGGCGCGTAGATGCCCTCGGCGACCCGCGCGGCGAGGTCACGGCCCTCCTCGGAGACCCCGGCCTGGAAGATCACCGGCTGGCCCTGCGGGGAACGGGAGATGTTGAGCGGCCCGGCGACCTTGAAGTGCTCGCCCTCGTGGTTGAGTTCGTGCAGCTTGGCCGGGTCGAGGAAGACGTTCCGTGCGACGTCGGCGGGGAAGGCGTCGTCCTCGTAGGAGTCCCACAGCCCGCGGGCGACCTCGACGAACTCCAGGGCCCGGCCGTAGCGGGTGGCGTAGTCGGGGTGCTCGTCCAGCCCGAAGTTGCGGGACGCGCCGGTGTCGAAGCTCGTGACGACGTTCCAGCCGGCCCGGCCGCCGCTGATGTGGTCCAGGGAGGCGAAGCGGCGGGCCAGGTTGAACGGCGAGTTGTACGTCGAACTCGCCGTGCCGACCAGCCCGATGTGCCGGGTGTGGGTGGCGACGGCCGACAACAGGGTGAGCGGTTCGAGCCGGTTGAGGTAGTGGGCCGGGTAGGTGGCGTTGATGAACTGGCTGTCGACGATGAACAGCGCGTCGAACAGGGCGTGTTCGGCGGCCTGTGCCTGGCGGATGTAGTAGTTGATGTCGATGCTGGCGTTCTTCGCGACGCGCGGGTCCTTCCACAGGCCGTGCTGTCCGGGGCCGCCGACGCCGTAGGGGTGCAGCGCGAGGTGGATCGTGCGGGACATGGCTGTTCCTCTCCGAGGTGTGATCAGGCGTTCAGCAGCGCGCGCAGCGCGGCACGGCCGGCCCGGTCGGTGGGGGCCGCGCGGAGTGTGGGGGCGGAGCCGACGAGCAGGCGCGTGTACGGGTGCCGGGGGTGGTTGACGACGTCCCGGGCGGCGCCGGACTCGACCAGTTCACCCCGGTACAGCACGGCGATGCGGTCGGAGGTCCCGACGACGGAGCCGAGGTCGTGGGAGATGAGGACGAGGGCGACCCCGGCGGCCCGCAACTCCTTGAGGATTTCCAGGACTTGTACGCGGTTGGCGGAGTCGAGGGCGCTGACCGGCTCATCGAGGATGACCAGTCGTGGCTCGGTGACCAGGGCGCGGGCCACCGCGACGCGCTGCCGCTGCCCGCCGGACAGTTCGCCGGGCAGCCGGTCGAGCAGGTCCGCGGGGAGCCGGACGCGGTCCAGGAAGGCGCGCGCCCGTTCGGTCGCCGCGGCGGCCGGGACGCCCTGGACGAGCAGCGGCTCCGTCAGGGACTGGGCGACGGTGAGGTCGGGGTCGAGGCTGCGCAGCGGGTCCTGGAAGACGTACTGCACGAGACCGCGGCGGCGCAGTCCGCGCCACTGGCGGCGGCCGTATCCGCGGACGTCCTCGCCGGCGATGCGGATCGAACCGGCCGCGGCGGGCACCAGGCCGAGCACGGCACGGGCGAGGGTGGTCTTGCCTGAGCCGGTCTCGCCGATGACGCCGACGGTCTCACCGGCGGCGACGGCGAGCGAGACGCCCTTCAGCGCGGGCCGTGACCGCCGGCGCGGGCCGTAGCGGACGTCGAGGCCGGTGACCTCCAGGACGGGGTCGGTCGTTCGCCGCTGGTCGCCGGTCACGTCGCCTCCGGGGGTGTCAGGAACTTCTCCAGGCCGTACTGCTCGTGTTCGGCGATGAGCAGCCGGGTGTATTCGTGCCGGGGGTCGTGCAGGACCTGCCGGGTCGGACCGTGCTCGACCACCTCGCCTTCGCGCAGGACGACGACCTCGTCGCACAGCTGGGCGACGACGGCCAGGTCGTGCGAGACGACCACCAGGGCGAGGCCGGCCTGGTCGCGCAGGTCGGCGAGCAGGTCCAGGATCTCCGCCTGCACGGTCACGTCGAGGGCGGTCGTGGCCTCGTCGGCGATGAGGATGCGTGGGTCGGCGGCGACGGCCGCGGCGATCAGCACGCGCTGGAGCATGCCGCCGGACAGTTCGTGGGGGTACTGGGTGTAGACCAGTTCCGGGTCGTGCAGCCGTACCGCGGCCAGCAGTTCCACGGCCCGGTGCCGGGCCGCCCGCCGCTTCAGTCCCTTCTTGACCCGGACGACCTCGGCGATCTGGGGGCCCACCCGGATCGACGGGTTGAGGTAGGACGCCGGGTCCTGGAAGACCGCGCTGATCGTGGCGCCACGCAGGGCGGTCCACTGAGCGGGGGTCAGGGTCGCGATGTCGGTGCCGGCGATCTCGATCGAACCGCCGGACACCTCGAAGTGCGGCGGCAGGATGCCGAGCGCTGCGCGGCAGGTGAGGGTCTTGCCACTGCCGGACTCGCCGACGATGCCGACCACCTTGCCGGGGGTCAGCTCGAAGCTCACCCCATGAACGATCTCCCGCCCCCCGGCCCGATCACTGATCCGCACCCCCCGCACACCAAGCACCGGCACCCCACCGCCACCACGGGGGCCGGAGGCCCCGCCGCCGGCAACAGCACCGGCCAACGCACCAGCGGCACCAACCGCAACGGCAACGGCGTCGTCCGGTCCGGCAGCGGCGTCGTCCGGTCCGGCAGCGGCGCCCACCGACGTACCGGCGGCGCCGGCCAACACCCCAGCGCCATCCACCGACGTACCTGCGGCACCGCCCGGACCGCCACCGGCGCCCACCCACTCGGCGGCAGCGCCATGCGCCCCCTCGGCTACCGCCGGTCCGGCAGCGGCGCTGACCGGCCCACCACCGGCACCCACCGACCCACCGGCAGCACCGTCCGCCCCGCCACCGATGCTCACCGACTCGACGGCAGCACCATGCGACCGGCTGGCGGAGGAAGCCGGTCCGGCAGCGGCGTCGGCCGGTCCGGCGGCACCACCCGACCCGCCGCCGGCGCCCGCCCGCTCGGCGGCAGGGCCATGCGGCCCAGCGCCGGCGGTAGCCGGTCCGGTGGCGGTGGGTTGCGGGCTGTCCTGGAGGGCGTCCGTGTTGTTCGGGAGGGTCGTCATCGTGTGCCTCCGGTGGCGACGGAGTCGGTCGCGGCGCGGCGGTTGGCGCGGGCCTTGCGGGAGTTGACGAGTGCGCGCCCCGCCTCGCCGGAGACGTCGCGGATCGCGTCGGCGAGCAGGTTGGCGGCCCAGACGGTCGCCATGATCAACAGCGCGGGCACCACAGGCGCCCACGGCTGGTGGCTGAGATAGCCCAGGTCCGAGGCGAGCAGCCCGCCCCAGGTCGGCTCGGGCGGCTGCACCCCGATGCCGAGGAAGGTCAGGCTGGAGACGATGACGAAGCCGACGCCGATCGTCTGGGCGAACGCCACCGCGAGGGGCGGGAGCACCTTGACCCACACATGCCGGCGCACCACCCAGCCGATGGACGCGCCGGAGATGAGCGCCGCCTCCACGTACTGCGAGCGGGCGACGGAGAGCGTGGCGGCACGGGCGACCCGGTAGAAGAGCGGGGAGACCAGCGCGCCGGTGACGAGCATGGCCTGGGTGATGCCGTTGCCGAGCAGCGCGATCACGGCGACCGCGAAGAGCAGGAACGGCAGGGCGACCAGCGTGTCGGCGAGGCGCAGGGTGACCCACTCGAAGACCCGGCCGAGGTAGACCGACAGGATGCCGGGGACCGCGCCGACGACGAGGGCCATCACGGCGACCTCAAGGGATCCCAGCACGCTGACGCGGGAGCCGTCGAGCAGCCGGCTGAGCACGTCGCGGCCGAGGTAGTCGGTGCCGAGCCAGTGCGCGCCCGACGCGGCGGCGAGCGTGTTGTCGCTGGTGGCCAGGGGGTTCTGAGGGGCGAGCAGCGGACCGAGGAGCGCGAGCAGCGCGATCACGGCGAGGATGCCGACGGCGATCCGGGCGGAGGTCAGGGCGAGGACGCGGCGCACCATGGTCACACCCCCCGCCGGGCGGCCGGCGTCACCCGGGCCAGCACCAGGTTGACGACCAGGTTGAAGGAGACGACCAGGACGATCGACACCACGAGCACCCCTTGTACGGCGGGCACGTCCCCGGCCTGCGCGGAGTCGTTGGCGAACCGGCCGAAGCCCTGCAGGCCGAAGATCCACTCCGTCACGACGGACGCCCCGACGAGCGCGGGGAACTTCAGGCCGAGGGTGGCGAGCACGGGCCCGAGGCCGTTGCGCAGGACGTGCCCGAAAAAGATCCGCCGGGGGCTCAGCCCGCGGACGACTGCTCCGGTCACGTAGTTCTCGCGGTAGGCGGCGATGAGACTCGTACGCAGTTGGCGTGCGACGTCGGCGACGACGTCGAGGCTGAGGGCGAGCGCGGGCAGGGTGATGTGGGCGAGCCAGGGGCCGATCCCCTGCCGCGCCGGGACGTATCCGGCGGACGGGAACAGGTGCAGCCCCACCGCGAGGACGGCCACCAGGACGATGCCGACGACGAACGCCGGCATCACCGAGATCACGGTGACGAATCCGGTGATCGCCCGGTCGATCCACGTGGTGCGGCGCAGCGCCGCGACCGTGCCGAGGGAGAAGCCGATGAGCACGCCGAGGATCAGGGCGAACGTCGCGATCGACAGGCTCACGCCGAGGCCGAGGCCGATGAGCGTGGAGATGTCGGCCCCGTTGACCCAGCTGGCGCCGAGTTGTCCGTGCAGCACTCCGGTGAACCAGTCCCAGTACTGCGTCAGGAACGGCCGGTCCAGCCCCCATTGGGCCTCGACCCGCTGGATCGCCTCGGGGGTGGCGTTCTCGCCGAGCTGGATCCGTGCCGGGCTGAGCCCGCTCAGCGACCGGAGCGCGAACGTCACGAACGTCGCGACCAGGAACACGGGCACGAAGATCCCGACCGACCGGGCGACGGTCGCCAGGACGCGGCCGAGCCCGTGCCGTGCCCGGATCGCGGCGGCTCCCCGGCGGCGGGCCGGTGTCGCCGGTGCCGCGGTGGTCGTCATGGGGATCGCCCCCTTTCTGTTGCTGTCTGTCGTGGGCGGGTTGTCGGTGGTGGAGGGCCGGGTCAGCTGCCGCCGATGGTCACGCCGGTCCAGTCGAGGTGTGCCGGGTTCTTGGGCAGGGCGGAGACCGACTTGCTCTTGGCGAAGAGGTTCGGCGAGGAGTAGGTGAACACCAGCGCCCTGCTCTGCAGACCGGCGCGGGTCGCCGCTTGCAGGACGTTCGGGTAGTCGGGCGCGTCCAGCGGGGTGCGGCGCACCTTGGCGACGGCCGCCTCGAAACCGGCGGGCTCGTACGGCGAGCTGAGGTTCAGCGGGCCGTCGGGGCCGAAGTGGGCGGTGAGCGTCTGCACGGCGGAGTCCCGGCCCGTGGTGCTGTACAGGGAGAACGTCAGGTCCTTGGCGAAGAACGGTGTGGCCCAGTTCTTGTCGATCTTGATGGTGACCTTGATCCCGACCGCGGCGAGCTGTGACTGGACGATCTCGGCCGCGGGGTCCTCGGAGGGTATGACGAGGTCGAGCCGGAGTTCGCCGCTTCGGTAGCCGGCTTCGGCGAGGAGCCGCTTCGCCTTTGCCGGGTCGTAGGGGTAGGCGTCCGCGGACCGCGGGTCGTAGGCCACGTATCCCTTCGGGAACGGCTGGTCGGTGGCCTCGCCGTAGCCGAAGGTCAGTTTGTCGACGAATTCCTTGCGGTTGACGGCGTGCCGCACGGCGTCCACGACCTTGTCGTCGTCGAACGGCGCCTTGTTGACGTTGAGGCTGATGTTGGAGGCGTTGAACCCCGGCTGGATGAAGACGTCCAGGCCGGCCTGTTTCGCCGACCTGGCCTGGCTGGGGTCGATGTCGGCGAAGTTGTAGACGCCGGTCTGCAGGCCGGAGACCACGGTGGCGGCGTCGGGGGCCGAGGTCAGTTCGACGTTGTCGATGTGGATGTTCTTCGCGTCCCAGTAGTCCGGGTTCTTCTTCAGCAGCACCTTGGTGCCCGGCACCAGTTGTTCGACGACGAACGGTCCGGCGCCGACCGGGTTCTGGTCCAGCTTCGACGGGTTCCCCGCGGCCTTGGGGCTGGCGATCTGCAGCACGCGCTCGCCGAGCAGTTGGGGGATCTGGTAGTCGACCTGGGTGAGGTGGACGACGGCGTCGAGCCCCTTGGCGTCGACGGACTTGATGGAGGTCAGGTCGCCGAAGAGCGCCGAGTTCTGCTGCTTCTTGGCCCGCTCGACGGCTGCCTTGACCGCGCTCGCGTCCAGCGGTGTGCCGTCGCTGAACTTCAGGCCGGGGCGCAGGCGGAAGGTGATCTGGTCGCCCCTGGCGTTGTACTTCCAGCTCTCGGCGAGGTCCGGGACGGCCTTGCCGCTCGCGTCGGTGCGGGTCAACGAGGCGTATACGAGGGCGAGTTCACGGAACTGGGCGCCGCTGCCCGAGACCACCGGGTCCCAGTGGGCGGGAAAGTAGGAGGAGGCCCACTTCAGCGTGGCGTCGCCGGACGCGGAGGCGGCGCTTCCGCCGCAGCCGCTCAGGGCCGGGGCGAGCAGGGCGAGGAAGGCGGTGGCGAGGGCGGCGGGCCGCAGCCGGCCGGGCCGCGGTCCGGCGCCGCGGCGGGCGCGGCGGAAGGTGACTCGTGCGGGCATCTCATTCTCTCTGTGACGGTCCCGGGCCGGGGCGGGCGGTCCGGGCGCGCGGGACGGCCCGCCGGGCGGGTGCGGGCGTCGGCACGCACCCGGGCGGGGCCGGGGAGGTTTGGCGGCACACGTCGGACGCCACCGGGGCGGCGGGCAGGGCGAGTTCACCGCAGGGCGGCTACCGGTGGCCCGGCGTGTGCCGTGCGGCGGTGGGCGACAGACAGGGGGAGGACGGACGCGCCCGCCTCGTAGGGCGCGGGCGTGGGCGGCGGCCGGCGGTCGGCGTCCGTGGGCGGAAGTGGACGGCGGTCAGCGACAGAGGGCGCTACAGGTGCGCCGCAGGTCCACATAGCGGCACACCACACCGGGGTGCGTCGTGAGCATGCTGTTCATCCTGGGGGCAGCCGCAAGCCACTGTCAATGGACACCAATTGATGTCTCATTCGGTGGAACGGATCGCGGGGGCGGCACGGAAAGGCCCCCTGACCGTGGATCAGGGGGCCGGTGGGTCCGGACGGACGGGGGCCTGCGCCGCGGGCAGCACCCGCGGGCGGAGCGCGGTCGGACATAGGACACCTCGCGGCATCCTTACCGCCTCACTCCGGCTGCTGCTCCGTGTCCAGCACGTACAGCTCGGGCAGGTTGACGACGATCGCCTCCTGGGTGCTGCGGGCGATGACCACGACCGCCTCGCTGTCGGGGCTGGGGTTCTCCTCGCGGTGCGGCACGAACGGCGGTACGAAGACGTAGTCGCCGGGTGCCGTACGGATCCGGATCTCCTCGGGCGCCCCGGAGGAGTCGTCGAGGAAGACGAACTCCGGGTTGCCCGCGACGACATGGATGGCGGTCTCCGAGGCGCCGTGGTGGTGGTTGGAGGAGGTGGTGCGGGGCGAGACATGGGTCTGGCCCATCCAGATGCGCTCCGAGCCGACGGTGGCGCCGCTGATGGCGGCGAAGCGGCGCATGCCCTCGGTCTGCGCGGTGCCGTCGTCGAGCGCGTCGGCGCGGATGTGGTGCAGCCGCGCCCGCAGCGGCTCGACGGGGCCGGCCGACCGGGTGAGGTCGGGGTGGAACGCGTCGCGCCCGCCTTCCGGGCGGGGCGCGGCGGCGGGGGGTGTCTCGTGCGAGGTCATGGCGGTTCCTGCTCGTCGACGGTGCGGGGGCGGGCCGGGCGGGACGCGCGGCCGGGACGCGGCGGATCAGGCGGCTCGGGCGGCCTCGACGGGTGGGCTGCGGGGACGACCGCGGCGACGCGGATGCCGTCCGGCGCTCGGCGCGTACGCGCACGATCCTGCGGTGACGGTAGAGAGCCCGCCAAATGGATGTCAAGATGTGTCCAATGCCGGCTCGCCCGTTCGGCGGCCGGGACGCGGTCCGGCCCCGCGGCGGGCGACCGACGAGACGGAAGACGGTGCAGATGCATATCTCGGCGAAGGCCGACTACGCGGTGCGGGCCCTGGTGGAGCTGGCCGCGGACAGCACGCGTCCCCTGACCTGTGAGGGGATAGCCGCGGCCCAGGAGATCCCGTTCCGGTTCCTCAAGTCCGTCTTCCGCGATCTGCGGACCGCCGGACTCGTGCGCAGCCAGCGCGGCTGCGAGGGCGGTTACTGGATCGGGCGGGACGCCGGCCTGATCACGGTGGCCGAGGTGATGACGGCCGTGGACGGGACGTTCTTCACGGTGCGCGACGAGGCCCCGGCCGACCTGGTGTATCCCGGTACGGGCCGGGCGGTGCCCGGCGTGTGGCAGGACGTGGAGGCCGTCGCCCTCGCGCTGCTGCGGCGCACCACGATCGCCGAACTCGCCCTGCGGGGCGCGGCGGGCGCGCAGGACGGGGCCGGGGCCGGGGCCCCGCGGCGGGCGGTCGGCGTATGACGGAGGCGCCGCCGGACAGCCAACCCCTGGTCGCGGTCACCGAGTTCACCGATCCCGCCTGCCCGTGGGCCTGGGGCTCCGAGCCCGTCGTACGGCTGCTGCGCACGGCCTTCAGGGACCAGCTGCGGTGGCGGCGGGTGTTCGGCATCCTCTTCGACGACACCGACGACCCGCCGCCCGATCCCGCGGCCGAGGCCCGCTGGTACGAGGGTTTCGTGCGGGACGTCACCGCGCACACCGGCGCCCCGCGCCCGGCGCGGCTGCACTGGCTGACCCGGACCAGCTGGCCGGCCTCCCTCGCCGCCAAGGCCGCGCAGCGGCAGGGCGCGCAGCCGGCCGAACGGGTGCTGCGCCGGCTGCGGGAGAGCACGTTCGTCGCGGGGACGCCGGCCGACACGGCGGCGGGCGTGGCCTGGGCGGTGCGCGGGATTCCCGGGCTCGACCCCGATGTGCTGCGCGCCGACTCGGCCTCGGCCGGGGCACGGGCGGCCGTCGCGGCCGACCACGCGGAAACCCGCAGGCCGTGCCGCGAGGTGCGGCTGCTCGACGCCCCGGGACCGCATCCGGGCCGGGCGAAGGAACTGGCCGACGGCGTGCGCTACGCGCTGCCCACGCTGCTCTTCGACGGCCCCGCGGGACGGGTCTGCGTGCCGGGCTGGCGTCCGGCGCGGACCTATCTGGAGGCCGCCGAGACGGCGGCGGGCACCGCACTGCGTACGGCGGGACCGGTGCGGGCCGAGGCGGCGCTGGAGCGGTGGCGCACCCTCACGCTGCCCGAGCTCGAACTGCTCACGGGCGGGCGCACCCCGCCGGCCGGCGCGGTGGAACTCGCCACCGCGCACGGGGTGTTGTGGCTCCATCCGGAGGAGGCGGCCTGCCATCCGGCGCTGTGCGAGCCGCACCCGGAGGCGCCGGCCGGGCCGGGGGAACGGGCGGCTGGGGCGGTCTCGCCGAATGAGACACCATGAGGTGTCCATTGACAGGGGCGTGACGGCGACGTGAGGATGTCGACCATGCATCCGCTGCACCCCGGCGTCGCCTGTCGTCACGTCGACCACCGCCGCACCTCCAGCGCCCTCTGTCGCTGAGCGACCTCGGCGTCCCGGCGGGAGCCTCCTCTCGTGTCCGGCCGGTCGTCCCCGGCACCCGCCCGACGCGGGCGCCGCGGCCCCGGACCGCCACCCGATGCACGACCGTCCCCGGACACCGCTGCCCACCGCGCCGACCGGCACGACCGCCGCGCGTAGACCGGACCGCACACCCGTGTCCCCCCGCACCGACGGCCCGCCGCCGCGCCGTCGGTGACCCGTGACGTCGACGACCACTCCGTCCTGTCCCGCACCGGCCCGCTCCCCGGGCCGGCCGCCGTACTGCCCGAAGGGAAGCCGCGTGACCGCCTCCGCCAGCCCCCGCCTCCATCCCCGTGCCGCCGGTCCCGGGTCCGCCGAGATCCTGCGCAGCACCCTGCGGCGCCATGCCGCGGGCGTCACAGTGATCACCGTCCCCGGCCCGGCCGGCTTCACCGCGACCTCCTTCACCTCGGTGTCCCTGCGGCCGGCCCTGGTCTCCTTCTGCGTCGGGCTCACGGCGTCGGCAACGCCGGCCGTGCGGAGCGCGGACCGGTTCGCGGTGCACCTGCTCGGCACCGGGGACACCGCCCTCGCCGACCGGTTCGCCACCAGCGGCATCGACCGGTTCGCGGATGTCCCCTGGCGCCGCGGCACCGCCGGAGTGCCCCTGCTCGACGGGGTGAGCGCCTGGCTCACCGCACAGGTCACCTCGCGCCAGACCCTCGGCGACCACCTCTTCGTGGTCGGCCAGGTCGACGACGGCACCGTCATCGACGAGGCCACGCCGCTGGTCCACCACGCGGGTTCCTTCGCCTCGGCGCTGCCGCTCACCTGACCGCCCGCCTGCTCCCCTGCCCGACCACCCGTCCGGCCGTCCGGCCGTCCCCGGGCGGACTGAGTACGCGTGCTCAGGACACGGGCCGCGACGGCTCCTACGGTCGGTCCCGACGGGCGGCCACGGACGTGCGGCCCGCGGGACTTCGGGGGAAGAATGAGCGCCGGCGGCCACCACTACGACCACCACCAGTACGCGTACGCCGTGGCTCCCGCTCGTGGGCGCTGGCCGGCCGCCTACCTCACCGTGGTGGGGCTGCTGGCCGGCTGCGGCGCCCTGATCGACGCGATCGCCTTCTTCGTCTCGATCTTCGCCACGGACGACTGCTCCTCGCAGAACCCGGCGTTCCGGTGCACGACGGCCGGGATCCTGACGATGCTGGGACTGCCCTGGCTCGGCCTCGCCCTCGCGGTGGCCGCCTCGGTGGTGCCCGGCCTCGTCGTGCACCGCGGTGGCGGCTCGCCGTGGTGGTTCCTGCCGCTCGGGGCCGCGCTGTACGTCGCCTCGCTGGGCGGCACCTGGCTGGTGATGACGTCCTGACCGGGCCGGTTCGCGTCCGTGCTCGCGCCCCCGTCCGACGCGGTGCACTGTGGGAGACATGTTCTCCTCGCAGCAGCTGTTCGCGCGGCCCTGGCAACCGTGGCGGCCGAGCCGTCTGCTGCTGTTGGTCCCGGTGGGACTCATCGTCATGATCACCGTGGCCGACACCGTGTCACCGGCGGACATCGTGCTCGGCCCCCTGCTGGTCATCGCGCCCGCGGTCACCGCGTGGTTCGAGGGCCCGGTGCTGACGGGGGTCATCGGGGCCACCGCGGCGGCGGCCCAGGCGTTCATCGGCTGGCGTTCCGGTGTGCTGTGGTCGCGGAACATCATGGTGCAGATCGTCGCCCTGATCGTGCTCTCGCTGCTGATCGTGGTGTTCTGCGCGGTGCGTGAGCGACGCACCCGCGAACTGGCCCAGGTGCGGTCCGTGGCGGAGGCGGCCCAGCGGGTGCTGCTGTGGCCGCTGCCCCAGCGGCTCGGCACCCTGCAGCTCGCCTGTGTCTACATGGCCGCCGAGGAGGAGGCGGAGATCGGCGGCGACCTGTACGCCGCCGCCCGCAACGCGGAGGGCACCCGGGTGGTCATCGGTGACGTACGGGGCAAGGGGCTGTCGGCCGTCGGGGAGGCCGCCCTCCTGCTCGGCGCGTTCCGTGAGGCCGCGCACCACAACGCGGCCCTGCCCGAGCTGGCCGTCTCGCTGGAACAGAGCGTGACCCGGTATCTGGCCGATTTCGAACCCGCGGACGAGGCGGGGGAGCGTTTCGCCACCGTCCTCCTGCTGGAGATCCCCGACCGCGATCCCGTCGCCCGGCTGACCAGCTGCGGTCATCTGGCGCCGCTGCTGCTGTCCGCCGACCGGCCGGTGACCGCCCCCGACCTGGTCCCCTCGCCTCCGCTGGGGGTCGGTCTGACCGGACCCGATGACATCTCGGTGGCCGTGCTGCCGTTCGCCGCGGGGGACACGCTGCTGCTGTACACCGACGGGGTGGTAGAGGCCCGGGACCGCGGCGGCGCCTTCTACCCCCTCGCGGAACGCGTCGCCCAGTGGGCCGGGCACTCCCCGCAGTCGCTGCTCCACCACATCCAGCGCGATCTGCTCGCCCACACCGGCGGCCGGCTCGGCGACGACGCCGCCCTGATCGCCATCCGCCGCGCCCCGGCCCTGGACCACCTCACCGGGCCGGCCCGGCTGCTCCCCCACCCCCGGTGAAACACCGCCCGCCCGCACCCGGGCGGCGTGGATCCTGGCCCTGCACGGTGCCGACGCCGCCTGGCTGGCCAAGAACCTGGACCTCCCGGCGGACGCCGTGCGCTTGATCGTCGATGCGGCCCGGACGCAAGCCGCCAAGGCTTCGCATGATTCGGAGATTCATCGAAAGTTTCGGCATTGAGGGATCATTGAATTGATCTCCCTCACCCTTGCTCGCCGAATAGTTTCGACGTTACCGACCGGAAACAGTGCGTCACCTCGGCATTTCAATCCCGTCACCACTTGATCTCGCCTCGAAGTTTTCGTAATTCCCACCGAAACCGTTGACAGTTGATGTGTGCAGACCAAAACTCCGGGTTCACGGTCCCGCACCCGCCCTTCACCGAGGAGGACGTACGCACATGAACCCGCCAGTCGCACGGAAGAGCCGCCCCCGCGGCCGGCTCGCGCGTCTCGTCACACGTGCCCGCGCCATCGCTCTGGCCGCCGTGGCGGTGCTGCTGCTGCCCGCGACCGCGAGCGCGGACACGGTCATCACCACGAACCAGACCGGCACGAACAACGGCTACTTCTACTCGTTCTGGACCGACGGCGGCGGATCGGTCTCCATGAACCTGGGCTCCGGCGGCGGTTACGGCACCTCCTGGAGCAACAGCGGCAACTTCGTCGCCGGCAAGGGCTGGAGCACCGGCGGACGCAAGAACGTGACCTACTCGGGCAGCTTCAACCCGTCCGGCAACGCCTATCTGGCGCTCTACGGCTGGACGACCAATCCGCTCGTGGAGTACTACGTCGTCGACAACTGGGGCACCTACCGGCCCACGGGCACGTACAAGGGCACCGTCACCAGCGACGGCGGCACATACGACATCTACCAGACCACCCGCGTCAACGCGCCCTCGATCGAGGGGATCCGGACGTTCAACCAGTACTGGAGCGTCCGGCAGTCGAAGCGGACCGGGGGCACCATCACCGCCGGCAACCACTTCGACGCCTGGGCCCGGGCCGGAATGCCCATGGGCGCCTTCAACTACATGATCCTCGCGACCGAGGGCTACCAGAGCAGCGGCAGCTCCAACATCACGGTGAGCGAGTCCAGTTCGGGCGGCGGCGGTGGAGGCGGCGGCGGTGGCGGCTGCACCGCGACGCTCTCCGCCGGGCAGCAGTGGAGCGACCGCTACAACCTCAACGTCTCCGTCACCGGCTCCAGCAACTGGACCGTCACCATGAACGTCCCCTCCCCCGAAAAGATCATCGCCACCTGGAACGTCGACGCCACCTACCCGAGCTCCCAGGTCCTGACCGCCAGGCCCAACGGCAACGGCAACAACTGGGGCGTCACCGTCCAGTCCAACGGCACCTGGACCTGGCCGACCGTCACCTGCAGCGCGAGCTGACCCACGACCGTCCGAGACCACCGCAGAGAGGTCAGCATGCGCATCACACCACGTCCGCCGGCACGCGGCCCGCTCACGGGGCTCGTCGTCGCCGCGCTGGCCGCGACCGCGCTGGTCGCCGCCGGCCCCGCCCCGTCGCACGCCGCCGCCTGCACCGGCTACGTCGGGCTCACCTTCGACGACGGCCCGTCCGCGGACCGCACGCCCGCCCTGCTCGACGCGCTCACACACAACGGGCTGCGGGCCACGATGTTCAACGAGGGCCGGTTCGCGGCCTCCTACCCGGCGCAGGTGAGGGCCGAGGTCGACGCGGGCATGTGGGTCGGCAACCACAGCTACACCCATCCGCACCTGATCCAGCAGAGCCAGGCGCAGATCGACTCGGAGCTCTCCCGCACCCAGCAGGCGATCGCCGGTGCGGGCGGCGGCACACCGAGGCTGTTCCGTCCGCCGTACGGCGAGACCAACGCGACGCTCAGGTCGGTCGAGGCCAAGTACGGCCTGACCGAGGTCATCTGGGACGTCGACTCGCAGGACTGGAACGGCGCGAGCACGGACGCCATCGTGCAGGCGGTCAACCGGCTCGGCAACGGCCAGGTCGTCCTCATGCACGAATGGCCGGCCAACACCCTCGCGGCGATCCCGCGCATCGCGCAGGCACTGGCCGCCCGCGGCCTGTGTTCGGGGATGATCTCCCCGCAGACCGGGCGGGCCGTGGCGCCGGCCGGCGGCGCCGGCCCGAGCTGACCCGCGCGCCCCGGTCGTGGAGAGATGGGTCGCTGGTCATGCTGGTGAGTGCGGCACCGTTCGCAGGCCGCCCGGTCGGGGGGATCGCCTCCCCCTGGCCGCCCCAGTGTCTGGCGTTCCGAAGGAGGCCCCCGCGATGACGGCATGGACGAACGACGAACTGACCAGGATCGGCACGGCCGACGAACTCCAGATGGCCCCGGCCCGCGGCGACGGCACGCTGCGCGCGCCGGTGCCGGTGTGGGTGGTGCGCGACGGCGACGACCTCTACGTCCGCTCCTACCGCGGCGACGACGGCGTGTGGTGGCGCACCGCCCGCGCGAGCCACGAGGGCCACATCCGCTCCGGCGGCGTCGACCGGGACGTCGCCTTCGCCGAGGAGGCCGACTCCGCCGTCAACGACCGCATCGACACGGCGTACCGCACGAAGTACGGCCGCTACGGCGGCGCCTATGTCGACCCGATGGTGGCCGCCCGGAGCACCACGCTGAAGCTCCTGCCCCGGTGACCGGTGCCCGTCCCGAGTGAGCCCGTCTGACCCGCGTGATCCCGCCCGCGATCGTTATGATGCGCGCATCGTTCAAACGAACATGGCTCGCACGGTGGGAGGGGCTCATGCGGGAGCCGGTCGACGTCAGGCGGCAGCGGATCCTGGCCGCGGTCCAGGCCAGGGGCGCCGCTCGGGTGAGTGACCTCGCCGCGGAGCTCCAGGTGTCGGTGGTGACGGTGCGCCGTGACGTGGAGGAGCTGACCCGCGAGGGCCGGCTGCGCCGCGGGCACGGCGTCGTCCGGTCGGTGCTGCCCGAGCCGCTGCCGCCGGGCGAGGTCCCGGACGGGGACGCCGTCGCCGTGGTGGTGCCCGAGCGGCACACATATCTGTACGAGGCGCTGCACGGCGCGCGCACCGTGCTGGAGGAGGCCGGGGTGCGCATCGCGCTGCACATCGCGCCCCAGGCGGCCGGTGCCGAGCGCCCGCTGGTGGAGCGGGCGCTCGCGGACGGCGTGCGGGGCCTGCTGCTGGCGCCCCGCTGGCGGTCCCTCGCGGAGGAGGAGGCCGACTACGCGTGGCTGGCCGCGCTGCGGGTGCCCGCCGTGCTGATGGAGCGCCGGCCCCGGCCCGGCAGCGCGCTGTCCGCCGTGGACTCGGTGTGCTCGGACCACCGGCACGGCGCGCGGCTGGCGGTGGAGCACCTGGTGGCGCTCGGCCACCGGCGGATCGTGTTCGCCACCCGGGACGACAGTCCCACCGCGCGGACGCTGCGGGCGGCGCTCGGGGAGATCGCGAAGGCGCATCCGCTGGTGGAGGACTGGGCGTGGGCGCTGAGTTCGCCGTCGGCCGGCCAGGGCGGCCCGTACACGGACCGGCAGAGCGCGGAGCTGTCCGCGCTGCTGCGCGAGAAGCGGGCGACTGCGGCCGTGCTGCACGGTGACGTCGACGCGCTGATGATGATCCAGCGGCTGGCGGAGAACGCGGTGCGGGTGCCCGAGGACTGCTCGGTGGTGGCGTACGACGACGTGGTGGCCGGTATCGGCACGATTCCGTTGACGGCGGTCGCCCCGCCGAAGGCGGAGGTCGGCCGGGTGGCGGCCGAGCTGCTGCTCCAGCGGTTGGACAAGGCGCGCGGGGCCGCGTGGTCGGTGCGGCGCGTCGAGTTGCTGCCGACGCTGGTCGTGCGGGGCTCGACCGCCGCGCACACCGAAACCGACGACTGAGCGTTTGACCGCTTTATTTTCTTCTGATCGATCTATTGACCGCTTGTGGTGGGCCGATCAGTATTCCCGTGTCCCGAACCGCGTGTCCCCGGACACGCACGAGCCGCGGGAGGCCGCATGCCCGGTCGACACAGTCGTCGATCCGTGCTCGCCGCGCTGGCCGCCGCATCGCTGACAGGAGCCGTGAGCGCCTGCAGCACCGCAGCGGACAGCCGTGCACGCAGCACCGGTGGAACGACCCGGATCACCTTCTGGTCCGCCCTGCGGGGCAGTCAGGAGGTGGTCGACGCGTTCAACCGCACGCACGACCACATCCAGGTGGAGTTCCAGCAGATCCCCTCGGGGCAGCAGGGCGGTTACGCCAAGCTCTCCAACGCCGCCCGGGCGGGAAACGCCCCGGACGTCGCCACGATCGAGTACCCGCAGGTGCCGGGCTTCGCCATCGACGGGGTCGCCCGGGACATCACCGATCTGGTCAGCGACTCCCTGCGGGGCAGGCTGCTGCCCCAGGCACTGGGCCTGACCACCTTCGAGGGCCGGGTGTTCAGCGTGCCACTGGACGTGGAGCCGATGGTCATGCACTACCGGTTCGACCTGTTCCGCCGCCACGGTCTCCAAGTGCCGCGCACCTGGGACGAGTTCGCCGACCTGGCGCGTATCGTGCGGCGCGATCTGCCCGGCCGGCGGCTGGTGCTGTTCCCCACGGACGGGTCGACCCAGTTCGCGGCGTACGCCTGGCAGGCGGGCGCGCGCTGGTTCGACACCTCGAAGGGCGCCTGGAACGTCTCCCTGGCCGACGCGCCGAGCCGGCGGGTCGCCGCGTACTGGCAGCGGCTCATCGACGACGACGTGGTCTTCGTGAACGCCTCGGAGAGCCGGCAGTCCGACGCGCAGATCGGCACCGGGCTGGTCCTCACCCGGCTCAGCGGCGCCTGGGACGCCGGCGCCCAGATGAAGGCGCAGCCCGCGCAGCAGGGGCAGTGGCGGATCGCCCCGCTGCCGCAGTGGGACACGGACCGTCCGGCGGTCGGCACGCACGGCGGCTCGACGTTCGCCGTCACCAAGGACAGCCGGCACCCCGAGGCCGCGATGGAGTTCATCGAGTGGCAGGTCTCCCACCCCGACGCGCTGCGCGCCCGGCTGTCCAGCGGGACGAGCAGCCAGTACCCGGCGGCGAGCGCGCTGGTCGCGGTGGGCCGGGAGGCGTTCGACCGCTCCTACTACGGCGGCCAGGACATCTACCGGCTCTTCCAGCAGGAGGCGGAGCGGATCCGCGACGGCTGGGTGTGGGGTCCCCGGATGACCGCCACCGGGCGTCTCATGCAGGACTCCTTCGCCCGCGTCGGCGCCGGACAGGGCTCACTCGTCGGGTCGTTGCGCGCGGCCCAGGAGGGCACCATGCCCGATCTGCGGGCCCTGGGCCTCGCGACCACCCAGCACAGCACCTGAGCCGCCCGAAAGGCAGGTGAGACCCATGTCCGTGACCGCCCCCGACCCGGCGCCGGCCCTCGTGCCGCCGTCCGCCGCGCCCGTCCGCGCGGGCCGTACCCGCACGGCGACCCGGCGCCGCCGACTCGCCGCGTGCGGCGCGCTGATGACCCCGTTCTTCGCCCTGCTCGTCACGGTGTTCCTGATCCCCGTCGGCACGGCCGTCTACCTCAGCTTCTTCAGCGCCGACGAACCGGGCCTCGGCTTCGGCCCCGAACGCACCGTCTTCGTCGGGCTGCGCGGCTACCTCGCCGTCCTGACCGACCCGACGTTCCTCGGCGGACTGGCCACCGTGGCGCTGTACTGCCTGGTGTACATCCCGCTGATGGTCCTCGGCGCGCTGGCCCTGGCCCTGCTGCTGGACTCCGGAGTGGTACGCCTGCGCGCCTGGGCGCAGTTGGGGCTGTTCCTGCCGCACGCCGTCCCCGGCATCATCGCGGCCCTGATCTGGCTGTACCTCTACACCCCCGGCATCAGCCCGGTCATCGAGCTGTTCGCCCGCGCCGACATCACCCTCGACTTCCTGGGCCTGCACACCGTGCTCCCGTCCATCGTGAACATCGCCCTGTGGAGCAATCTCGGCTACAACATGGTGGTCTTCTACGCCGCCCTGCAGGCCGTGCCCCGCGAGGTGCTGGAGGCGTCGGTGGTCGACGGGGCCGGGCCGGTGCGCACGGCCCTTGAGGTCAAGACCCCGCTGATCCGCGCCTCGATCGTGATGGTCGCCATGTTCACCCTGATCTGGGCGCTCCAGCTGTTCACCGAGCCGGTGCTGCTCAGCCAGTCGTCGCCGATGATCAACTCCCGGTTCTCGCCGAGCATGTACATCTACGACGCCGCGTTCACCCGCAACAACTACGGCCTGGCGGCGGCCGCCTCGGTGATCCTGCTGCTGTGCACCATCGCGCTCTCCTACGCCGTCACCCGCTGGACCAGCCGCACCGACACCCCCGAGGAGGCACGATGAGCGCCGCCGGCAGCACGCTCGAACGGCCCCGGCTGCTGGGCCGGGCCACGGTCAACACCGTCGTGGCGGTCTCCGTCCTCTACACCCTGCTGCCCGTGCTGTGGCTGGTGCTGGCCGCGGGCAAGAACCGGGACGCGCTCTTCAGCAGTTCCCTGCTGTCCGCGCACGACTTCTCGTTCGCGCAGAACCTGCGGGACCTTTTCGCCATGGACGGCGGGCAGTACGGCCGGTGGTACCTCAACAGCCTGGTGTACGCGGTGGTCGGCGCCGCGGTCGGCGCGCTGGTGAGCGTCGCCTGCGGCTACGCGTTCGACAAGTACCGTTTCCGGCACAAGGAGAAGCTGTTCGGTCTGGTGCTCGCGGCGGTCATGGTGCCGCAGACCGTCCTCGCGCTGCCGCTGTACCTGATGGCGTCCGGCGCCGGACTGGTCAACACGTTCTGGTCGGTGTTCATCCCCGTCCTGTTCAACCCGTTCGGCGTCTACCTGGGCCGCATCTTCAGCCAGGGCTATGTGCCCGACGAGATCCTGGAGGCGGCGCGCATCGACGGCGCCGGCGAACTCGCCACGTATGCCAGAGTGGCGCTGCGGATGCTGGGCCCCGGCCTCGTCACCGTCTTCCTCTTCCAACTCACCACGATCTGGAACAACTTCTTCCTGCCCATGGTCATGCTCTCGGACCAGGACCTGTATCCCGTCAGCCTCGGCCTGTACACCTGGAACAGTTCGGCCAGCGTGTCGCCCGAGTACTACCCCGTGGTGATCATGGGTTCGCTGCTCGCGGTGCTCCCGCTGATCCTCGCCTTCGTCCTGCTCCAGCGTTTCTGGCGCAGCGGCCTGACCGCGGGAGCCGTCAAGTGACCTTGCCGGTGCCGGGCCCGCGCCCCCGGGCCGCGCTCGCCATGTCCCGGGACGCCGCCGCGGCCGTCCTCGATCCGGCCGCGCTCGCCGCGCTCGGCGCGATCTGCGACCTCGCCGGGCCGCCCGCGCTGGACGATCTGAGCACACCGCGGGCCCGGTCCGTGCTCGCCGACGTCGATCTGCTGGTCACCGGCTGGGGCTGTCCGCCGCTGGACACGGCGGTGCTGGCCGCGGCGCCACGGCTGCGCGCCGTGGTGCACACCGCGGGCAGCGTGCGCGGCCATGTCACCGAGGCATGCTGGGAGCGCGGCATCGAGGTGTCCTCCGCCGCCACGGCCAACGCCCTGCCGGTGGCCGAGTACACCCTCGGCATGATCCTGCTCAGCGGCAAGCGGGTGCTGGAACGGGCCCGTGACTACCGGGCGTCGCGCGAGCGCGACAACTGGCTGCGGCTGCCCCCCGCCGTCGGCAACCACCGCCGCAGGGTCGGCATCCTTTCGGCGTCGCTGATCGGCCGCCGGGTCATCGAACTGCTGCGCCCGCACGACATCGAGGTGCTGCTGCACGACCCGTACGTGGATGCCGCCCAGGCGGCCGAACTCGGTGTCGAACCGGTCGATCTGGCGGACCTCTTCGCCCGCTGCGACACCGTCAGCGTGCACACCCCGCTGCTGCCCGCGACCCGCGGCCTGGTCGGCCGGAAGCTGATCGATTCCATGCCGCCCGGCGCCGTACTGATCAACACCGCCCGGGGCGCCGTCGTCGACCAGGAGGCGCTGACCGACGCCGTGCTGGCCGGGCGGATCCGGGCCGTCCTGGACGTCACCGATCCCGAAGTGCTGCCCGCGGACCACCCGTTGTGGGACTGCGAGCACGCGCTGCTCACCCCGCACCTCGCCGGCTCCCAGGGCAACGAGCTGCGGCGTCTCGCCGACCTCGCGCTCGCCGAGACCGCCCGCTGGGCCTCCGGCGCCGGCTTCCGGCATCCGGTACGACGCGAAAGGCTGGCCTTCCTCGCATGAGCATCCCCTTCCGACTGCCCGCCCCGGACCTCGACACCAGCCCGTACACCGGCTACACCCGGGCGCACTGGGAGGCGGTGGCGGACGGTCTGCTCGGTGCCGCCTGGCGCTGGGCCACGCCCGGCGGCGCACTGCTCGACCTGCCCGGCCGGCCCTCACGCTCGGGGGTGCGGTCCGACGGGCTCGAGGGCTATGCCCGCACGTTCCTCGCCGCCGCGTTCCGGGTGGCGGGCGCGGGCGGCGACGATCCGCACGGCTGGCTCGACCGCTATGCGCGCGGCCTCGCCGCGGGCACCCGCACGCCCGGCCGTGACGACGCCGAGTCCTGGCCGCTGATCCTCGACCACGACGTACAGGGCCAGCCGATGGTCGAGTCGGCGTCGGTCGCGCTGGGTCTGCGGCTGACCGCGCCGTGGCTGTGGCGGCACCTCGACGAGGACGTCCGGGACGCGACGGAGCGGTGGCTGCGCGGAGCGCTGCGGCATGTGCCCGCGCCGAACAACTGGTACCTCTTCCCGTTCACCGTCGCCGGGTTCCTCGAGTCGGTGGGCCGCGGCGACGCACAGACGGCGGCGGTGCGGCGGCGGGCGCTGGAACTGCTGGAGGGCTGGTACCGCGGCGACGGCTGGTACGCGGACGGCGACGGCCGGGCCTTCGACCACTACAACGGCTGGGCCCTGCACCTGTATCCGGTGCTCGACGCGCACCTCGGCGGCGACGCCGGCCCGCTGCAGCGCTACGGCGCGCGGCTGCGCTCCCACCTTGAGGGTTTCTCCCTGATGTTCGGCGCGGACGGCGCGCCGCTGCACTTCGGACGGTCGCTGACCTACCGGTTCGCCGCCTCGGCGGCGGTGTCGCTGGGCGCCGTCACCGGGCACACCCCGCTGGCGCCCGGCGTCTCCCGGCGGCTGGCCAGCGGCACCCTGCGGCACTTCCTGGAGCGCGGCGCGCCGGGCGCCGACGGTCTGCTCGGCCTCGGCTGGTACGGCCCGCACGAGCCGACGCTGCAGCCCTACTCAGGGCCCGCGTCGCCGTACTGGGCGTCGAAGGCGTTCGTGTCGCTGCTGGCGCCCGGCGACCATCCGCTGTGGACGGCACCGGAGCAGGCCGCGCCGGTGGAGCGGGCCGACCGGGTCCTGGCCCTGCCGGCGCCCGGTCTGCTCGTGCAGGCCACCCGCGCGGACGGCGTCGTACGGCTGCACAACCACGGCAGCGACCACGTCCGGCCGCACGAGGGCGAGACGGCGGCCGGCGACGATCCGCACTACGGCCGGCTGGCCTACTCCACCCGGACCGGCCCCACGTCGCCTACGAACCCGGCGGACAACCATCTGGCGGTTCAGGTGGCGGGACGCGGCAGTGTGCGGCGCCGCGTCCGTCCGCTCGGCGCCGGCCACGGCGAGGGCTGGGGCTGGGCGGCGTCCTGGCACCGGCCCGTGTTCGCGGCCGGAGCGCCGATGGTGCCGGGGCTGCGGGTGGAGAGCGTGACCGTGGCGTACGGGCACTACGAGGTGCGGGCGCACCGGGTGCTCGGGGCGCCGGCCGGGGCGCGGGTCACGCACACCGGCTGGGCGACCGGGCCGGACGAGGGCCTGGTCTCGGCCCTGCACCCGCTGCACGGCTGGGACGGGCCGGCGACGACGCTGCGGGCGCCCCAGGGCACCGCGTACACCCGGTGGGCGCTGGTGCCGCGGCTGACCGGGGCGGCGGGCGGCACCTCCGTGCACGTCTGCCTGGCCGTGCTCGGCGCCGCCGTGGACGTGCCGCCCCTGGCGGAGGCGGTCACCGAAGTCACGGTCCACGGCGACACCGTCGAGATCACCTGGGCCTCCCCCGGCCGGCACACCCGCATCGCCTTCGACCCCGTCCACGTCACCCATGCCGCCGGCTGACCAGGGGCCCGGTGTCCGGGACCGGCCGCCCCGCGGGGGAGGTCAGCCGAAGCGGCCGGCCACGTAGTCCGCCGTTCGCTGGTCCTTCGGGGTATGGAAGACGTCGTCGGTGGCGCCGTGCTCGACGACGGCGCCGGGTGTGCCCTGCTCGGCGAGGAAGAACGCACACTGCTGGGAGACCCGGGCGGCCTGCTGCATGTTGTGGGTGACGATCACGATCGTCACCTGGCCGGCCAGGTCGTGGATGGTCTCCTCCACCCGGCGGGTGGAGGTGGGGTCGAGCGCCGAGCACGGTTCGTCCATCAGCAGCACCCGGGGCCGTACGGCCAGCGCGCGGGCGATGCACAGCCGCTGCTGCTGACCGCCGGACAGGGCCCCGCCGGGCTGGCGGAGCCGGTCGCGGACCTCCTTCCACAGCCCGGCGCGGGTCAGCGACTCCTCCACCAGTTCGTCCTTGGCGTGGCGGCTCACCTTGGCCCCGGTCAGCTTCAGCCCCGCCACCACGTTGTCGTAGATCGACATGGCGGGGAACGGGTTGGGCTTCTGGAAGACCATGCCGATGCGGCGGCGGGCGTCGGTCAGCCGCCACCCGGGGTCGTAGATGTCCTCGCCCTCGAACAGCACCTCGCCGCCGAGGGCCGCGCCGGGGATCAGCTCGTGCATGCGGTTGAGGGTCCGCAGAAAGGTCGACTTGCCGCATCCGGAGGGACCGATCAGGGCGGTCACCTGACCCGCGGGCATGGTCAGCGACACCCGGCTGAGCACCTGGTGGCTGCCGAACCACGCCGAGACGGCCCGCGCCTCAAGGGTGGCGGGAGCGGCGGACGGGGCGTCGGTCACGGGGAGTACGGCGGTGTCGGTCACGGTGGGCTACCTCGGTTCGGGCGGCGGTGCGCCGGGTCAGAGCAGATTGGGAAGCAACTCGGTGGTGCGGGTGGCGACCTGGAGGCCCAGCACGGCGACGACGGGTGCGAAGACGATCCAGGTCTGGTGGCCGCCCCAGCGGTGCCACGCCCACACCGCGGCGACCGCCGTCAGCAGCAGCGCCTGCAGCCACATCACCAGGGGCCAGGGGATGCCGGACAGGCGGGCCAGCGGCTCCTCGCCGGCCGGCAGGGTGCCGGCGCGGATGACCGCGGCCGGGGTCCGGAACGGCGCGGACACCAGGTCGGCGTCGACGCGCAGCACGCCGCCCGGCGCGAACCGCGGGCCGGTGGCGGTCACCAGCACCAGCCGGCCCTTGCCTGCGGCCAGGGTGGGCGGCGCCGGGTCACCGGCCCGGCGTACGTCGCTGACCCGGAACGCGGCCTTGCCCTGGCCGGTGGTCACGGTGAGGGTGTCGCCCGCGGCGAGGTCGGCCAGCCGGCCGAACGGACCGCCGTACGCGGCGGCCCGGCCCATCAGGACGCTGGTGCCCGCCTGCCCGGGCAGCGGGGTGTCCCGGCGGTGGCCGGGCCCGTCGGTGAGCACACCGGAGTCGGTGCCCTCCAGCACCACCTGGCTCAGGCCCAGTTTCGGTATGTCGATCAGGGCGAGCGGTGTGCCGGGTGCCAGCAGGTCGCCCCGCAGGTCGGTCTGGGACACCGGCGCGGTGCCCAGGGCGAGTTCGCCCCGCAGCTCGTCGAAGGCCGCGTGCTGCGCGCTGTGCTGCTGGATCCCGCTGACCAGCAGGAGCTGGGCGGTGATGCCGAGCAGCAGCGCGGCGAGGCTGAGCAGGGCGCCGCGGGCCAGATGGCGGACGGCGGTGACACCGCGGACACGGGTGCGCGGCGCGGCCGGGGCGAGCGTGGTCGGTGCGGCGACGGTCACGGCGGCCCGCCTCCTTCGCTGGTCGTCGGGTGGAGCCGGCGGGGGGACCACGGGGGCGCGTGGTCCCCCCGCCGGCGCGGGTGGGTCAGGTGGACTTGATGGTGAAGTCGGCGCCGGCCTTGTGGCCGACCGTCGAGGAGCCCGCGTAGGAGGCGTGCAGCACGTGCTTGCCGCGGCTCAGCTTCGGCAGGGTGATGGTCACCTTGCCGCCGCTCAGCGTGCCGGTGGCGCGCAGCTTGGTGCCCTCGTAGATGCGGACGGTGCCGGTCGGGGTGGTGCCGGTCGCGGTGACCTTGACCGAGACCTTGGCCCGGGCCGTGTGGCTGACGGTGGCGGGCGCGGAGGAGGTGACGGTCGGCGTCGCCTTGGTGATCTTCAGGGTGGCGGTCGTCGAGGACGCGTTGAGCTTGGTGTTGCCCGCGTAGGAGACGGACAGCGTGTGCGTGGCGACCTTGAGGTGGTTGGACAGGGAGACGGTGACCTTGCCGCCGCTGAGGGTGCCGCTGCCGAGGACGGTGCTGCCCTCCTTGACGGTGACCTTCCCGGTGGGGGCGACACCGTGCGAGCCGGTGACGATGACGGCGACCTTCGGCGTCCTGCCGTAGGCGGTCGTCGCGGCGGTCGCCTTGGTGGTGCTCACGTACTTGACGGAGCCCTTCCACGTGGCGGCGGGGCCCGTGCCGTTGAGGTTGGCGGCGGCGACGGTCGCGGTGTAGTCGCCGACGGCCAGTCCGGAGAAGGCGTACGAGGTGGTGCCTGCCGGGACGTCCTTGGTGGCCACGAGGGCGCCGTCCGAGCCGGTCAGTGTGACCCGGTAGTCGGTGAGCGGCAGTGCGGTGGCGGCCGGGGCGGTCCAGGACAGCTTCAGGCTCGCGTCGCCGGGGGTGGCCTTGAGCGCGGGCGCGGCGGGCGTCTTCGTGTCGAGGCCGGACTGCTCCAGGCCGCCCAGCTTGGCGTGCCGGGTCAGGTTGACGGAGCCGTTGTACGACTCGTTCACGAAGCCGAAGTCGGCGATGACCTTCTCGGCGGCGTCGGAGGCCATGGCGGCGGTGTGGCTGCCGCTGGTGACGAAGACGTCGTAGAGGTCCTTGTCGAAGAAGATGCCGGTCGGGTCGATCGCCCGGCTCGGCACGACGTTGTAGACGTCACGGCCGAAGGTGGCGTTCTCGTAGTAGGCGTTGACCGGGGCGAGCTTGCCGTTGACGGTCGTCACCGGGGAGGTGGCGCCGTTGTCGCCGGGCAGCTTCACGGCGGCCAGCTGACCGCCGGCGGCGGCAGCGGACTTGCTGTAGTCCGGGGAGACGCCGTTGATCTGGGCGATCCAGCTGCCCACGGAGAACGGCACCAGCGCGCCGTCCCGGGTGAGCGCGGCGTCGGCCTGGTTCTCCTGGACGGCCGCGACGGTCGGGGAGAGCGTGGCCTCACTGAGGCCGATCGCCGACAGGAAGAACTTGCGGGTGCCGGAGCCGCTTTGCGGGATCTTCGGGTACACGGTCTGGCCGTTCACCGTGGTGAGCTGGCCGGAGTAGATCTCGTGCAGCTGCTCCACCGTCAGGGTGCCGAGCGCCGAGCCCCGCACCGCGACGCCGACCGCGTCCCGGGCGAACGGGATGTAGGTGAGCGCGGTGCCGGAGGCGCTGGGGCCGCTGGAGGAGCGGGCGAAGTCGACCTGCCCCTTGATGGCCACACCGGCGGAGTCCGGGTACTTGTCGCCGGTCAGGGACTCGGTCAGGGCCAGCCGGCCGGCACCGGATCCGTTCGGGCGCAGGAAGGAGGGGCCGCCGGAGCGGGTGGTGATCTTGGAGGTGGTGGAGCCGGTGCCGGGCGCGATCGCGTCGTAGGAGGCGATCCTGGCGCCGCTTTCCGCCTTTACGGCGGTGCCGGTGTAGCTCTTGCCGTTCACGGTGTCGCCGGCCAGCGCGTTGAGCACGTCCTGGGTGGTGTCGGAGCCCACGCCGACGAGCTGGCGGAAGGTCCCCGCGGGGGTGGGGTCGGCGTACGCCGGGCTGGTCAGAGCCAGGCCGCCGGCCACCACGGCGGCGGCGACGAGCGCCGCCGTAGAGCGCGTTGTGCGCATCGAGTGTCTCCTGACGGTAGTGCGTAGCTGGAGAAGAGAGGTGAAGAGGGATCTGGCAGGGTGGTACCGGCCGTCCGCCCCGACTGCCTTTCGGGGCGGACGGCCGTCTGGGGAGCGCCGTGCGGGCGCTGGGCCTCAGGGCAGCAGGCGCCTGAGCCGTTCGGGCAGCGTGACGGCCGGTACGACGGTCACGGTCCGGCCGCCGGGCAGCGGCACCCGCAGCGGGAGCCGTGGCCTGGCGCCGCCGGCGAAGGGCGCGCCCACTCCGGCGACGGCGCCGAGCGCGGCGCCGACCGGGACGGCGTAACGCAGCGGGTTGCCGGGGTCGTCGGGCGTGCTGCCGGTGGCGGTGGTCTGCACGGCCTTGCCGCCGTCGAAGGAGGCCGCGGCGCTGGGCCGGGCGCTCGCGGCGCCGGCCGCGGCGCCGTCCGCGCCCGCCGCGCCGCCGGTGCCGGTGCCGGAACTTCCGCCGCTGCCGCCGGGGATGGTCTCGAAGCCGCCGGTGGCCGAGCCGCTGGCGCCGGCCCCGGTGCCGTCGCCGGGCGTGGCCGAGGAGGTGGGCCCGGTGTAGTGGAGCAGCGCGTCGGCGGCGCGGGCGGTGCGCTCGCGCAGGTCGGCGGGGAGCGGTGCGTAGCCGTCGGGCAGCCGGCCCGGGTCGGCGCCGCTGATCTGGCCGCTGCCCGCCGCGTACGTCAGCAGGGCCGCGTAGTCCTTGCGTGCGGCCGCGTCCAGCGTGCCGGGCCGTACCGCCGCGTACACCAGCTGGGCCAACGGGTAGGCGCCCGGTGCCTTGGCACCGGCCGGGGAGATCTCGGCGAGGCCCTTTCCGGAGGCGCTGCGTGCCGCCGCGGTCAGGGACGCGGCGCTCGGGTCGACGAAGCGGCCCGCGGCGTTGCGCAGTTTGGCGGTCTGCAATCCGTAACGGGCTGCGGAGGCCGCGTCGGTGACGGTGATCACGAACCGGGAGCCGACCGTCTGCGGGCCGGTGTTCTTGAAGGCGGGCGGATTGGCCAGCGCGTCCCAGTTGGACTTCCACAGCGTGTCGGCGCGCCGGGCGTGCAGGGCGCCGGAGTGCATGCTCTCGACGTAGGGGTGGAAGTCGGTCATGCACTGCTGGACGGTGGCGTCGGTGCCCGGCGGGACCGTGCACCACGGGTCGCTCTTCGGGTAGCTGTCCACATGGGACGGGTCGAAGCCGAAGCCGTTCGGGTTCAGGTCCGCGTTGGTGCTGTAGTACGGGTTGACGCGCATGCCCCAGTCGTCGGACACCCCGGCCAGAAACCGCCGGGCGTCCTGGTCGGACATGATCCACTGCCATAGCGCGCGTGCGGTGTCGGTGTGCCCGAGCGAGGTGATCAGATCGGTGTCGGTGGCGGGGGTCTCGGCGACCGAGAGGTGGGCGAACTCCGGGTTGAGGGCGACGAATTCGGGGTCGCTCGCGAGGCCCGCCGGGTTGCCCTTCGCCCAGCCGTAGCCCTTGGCCGCCTTGTCGCCGAGCACGGCGCCCCAGGGCGAGTTGCGGTAGGACTCGGTGAGCAGCTTGGCGACCAGGCGCGGGGTGAGGTCGATCGAGTCCACCTTCGTGCCGGCCAGTCGGCGGATGGCGTCGGGTGCGTCGGACTTGGGTCTGCGTTCGATGGTGAAGCCGATGACGGCGCCGGAGAGCGCGACCGGCGCGTAGGTCGTGGTGCCGGGCGGGGCCGTGGCGCCGTCGTCGGCACCCAGCGCGCGGGTGGTGAAGGCCAGCCCCAGCGAGCCGTCGGCGCCGAGGCGGGCGCGGGTGTCCGGCTCACCGAGCTGGGTGAAGCCGTAGACCCGTCCGGCCGGGCACAGGGCCGACTGCCAGCTGGTCATCGCGTCGGCGGCCAACTCGCTGCCCGTGGTGGGTCGTTCATGGGCGCCGAGGGCGCAGTTGGTGCCGACCGCGTTGAAGCCGAGCGGGATCGCGATGCGGTTCTTCCAGTTGCTGGAGGACACCGGGGAGCCCGCGTTGACCTGGCTGTGGTCGGCGTAGGGGCGGCCGTCGAGGTCCAGGTGGCCCTGGGGGACGATCACCAGCCAGCAGGGGCGCGGCCGGGTGGTGCCGCCGCTGGTGACCGGCGCGCCGCAGCCCAGGTGCGGCGCCTCGTTGGCGGTCTGCACCTCGACGTACTCGCGGCCGGTGCCGTCGGCTCCGGTGCGGGCGAAGTCGACCTCGTTCGTGGTGTTGCGGTTGAAGAAGGCGTTGTTCTGGGTGCCGGTGGTGATGACCGTGCCGTCCACCGACTTGAACGGCACCTCGGCCGGGGCGTTGGGGTTGGCCGCCCCGAACCGGTCGTCCTGGCCGTAGTTGGTGGGGTCGGCGCTGTAGAAGACCTGACGGGTGTCGTCCTGCCCGTTGCCGGGCCAGTTGCCGCGGTCGGTGGTCGGGGACGCGCCGTACTGGCACTGGGTGCGCGGCGGTCCCGGGTTGCCCGGGACGGTGCCGTCGTCGTCGCCCCAGCACTGCATGATCTGCACGAAGTCCGTGTTGAACAGCGTGCCCGCGAAGGTGGTCGGGGTGCCGCCGGTCCAGGAGACCGTGATGGCCTGGCTGGTGAGGTGGGTGGTCTGGTCGACGGTGAACTTCATGTCCTTGAACTCGCCGCGGCCCGAGACGGTGACGGCGGAGTCGGCGGCGCCGGCCGCGGCCGAGGAGGGGGCGGCTGCCTGGGTCACGGCGAGCCCGGCGAGGGCGCCGACCGCGGCGCCGGCGACCAGGCGGACGAGGGCGCGGCGCAGCCGCGTCCGGATCGGCTTCACCGGGAACCCTCCTTCGTGCCGGCGCCGCCCCGGTGTTCACCGGCGTCGGCCCGGGAGCGCGCCCCGACCAGCCGGGACACCGTCGACGGCAACAGCAGCAGGGCGAGGACGAGGAACGCGGCCAGCAGCATCAGGGTCTGGGTGCCGCTCCAGCCGTGCCGGCCGGCGATGGCGACGGGCTGGGCGAGGGCCACGGTGCCGTCCGCGGCGGTGCCGCTGCCTGTGGAGGCCGAGCCGCCGGGCGCCAGGGTCTGTCCGGTGTCGGGGTCGATGGAGGGCCGGGCGCCGCCGGAGCCGCCCGCGGCGCTCGCGCCGGTCGCGGCGCCGCCGCCCGTCGATCCGCCGGTGGCCGTGCCGCCGGTGGCACCGCCGTTCGCCGAGCCGCCGGCCGAACCGCCCGACGTGCCGCCCGACGTGCCGCCGGAACCGCCGGATCCGCCACCGGACTTGGCGCCGCCGCTGCCCGAGGTGCAGGGCGCCGCGCCCTTCTTGTCGCAGTCCGCCGGGTAGGGCGCGGTCTGGGCGAGCTTGTTCTGCCCGGTGGTGGTGAAGGTCGGGTTGTTGCAGCCCTTGATGTTGATGTTCTGCGCCTGGACGCCGGGGATCCGGCGGATCTGGTCGAAGCCCGCCTTCACCAGGTTGATGGGCAGGGGCGAATAGCCGAGCTGGGGCGCCTGTTGCTGGCCCTGGCACATGAAGTAGTAGGAGAACGCGCCGAGCGTCTTGCCCTTGGCCTTGGTGAAGGTGCCCTGCACCGTCAGCGGCAGGATCATGTACGAGTAGCTGGAGAGCGGGTAGTTGCGCCGGTCGGTGTCGTTGTAGACGCCGTCGAGCTGCTGGGTGAGGTAGTCCGGGCTGCTCCTGTTGGTGTTGATCTTCGCCTTGAGCAGGGAGACCGCGACGTTCTGCGGGGTGGGTTCGGTGTAGTAGCCGGAGTGGTTGAGGACCTTGGCGACCGGGTAGTGCGCGTTGAGCGCGTAGGAGTAGTTGACGTAACCGATGGCGCCCTCGCCGTAGTTCTGGGCTACGTAGCCGGCCACGCCGAGGTCGCCGGACTGGGCGATCATCCCGGGGACGGTCGGGAAGTAGGAGGTCTGCCCGCAGGCGCCGGAGCGTCCGACGCGCCCGCAGTACGCCTGCCACAGCGCCTTGTGCTGATTGGCCATCCACAGCGTGAACTGGGCGGTGGAGCCGGAGCCGTCGGAACGGACGACGGGGACGACGGGGCGGCGCGGCAGTTGGAGTCCGGGGTTGTCGGCCTTGATGGCCGGGTCGTCCCAGGTCTTGATGACACCGGTGAAGATCTTGGTGACCACGTCGCCGGACAGGCGCAGGTTGGTGACCCGCTTGCCGTTGACGGTCAGGTGGTACATGAAGACGGTGCCGCCGGCCACGATCGGCATGTAGGCGTACGAGCCGGTGGCCGGCCGTTCCGCCGCCGATCCGTCGGTGGGGTGCGTCTGGAAGGGGATGTCCGAGACCGCGAAGTCGACGGTGCCGCTGAGGAACTGGCGGCGGCCGTCGGAGGAGCCGGTACCGGCGTAGCTGATCCGCATGCCGTACTGGTTGACGGCACGGCGCCACTCGTCGACGGCGTTCTCCGCCCAGGTGGAACCGGCGCCCGCGATGGGCGTGTAGCTCTCGGCGGCGGCCGGTGCGGCCAGGGGTCCGGCCAGCAGTCCGGCGAGCATGCCGAACAGCGCGCCGAGGATCCCGAGCGCCCGCAGGCGGCGCGGGCGGGTGAGGTGGCTGAGCATCAGTCGTCTTCTCCGGTGGTCTCGCCGGCGGTCTCTACGGGATCGGGGTCGGGGGCGGGGGCATCGCCGTGCGGCCCGCGCACGGCCGCGGATTCACCGGCGGTCGGGGACCCGGCAGACCGGTCATCCACCTGCCCCCGACCGCCTACCGGACCATCCCCGGCCTGGGCGCCGCCGGCTTGGGCGCCTGCGGCATCGACGGACTCGGTGTGCGCGGGCTCCGTCCCGACGGGCTGGGCACCGACGGACCGGGCGGCCCCGGCCCCGACGGGCTCCGTGGCCGCGGGGTGGGCTTCCCCGGCCGCGACGGGGTCGGGGTCGGGGGGCGGGGGCGAGGAGGGGCCGGGTGGGTGCGGGTGGGTGAAGCGGTCGGTGTCGCGGCGCGAGGCGCGGGCGGTGCGCCGGATCTGACGGCGGCTCAGCTGGCCGGGGCCGCGTCCGCCGATGACGCGGGCGATCGCGAACAGCACCAGTACCAGCGCCATCAGCACCGCCGCCGCGCCGAAGCCGCGGGCGATCATCGCCGGCTCGGGCGACTTGACGAAGTTGAACACGGCGAGCGGCAGGGACACCATGGGCCCGTCGGTGGGATTGGCGTTGACCGCCGCCGTGAAGCCCGCGGTCAGCAGGACGGGCGAGGTCTCGCCGATGCCGCGCGCGGTGCCGAGGATGACGGCCGTGGCGAGTCCGGAGCGCGCGGTCGGCAGGACCACGTGCCACACGGTGCGCCGACGCGACGCGCCCAGCGCCTCCGCCGCCTCGGTCAGCGTCCCGGGCACCAGCCGCAGCACCACGTCCGCCGCGCGGATCACGATCGGCAGCATCATCACGCTGATCGCGAAGCCCGCCGCGAGCCCGGACTTCTGCATGCCGAGACCGAGGATCCACACGGCGTACACCATGAGACCGGCGACGATCGAGGGCAGCGCGGTCATCGCCTCGACGATGGTCCGCACGAACCGGGAGAACCGCCCGGGGACCTGGTTGAGGTACACGGCGCAGGCGAGCCCCAGCGGCACGGTGATGGCGAGCGCGATGGCGATCATCATCAGCGTGCCGAGCATGGCGTGCGCGATGCCGCCGTGGGTGAGCGGGTCGAGCGGCCCCGAGGACTGCATGTCCTGGGTGAAGAAGTTGCCGTGCGGCAGCGCCTGGCGGCCGCGCCACGCGGTGAAGCCGACGACCAGGGCGAGTGCCGAGAACAGCAGCCCGGCCGCCGTCCACAGCACGACGGTCATCACCCGGTCCCGTACGGTCTGGCCGTCCTCCTCCAGGCCGGTGAGCACCGCGTAGAGGGCGAGGAAGAGCAGATACGCGGTGACGGCGAAGCCCAGCGTCCCGGAGAACGGGGCGAGTTGGCCGAACAGCAGCACGGTGACGCACAGCGCGGAGAGCGCGGCGCCGGTCGGTGCGAGCACGCCGGAGCGGCTGAGGCCGCCGATCCGCCGGGGTTCGTCGGGCCGTTCGGCCGGCGCCGTGAGCGGTGCCGCGGCGACGCTCTGTTCCAGGGTGTCGTTCAGGACGGTCATGTCATGCCTCGCTCTGCGCGCCGGAGCGGGAGCGGGCCACGATGGACGAGGCGGTGAAGTTGACCGCCAGCGTGAGCAGGAACAGCGCCAGGCCCGCCGCCATCAGCGCCGACATTCCGAAGGTGGAGGCGTCGCCGTAGTGCAGGGCGATCAGCGAGGAGACGGAGTTCGAACCGGTCTGCAGGACGTGCGGCTGGATGACGAACACCGGCGAGATGATGAGGTAGACGGCGATGGTCTCGCCGAGGGCCCGCCCCAGCCCGAGCATGGTGCCGCCGATGATGCCGCCCTTGCCGTACGGCAGGACGACCGCGCGGATCATCCCCCACCGGGTGGCGCCGAGGGCGTACGCCCCTTCCCGCTCGCCCGCCGGGGCCTGCGCGAACACCTCGCGCATCACCGAGCACTGGATGGGGGCCACCATCAGCGCCACGACGAGTCCGGCGACGAACGTGGAGGCGGTGTACACGCTGTCGGAGGCCAGCGGCTCACCGGACTGGGTGCCGTCGACCGCCAGGAACGGAATCCAGCCGAACCAGTCCGACAGCCACCGGGACGCCCCGATGACGTGCTGCTGGAGGAAGAACAGCCCCCACAGTCCGTACACCACCGAGGGCACGGCGGCCATCAGGTCGACCAGGGTGACGAGGGTGCGGCGCAGCCGGCGCGGTGCGACGTCCGAGATGAACAGGGCGGTTCCGACGGCCAGCGGCACGGAGATGGTGACCGCGACGGCGGCGATCAGCAGGGTTCCGGTGAGCACGGCCGCGATGCCGAACCGGTGCACGTCCGGCTGCCATTCGGCCGTGGTGAGGAACGAGAATCCGGTGGCGCGCAGCGCCTGTCCCGCCCTGAGCAGCAGGAACAGCCCGACGGCCGCCATGATGGCCAGCACCGCTACTCCGGTGGCCGTCAACTGGTACCGGAAGATGCGGTCACCGAGCCCCCCGGCCGCGTGCGGCCGACGAGGTACGGGTCTTTCGGACTCCAGGCTGCCGGAGCCTTCGTACGCGGACACGACGTGCGTCCCCCCAATGTGGATGCAACTCTCCCCGCACGGCACCGAGGAGGTGCCGTGCGGGGAGAGTCAATGGCCGAATACTTTCGGTCCACCCCGTCCCATGTGGAGGATCAGTGAACGACTCATGTCGTTTCAGTGGGCGAATTGTGTGGCCCCGCCACACGGTTGCCCGGAGCTACCGGACACCCCACCACGCCCCACATGCCGCGCCCGGCCCCGGCAACGGCCCCGCGCCCACCGGTCCGCACAACTCCCGCACAGACGGGCGCCGAGCGCGCAAGGTAAGAGAAAAGTAAGAGGACCCCGCTCCGCGCCGGCCGCTTCACCTGCGCGGACGCACGGAGGGTCACTGCCCCTGACGGCCGTGCCGGCCGGATCGGGATGCCGCCCCCGGCGACCCGGTTCACCCTGATGGAGGCACGGCATGGCTCATGGCACATGCCCGGCCCAGGGGGGCATCCGCGACCCGACGGGAGTCACCATGATCTTCACCTTCCGCAGCCGCACCGTCCGCACGGCCGCCGCCGGCGCCCTGACCGTGGCACTGGTGTCCGCCGGCTCGGTGGCGGCCCAGGCCGCCACCGACCCGACCCCGAAGCCCAGCACGACGCACAGGTCCCTGCCCGGGCGCGCCTCGCTCACGGCCGAGGTCAGTCCCGCGAGCGTGAGGCCCGGCGAGGAGATCCGGATCACCGGTCGCAGCACCGGTCTGCGCGCCGGCGACGCGGTGTCGCTGCAGCAGGAGAAGAGCGGCGAGTGGACCACACTCCCCATGGACTCCGCGGTCCAGGAGGGCGAGTCGTACACGCTCACCACCCGGCCCACCGCCGCGGGCATCCAGCACTACCGTGTGGTGTCCGGCACCACCCACTCCCCGACCGTCTCCGTGACGGTGAGGTAGGGCCCGGCCGGGCGCGTCAGCGCCGCGCCGGAACCGAACACACCCACCGGCCGCCGCCACTGCCCGTGGCGGCGGCCGGTCCACGGGGACCACCCCGTGTGGCCGCGGCCGGCCGACGGTGCCGCGCACCGGCAATGCCACGGTGAGCCCATGACCGGTTGTCACACGGGGAAAATCCGGTTCATCACTCCGCAAATCGCTCACTAGATCGGTGTAACCGGCACGGATGCCGGGCCGCGAAGGGATCTAACGTCCGGAATGTACGCGGGCCGCACCGCACTCGGACCAGAAAGGTCTCCAGGCACCCATGCCCATTCCGGATACCGGCGTCCTGCCGGAAGCAGATGCAGACACCCTCGTCGTCTCCCCCCACGTCCTCCCCCAGCCCGCCGGCACGCTGCTCGTGCCGGTCGAGGAACTGCCCGCGGCGGAATCGTCCCCGGACGCCGTCCACCGCCGTGTGCGCGACGAGCTGATGCTCGACGGCAACCCCCGGCTCAACCTCGCCACCTTCGTCACGACATGGATGGAACCGCAGGCCCGGCACCTGATGGCCGAGGCCGCGGAGAAGAACCTCGCGGACCGCGCCGAGTACCCGCAGATCACCGCCATGGAGGAGCGCTGCGTCCAGATGCTCGCCCGGCTGTGGCACGCGCCGCACCCGGAGCGGGTGCGCGGCTGCTCCACCACCGGCTCCAGCGAGGCCGCCATGCTCGGCGGCCTCGCGCTCAAGCGCCGCTGGCAGGCCCGCCGCCGCGCCCAGGGCAAGGACGTGGCCCGCCCGAACCTGGTGATGGGCGCGAACGTCCAGGTGTGCTGGAAGAAGTTCGCCAACTACTTCGAGGTGGAGCCGCGTTACGTCCCGATGGAGCCGGGCCGCCACCACCTCACCCCCGACACCCTGACCACCTACTGCGATGACAACACCATCGGGGTGGTGACCGTCCTCGGCTCCACCTTCGACGGCTCCTACGAACCCGTCGCGGACATCTGCATGGCCCTCGACGGCTACCAGGCCGCCACCGGCACCGACATCCCCGTGCACGTCGACGGCGCCTCCGGAGCGCTGGTGGCGCCGTTCCTCGACCCCGGCCTCATGTGGGACTTCCAACTCGAACGCGTCGCCTCCGTCAACGCCTCGGGGCACAAGTACGGCCATGTCTTCCCCGGGCTCGGCTGGGCCCTGTGGCGGGACGCCGACGCCCTCCCGGACGACCTCGTCTTCGAGGTGGACTACCTCGGCGGCACCTCCCCGACCTTCACCCTCGCCTTCTCCCGCCCCGGCGCCCATGTCGTCGCCCAGTACTACAACTTCCTGCGGTACGGCTTCGAAGGACTGCGTAACCTGGCCGCCCAGTGCCGCACCACGGCCCGCGCGCTGGCCGCGCAGATCGCCGACATGCCGCCGTACGAACTGGTCACGGACGGCTCCGAACTCCCCGCCTTCGCCTTCCGACTGGCGCCCGGCACCCAGGACTTCACGGTCTTCGACGTGTCCCAGGCGATGCGCGCCCGCGGCTGGCACCTGCCCGCCTACACCTTCCCCGCCCCCTGCCAGGACGTCTCCGTGCTGCGCCTGGTGGTGCGCACCGGCTTCACCGACGAACTGGCCCGGCTGTTCGTCTCCGACCTGTCCCAGGTGACCGCGCAACTGCGGGTCCCCGATCCGCGCCGGCGCACCGCGGTGCTCCACCCCGCCGCCGCGACCTGACCCCCGCTCCCCGCCTCCGGTTACGGAACCCGACGCACGGACGCGGACGGTTCCGGTCTGCCGCGGCCCGCACCACCGGCCGCGGCAGCCGGCCGCACGGACACTCGTCGTGGTGGCTGCGCACACACATCAGCTCATGCCTATAAATCCCCAGCACATATCCGCCGGACCTGCTTCTTCCTACGGTGTGCCGACACCCACCCGTCCCCACCGCACACGAGGAAGTGGCGCACATGGCCCCCGCAGCATCCGCTCCACCGACCCCAGCCAAGCTCCCCCGCATCGTCGCCGCCAGCCTCATCGGCACCACCATCGAGTGGTACGACTTCTTCCTGTACGGCTCGGCCGCCGCGCTCGTGTTCAACAAGCTGTTCTTCCCGGACTCCGACCCGCTCGTCGGCACCCTGCTGTCGTTCCTCACCTATGCGGTCGGGTTCGCGGCGCGACCGCTGGGCGCCCTGGTGTTCGGGCACTACGGGGACCGGCTGGGGCGCAAGCGGCTGCTGGTGCTCAGCCTGCTGATGATGGGCGCCGCGACCTTTGCCATCGGTCTGCTGCCGACGCACGCGAGCATCGGAACCGCGGCGCCCGTGCTGCTGACCGTGCTGCGCCTCGTCCAGGGCTTCGCGCTGGGCGGCGAATGGGGCGGAGCCGTACTCCTGGTGTCCGAGCACGGGGACGCCCGGCGGCGCGGGTTCTGGGCCTCGTGGCCGCAGACCGGGGCGCCCGCAGGACAGTTGCTCGCGACCGGTGTGCTGTCCCTGCTCACCACGCTGCTGTCGGACTCCGCGTTCGGCAGCTGGGGCTGGCGCATCCCGTTCCTGCTGTCGGGGGTGCTGGTCGCCGTCGGCCTGTGGATCCGCCTGTCCGTCGACGAATCACCCGTGTTCCAGGAGGCGTTGGCGCGGGCCGAGGCCCGCAGGGCGACCGCGGCGGCCGACCCGGAGAAGCTGCCGCTCGTCTCCGTGCTGCGGCACCACTGGCGCGACGTCCTGGTGGCGATGGGCGCGCGCATGGCGGAGAACATCAGCTACTACGTGATCACCGCGTTCATCCTCGTCTACGCCACCACCTCGGCCGGTGTCTCCAAGCAGACGGCCCTGAACGCCGTGCTCATCGGGTCGGCCGTGCACTTCGCGGTCATCCCCGCCTGGGGCGCGCTGTCGGACCGGGTCGGACGCAGGCCGGTCTACCTGCTGGGCGCGGCCGGGATCGGCCTGTGGATGTTCCCGTTCTTCTCCCTCATCGACACCGGCTCGTTCGGCAGTCTGATCCTGGCCGTCACCGTGGGCCTGGTCCTGCACGGCGCGATGTACGCGCCGCAGGCCGCCTTCTTCTCCGAGATGTTCGCGACCCGGATGCGCTATTCCGGCGCGTCCATCGGCGCCCAGTTCGCCTCCGTCGCGGCCGGTGCGCCGGCACCGCTCATCGCCACCGCGCTGCTGTCCGAGTACGACAGCTCCACCCCGATCGCGCTGTACGTGATCGCGGCGGCCGTGCTGACGCTGGTGGCCGTCGGCGTGGCCCGGGAGACCCGGCACCGCGACCTCGCCGACGTCGACTCCGAGGCCGTGGCCGGCCGAGAGAAGACCGCCGACCGGTCGGCGGGCGCCCGCACCGCCTGACCCGCACCCCGGCCCGCGCTCCGGCCCACGCCGCAGTCCTCGCCCCGGCCCGCGTTCCGGTCCGCACCGGCCCCGTACAGGGTCAGTGCCGTGCCGGCCCGGCCAGCCGGTGCAGCCGCAGGGCGAGTTGGACCTCCAGGGCGCGGGCCGGTTCCTGCCAGTCGTCGCCGAGGAGCCGTGCGACCCGGTCGAGCCGCTGGGCGACCGTGTTCACATGGACGTGGAGTTCGTCCTTGGTGCGGGCCGGGCTCATGCCGCAGGCGAAGTACGCGTCGAGCGTGCGCAGCAGCTGCGTACCGCGCCGCTCGTCGTAGGCCACCACGGGGCCGATGGTGCGCCGGACGAAGCCGGTGACGTCCCGCTCGCCGGCGAGGAGCAGCCCGAGGAAGCCGAAGTCCTCGGCGGCGGCGCCGTCCTCGAAGCGGCCGAGCAGGCGCAGCGCGTCGAGGCAGCGACGTCCCTCGGCGTAGGCGGCGGCCACCGCCTCGGGGCGGGCGAGGAGGTCGGCGACCGGCGCGGACGCCCCCACCGTGACCGGCTCGTGGACGGCCGTGCCGAGGTGGCGGGCGGTGCGGCGGGCCACGTCGGTCGCGGTGTCGCCGGGGCCCAGCGGCAGCAGCAGGACGGTGCCGCCGTCGCGGGCGGCGGCCAGGCCGTGCCGGGTCGCGGCGAGGTGGGCGGCGGCGGCGCCCAGGCGGCGGCGGGCGGCGGCCTCGTGTTCGGCGTCGGGCGCGGCCCCGCCGAGCCGGGCGGCCAGGACGATATGCACGGCGTCGAGGTCGGCGTGCAGCCGGGAGGCGCGGTCGCGCAGCAGGCGCGGGTCGCGGTCGCGGGCGTCGAGGAGGTCGTCGAGGAGTTCGCCGCGGACCCGTTGCTCGGCGTCGGCGGCCGAGCGGCGGGCGAGCAGGAGCAGCGAGGTGACCGACGCGGCGCGCTCCAGGGTGCTCTGGTCGACGGGGTCGAGGCCGGGGTGGCCGCGCAGCACCAGCGCGCCGAGGAGTTCGCCGCCCGCGGCGACCGCGGCGATCCAGTCCGCGCCGTGCTGCACCGCGTGGCCCTCCGCCCGTGATGCCTCAAGCGCCGTGGCAGGTGCGTCGCCGGTCTCGGTGAACTCGACGGTGGCGGCGAGGACCTGGGAGACCGCGGCGGCCACGTCATGGACCCCGCCGCCACGCAGGACGAGTTCGGCGAGCCGGTCGTGGACCTTGGAGGCCCGCTCGATCACCGCGCTGCGGTCCTGGATGATCTCGTTGGCCCGCTCCAGGTCGGCCAGCGCGGACCGGGTCTCGGTGAGCAGGTTCGCGGTGTCGATCGCGGCGGCGGCGAGCGCGGCGAAGGAGCCGAGGAGCGCGATCTGTTCCCGTTCGAAGACCCGGGCGCGGCGGTCCGCCGCGAACAGGACGCCGATGACATGCGGGCCGAGCATGAGCGGAACACCGAGGATGGCGACCAGGCCCTCGTCGCGCACGCCCGTGTCGATGGTGAGCGTGTGCCGGAAGCGGTCGTCCTTGAAGTAGTCGTCGGTGACGTACGGGCGGGCGGTCTGGGCGACGAGCCCGCCGAGCCCCTCCCCCATGCCCAGGCGCAGTTGCTGGAAGCGGGCGGCGACCGAGCCCTCGGTGACCCGCATATAGGTGTCGCCGCGGGCCGGGTCGTTGAGGCTGAGGTAGGCGACGTCCGTGCCGAGCAGCGAGCGGGCGCGCTGCACGATCGCCTGCAGGACCGCGTCCACGTCCCGCAGTCCCGCGAGGTCGTGGGCGGTCTCGAAGAGCGCGGACAGCTCCGCCTCGCGCCGCCGCCGGCCCTCCAGTTCCGCGCGGACCCTGAGCGCGAGCAGCTTGGCCCGCTCCAGCGCGGCGATCCGGTCGGCGGGCAGGCCCTCGGCGCGGGCGAGCAGCACCGGCTGCTCGTAGGCATCGGCCGGGGCGCCGCGGGCCAGCAGGTCGAGGAACACGGTCCCGGCGTCGCCGTCCGGTGTGCCGGCGGCACCGGCCGAAAGCCCCTCGGCGGTGGCGGGGCGCCCGGTGGAGTGCAGGTGATCGCGAGACATGCTCACAGGATTCCGCATCGCCCGCCGGTCGCGTCCGGCCTGTGGAAAACTACCCGGTCCGCGGTCGCCGGGCCGGTCGGTGTGCCGGTCGCCGGGCCGGTCAGTGCGCCGTCCAGCCGCCGTCGAGGACCAGCGAGGTGCCGGTGACGAAGGCGGCGTGCGGGCCGCAGAGGTAGGCGACCGCCTCGGCCACCTCCTCCGGTTCGATGAGCCGCTTGACGGCGCTGTCCTGCAGCAGCACCTCGGACAGCACGCGCTCCTCGGGAATGCCGTGGGCCCGCGCCTGATCGGCGATCTGCTGCTCCACCAGGGGGGTGCGCACATAGCCGGGATTCACACAGTTCGAGGTGACACCGTGGGCGGCGCCCTCCAGGGCGGCCGTCTTGGACAGTCCCTCCAGCCCATGTTTGGCGGCCACATAGGCCGACTTGTAGGCGGAGGCGCGCAGACCGTGGACGGAGGAGATGTTCACGATACGGCCCCAGCCCTGGCCGTACATGTGCGGCAGCGCGCCCCGGATGAGCCGGAACGGGGCCTCCAGCATCACGGTCAGCACGGTGTGGAACACCTCGGGCGGGAACTCCTCAATGGGGCGGACCAGCTGCAGCCCCGCGTTGTTGACCAGGATGTCGGTGCCGGCGGCGGCGTGTTCGGCGGCGTCGAGGTCGGTCAGGTCCAGGACCTGCGGTTCGACCGTGCCCGCCGACGCACGGGCCCGCTCGGCCAGCGCGTCCAGACCGGTCGCGTCCCGGTCGACGGCACGCACCTTGGCGCCGGCGGCGGCCAGTCGCAGCGCGCAGGCGCCGCCGATGCCGCCCGCCGCCCCGGTGACGAGGGCGGTGCGGCCGGACAGGTCGAGCGAGGGGGTGTGCGGGCCGGGCAGGGCGCTGGGCGAGGTCATGTCCCGACCCTAAGCAGCACCCCGACCCGACCACATGTGGTCACACCCCATACTTCACTGAAGACTCGTAGGGACAAACCATGTGGGTTCATCGGACAGGGCCTGCTTGATCCGGAACAGCTGGCGTTCGTGCATAGTCGGCATGGCGTCCACCTCGAACCATCCGACCTCCAGGGACTCGTCGTCGTTGACGCGTGCCTCGCCGCCGACGGCCCGGCAGCGGAAGGTGATGTCCATGAACTGGCAGATGTCGCCGTTGCCGTAGGTGACCACTTCGCCCGAGTTCACCATCACGATCCGTTCCGGGACGCACCGCACGGCCGTCTCCTCGTACACCTCCCGCGCGGCGCAGTCGGCCGGCTGCTCGCCGGGGTCCGGGATACCGGAGGGCACCGCCCACTTGTGGTTGTCCGCGCGCCGGCCGAGCAGCACCCGGCCGCGGTCGTCGAGGACGACGGCGCTGACGCCCGGAAGCCACAGCAGTTGGTGGCCCGCCGAGGTCCGGATGGTACGGATGAAGTCAGGAGTACCCATGGACCCGACCCTAACGGGCCCGCAGGCGTTCCTCCCGCGCGCGCGAGGGGCGCGCACCGGCCCCGATCGCCCAGCCGAGACCGCCCGCGGCGACCAGCACCAGGGCCATCTCAGGCAGGATGCCCAGCCGGGTGGCGGGGGTCTGCGAGGAGCGCAGCGGGATCTTCTGGACCAGGTGGCCGGGCACGAACATGCCGGTCCTCTGGGTGATCTTCCCGTCCGGCATGATGATCGCGCTGACGCCGCTGGTCACCGGCACGGTCACGGTCCGGCTGTGTTCCACCGCGCGTACCCGGGACATAGCGAGCTGCTGGTAGGTCATCTCGCTGCGGTCGAAGGTCGCGTTGTTGCTCGGCACGGAGATCATCTGCGCGCCGTGGGTGACCGTGTCCCGCACGGCCCAGTCGAAGGCCGCCTCGTAGCAGGTCGCGAGGCCGACCCGGGTGCCGCCGATGTCGAAGACGCCCGGCCTGGTGCCCCGGCTGAAGTCCTGGCTGACCATGGTCGTCCAGCTGTCGTTGACGGCGCCGAGCAGCGAGCGCAGCGGCAGGTACTCGCCGAACGGCTGGATCTGCCGCTTGTCGTACGTCTGGGTGGGCCCCTTGACCGGGTCCCACAGGATCTGTTCGTTGAACACCTTGCCGTCGCGCGCGACGACCCCGCCGACCGAGATGGGCACGCCGATCGCCTTGACCGCGTCCTCGATGACGAGGGCCGCGTCGGGGTTGCCGAAGGGGTCGATGTCGGAGGAGTTCTCCGGCCAGAGCACGAAGTCGGGCCGGGCGACCTTGCCCGCCTTGACGTCGGCGGCCAGCTTCCTGGTCTCGCGCGCGTGGTAGTCGAGCACGGCGCGCCGCTGGGCGTTGAACTCCAGGCCGGAGCGCGGCACGTTGCCCTGGACGACCGCGACGGTCACCGTGCCGTCCTCGGCCTTGTCGCTGACCAGTGTCCGGGCGGCCAGCGCCCCCGCCACCGGTACGGCCACGCTCAGCAGGGCCGCGGCGGCGGTCCCCTTGCGCACGGCGCGGGTGCGCCGCCCCTCGGCCGCCACGCGCGCGGCCTCGTACAGACCGAATCCGCACAGGACGACGGCGAAGCCGAGCACGGGGGTGCCGCCGACGGCGGCGAGCGGCAGGAAGACGCCGTCCGCCTGGCCGAACGCGATCTTGCCCCAGGGGAAGCCGTGGAACGGTGCGCGCGCGCGTACCGCCTCGCCCATCACCCAGACGGCCGCCGCCCACACCGGCCAGGCGGGCAGCTTCGAGACCGCCGCGACACCGAGCCCGACCAGTGCGATGAAGACCGCCTCCACGGCGGCCAGGGCGAGCCAGGGCCCGGGACCGACCTCGACGCCGGTCCACACCAGCAGCGGCAGCAGGAAGCCGAGGCCGAAGAGGTAGCCGAGGCCGAGGGCCGCCTTCCAGCCCCTGCCGCGCAGCACCCAGCCGAACCCGGCGAAGGCGGGCAGGGCGAGCCACCACAGGGTGCGCGGCGGGAAGCTGACGTAGAGCAGCACGCCGCAGAGCGCCGAGACGGCGGCCGGGGCCAGTCGCAGCAGTCGGGCGCCGCGCGTGGGCCAGGGGCGCGTCCGGACCCGGTCCGGCTGGTCCACGGATGGTGCGGTGACGGTCATTCCGGGAGTGTACGGCGGGTGACCTTGCGGTCGACAGCGCGGTCCATGAGGCGGCCCACGGCACCAGGGGTCATCTTGTGACGAGGGCGGCCCCCGGGGTCACGGCGGTTCGCTCGCCCCTGGGCGCGGCGGCGGTCTCAGTGGGCGGTACCGGGTGTGATGGTGCGCAGCCGGGCCTTGATCACCCGGACCGCCGACTCCGCGTTGTCCACGGTGATCGTGAATGTGTGGCCGTCCCACAGCCGGAGCACCACGCCCTCGCCGCGGCGCACCACGACCGCGGTCCCCTTCTCGGGCCGCCAGCGGTACCCCCAGCCGCCCCAGTGGCGCGGGGTGACGTGCGGGGCGAACTCGGCGCCGGCGACATGGCTGAGCGGGATGCGGCGGCGCGGCAGCCCGATGTGGCCGCAGCGCACTTCCAGGGACTCCTGGTCGAGCTTCAGGTCGACGTGCACGAACGCGAGGGTGCCGAAGAGGACCAGCAGCCCGGCGGCGATGCAGCCGACCACGGACATCACGAGCGGGGCGGTACCCGAGGTCCAGGCGGAGTCCACGGCGAGTTCGATGCCGAGCGCCATGCAGGCCGCGCCGACGAGCGCGAGCAGCCACTGGACCCGGTTGGTGGCGCGGCCAGTCCACACCTCGGGGTGCGAGGCGTCGGCGGTGTCCTCGTCGTGGGGGTGGTCCTGCATGCCTAAGAGGTTACTCAGGATTCGCTGCGCGGGTAGCGCGTTGCGCACAGTGACCGCGCCGGGTTGCGGGGAGCGGCCCGCTGTGCGGCCCGGCCGCCGGGTGGTCAGCGGGCGGGGCTCGCGGCCATGAGCAGGCGGCCCTCGGCGTAGTGCAGCGCGGGTGCCGGCAGCCCGCCCGCACGGCCGCTCAGCAGCACCGTCACGGTGCCGTCGGCCGGCGCGTCGGGTGCGGGCCGCTCGCCGATGCGGCGCAGCGTCTGGGCGGCGACCGCGCCGGCGCTGCCGTGCAGCACCAGCGGCGGGGCGCCGGGGCGCCGCACGGCCGCGCGGATGCGTTCGGCGACCAGTTCGTAGTGGGTGCAGCCGAGGACGACGGTCGTCACGTCGTGCGGGGTCAGCCCGGCGGCCTCGGCGACGGCGGCGTCGATGGCGGCCTCGTCGGCGTGTTCGACCGCTTCGGCCAGTCCCCAGCACGGCACTTCGGCGACCGGTACGCCGTCGGCGAACTCCTCGATGAGTCCCCGCTGGTAGGGGCTGCCGGTGGTGGCGGGCGTGGCCCAGATCGCGACGGGGCCGCCACCGGCCGCGGCCGGCTTGATCGCCGGTACGGTGCCGATCACCGGGATGCCGGGCTCCAGCCGGGCGCGCAGGGTGTCCAGCGCGTGCACGGTCGCCGTGTTGCAGCCGACGACGAGGGCGTCGGGGCGGTGCGCGGCGGCGGCCTCGGCCACGGCCAGGGCGCGCTCGGTGAGGTCCTCAGGGGTGCGCGGGCCCCACGGCATGCCGTCGGGGTCGAGGGAGAGGACGAGATCCGCGTCGGGCCGCAGACGCCGCACCGCGGCGGTGGCCGCCAGCAGGCCGATCCCGGAGTCCATGAGCGCGATCTTCACCCGGCCACGATAGACGATGGGTCCCGGCGGGCCCGTCCGGTGGGGCAGACTGCGCGGGTGAGTGCCCTCCTGTGGATCGCCGCCGTATCGCTCGCCGCCTGGCTGTGGCTGTTGCTGTGTCAGGGCGGCTTCTGGCGGACCGACGTCCGTCTGCCGGCGCGCCGGGACCCCGACGACTGGCCGTCGGTGTGCGTGGTCGTGCCGGCCCGCGACGAGGCGGCGGTGCTGCCGTCGAGCCTGCCGTCCCTGCTGGCGCAGGACTATCCGGGGCGTGCCGAGGTCTTCCTGGTCGACGACGGCAGCACGGACGGCACCGGAGAGCTGGCCCGGGAACTGGCCCGGCGGCACGGCGGGCTGCCGCTGACGGTGGACTCGCCCGGCGAGCCGCCGGCGGGCTGGACGGGCAAGCTGTGGGCGGTGCGCCACGGCATCTCGCTGGCACGCGCGCGTGAGCCCGAGTATCTGCTCCTGACGGACGCGGACATCGCGCACGCTCCGGACAGCCTGCGGCACCTGGTGGCGGCGGCGCGCACCGGCGGCTTCGACGTCGTCTCGCAGATGGCCCGGCTGCGTGTGGAGAGCCTGTGGGAGCGCCTGGTGGTGCCCGCCTTCGTGTACTTCTTCGCGCAGTTGTACCCGTTCCGCCGGATCGGGCGGCGCGGGGCGCGCACGGCGGCCGCGGCGGGCGGCTGTGTGCTGCTGCGTACGCAGACGGCACAGCGGGCGCGCATCCCCGATTCGATCCGGCACGCCGTCATCGACGACGTGGCGCTCGCGCGGGCCGTGAAGGGCGGCGGGGGCCACATCTGGCTGGGGCTCGCCGAGCGGGTGGACAGCGTGCGCCCCTATCCGCGGCTGCACGACCTGTGGCGGATGGTCTCGCGCAGCGCGTACGCGCAGCTGCGGCACAACCCGCTGCTGCTCCTCGGCACGGTCGCCGGGCTCGCGCTGGTGTATCTCGTGCCGCCCGTGGCGCTGGTCGTGGGCGCGGTAACGGGGAGTGCGGCCGTCGCGCTGACCGGTGCCCTGGCGTGGCTGGTGATGACGGGGACGTACGTCCCGATGCTCCGCTACTACCGGCTGCCGCCGTGGCTCGCCGTGTCGCTGCCGTTCACCGCTTTCCTGTACCTGCTCATGACGGTCGACTCGGCGGTGCAGCACTACCGGGGGCGCGGAGCGGCCTGGAAGGGCCGTACGTACGCGCGTCCCGGCGCCGTGCCCGACGAGGGCTGAGGGAGTGTCACTTGCGGCCGGGTGTCCAGTTCATGCCCCATCCGTAGGCGCGGTCGACGGTCCGCTGCGGGCTCACGCCGCGCTCCGGCACCAGGTACCGGGCCTCGCGCCGGACCACGAGGTCGGCGCCGGTGTTGGTGATCAGGGCGAGCGCGCAGACCGTCGAGGGCACCGTGCACTCGTCGAGCGAGAACTCGACGGGCGCGCCGTGCTGGGGCCGCAGGGTGACGGTGGCGTGCAGGTCGGCGAAGGAGTCGGCGCCCTCGTAGATGGTCACGAAGACGAGGATGCGGCGGAAGTCCCGGGTGTGGTCGAGGTTGACGGTGAGGTTCTCGCCGCTCGCCGAGGCGCCGGTGCGGTCGTCGCCGTCGAGGTGGATGTAGGGGGGCCGGTGCAGCGATCCGAAGGCGTTGCCGAGGGCCTGGACGACTCCTTTGCTGCCGTCGGCGAGTTCGTACAGGGCGCACAGGTCGAGATCGAGGTCGCTGTGCGCGGCGCCGCGCCGGCGGCCCCATCCGGAGAATTGCTTGTGCACCTGCCAGTTGAGGTTGACCCGCAGGGCGCCGGACGTGCCGCCCTGTTTGGCCAGCGAGACGGAGGGTGCCGCCTTGGTGAGCGTGACCTTGCTGAGGCGTACGGGCGCGGCGGCCGGCGGCGGGGGCAGCGGGACCGGCGGGCCCACGGGCGGCGGTGCGGTCACCGGGGGCGGCGGGGTCTGCGGACGCGGCGCGGCGGCGGGTGGTGCGGCGTGCTGCGGCTCGTCCACGGTGATCCCGAAGTCCGTGGCCAGGCCCTCGAGTCCGCTGCTGTAGCCCTGGCCGACGGCGCGGAACTTCCAGCCGCCCTGGCGGCGGTAGAACTCGCCGAGCACGAAGGCGGTCTCGACGGTGGCGCCCGTGCTGTCGAAGCGGGCGATCGTGTCGCCCCGGGCGGCGTCCGTCACCGCGATGTACAGGTCGGGCACCCGGCCGAAGGGCCCGCCGTCCGCCGAGGCGGCGAGTACCACGCGCTCGACGGCGGGCTCCGCGCGCGCGAGGTCCACGAGAAGGGTGTCGGTCACCCGCTCCGCGGCATTGCGTTTGCCTTCGTGGCGGACCGCCCCGGAGGCGTGCGCGGGCTGGTTGTAGAAGACGAAGTCGCCGTCCGAGCGGACCTTTCCCGCCACCAGCAGCAGGGCCGAGGCGTCCACGTCCGGGACCCCGGGTCCGGGCCGCCAGCCCAATTCGACCCGCAGCGCCGTCGTGGGCACCGGCGCATTCGACCCTTTCGGCATTGACATGTCCGCCCCCATCACCTGGTCGCCGCCGGGTCGCGTCCCGGCCGTCGCTTGCCGTACTTTGCCGTCTTCGGCCATCCCTACCCCGCCAACCTATTGCGGGGGGCGGCGAACTCCCAGGAGCGGCGCGGAATCACCGCCGTCCAACCGCCGGTAACCTGCCGGGAACTCGGCCTTTACACGATTCAAACGCGGACCGACGCCCCTTTTTGCCAAGTTCGCTCGGATTGGGGATCCCGGGTCACCGCCGACACGGAAAACAACCCTCTTATCGGTCTCCCCAACCAGCACATCGTGGGCTTAACTTATGTGCCATGACCTCCCCCCGCTCCACTTATGGCGGCGGCTACTACTCCGCCTCCTTCCCGGACACCCCGATCTACGACTCGCTCGTGGCCGAGCGGGGCACCCCGCAGATCGCCCCGATCCGGGTTCCCGCGGCCTACGACACGCCGGGCAGCAACCTGCCCGCGCTGCCGTCGGCCCTGCCCGCGCTCCCGGCGGGACCCTCCCAGCCGGCACCCCACTACGGCTACCAGCAGGCGCCGCAGCCCGCTCCGTTGCAGCAGGCGCCCACGGCGTACATCCCGCAGCAGGCCACCGCCCCGCGCGGCTACCCCGGCCAGCAGCCCCCGCAGCCGCGGCCGACGGCACAGGGCACCGGCTACGAGGCGATGCGCCCCGCGGCCCCACGGCCCGCTCCGGCTCCCTACCAGGACCCGTACAACAACCAGCAGCAGTACCGCGGCTACTGACCGGTCTTCCCCGGCCGCCGGTGCCCGCTGGCACGATGACGGCATGGGGAACGCCACACTGCACTCGATCCACGTCCATCCGGTCAAGGCGTTCCGGGGCGTCGCGCCCCGGGAGGCCGCCGTGGAGCCCTGGGGGCTGGCCGGAGACCGGCGCTGGGCGCTGATCGACGACGGGGGAAAGGTCGTCACACAACGCGAGGAGCCGCGCCTCGCGCTGGCCGCCGCCGAGCCCGTGGCCGGCGGCGGCGTCCGGCTGTCCGCGGCCGGGAGGGAACCGCTGACGGTGCCGGTCCCGGCGCCGGGGGCCACGGTGACGGTGACCGTCTTCGGCACCAAGGTGGAGGCCGTCCCCGCGGACGGTGCCGCGCACGCGTGGTGCGCCGGATTCCTGGGCGCGGACGTCCGCCTGGTCCACCTGGACGACCCGGCCACGCGCCGCCCGATCGACCCGGACCACGCACTGCCCGGCGAGACGGTCAGCCTCGCCGACGGCTATCCGCTGCTCGTGACCACGCTCGCCTCCCTCGACGCCCTCAACTCGCTGGTGGCCCAGGGCGACCACGCACACGAGGGCCCGCTGCCCATGAACCGCTTCCGGCCGAGCGTGGTCGTGGCCGGCACGCGGCCCTGGGCCGAGGACGACTGGTCGCGCATCGCCATCGGCGAGGTGGTCTTCCGGGTCGCCAAGCCCTGCGGGCGGTGCGTCGTGACGACGACCGACCAGGGCACCGCCGCGCGCGGCGCGGAACCCCTGCGCACGCTGGCGCGCCACCGCCGCATCGGCCGCTCGCTGGTCTTCGGCCAGAACCTGGTGCCCCGCTCGACCGGCACCATCCGGGTCGGCGACCCGGTGCGCATCCTCGCCTGAGCGCTGCGCGGGAAGGGCCGTGCCGCGCCGTCGGCCGACCGCGGCGGCGTGGCCGGCGGCCGGGCCACACGCTGATACAGCCCCGCGTTCCTTCCGGGCGCTCGGCCGCGCGATTCCAGGATCTTCAGGCCACTTACGGGGCGTGGTGCGAGACGGGGACGCCGGGACGCCGCGCGCCGGAACGGACGCCGAAAACCCGGTGCCGGGGCCCCCGGCAGTCGCGCCGCCGCCGGGCCGGGCCGCCTCCCGACGGGCGGTCCGCGTTGGCTCGATCCCGTCCTGCCGGGGAACCGGGCGCCGTCACCCGGTCGTTGCGATGGTGTGAGAAGTTCATGAGAGGTCTCGGTCGACGATGAGCAGGAGCTGAGGTGATTTCGCTCTCTCTTCGGCCGGGCCCGCGGATGAACGGCTCCGCGAGGGGTTATCACGGAGCGGGAAGGGGGTGCGGAAGGTTGCGGGCAATCAGCGGTCTCTGGCGCTGGCGGCACAACCCACTGCGCCGCGCGACCGATCTGGCCGAGGCTTGGCTGGCCCTCGGAGCGCTGCTGCTGATCGCGGTGGCCGCGCCCGTGGCCGGCTCGTTCGCCGGCACCGCGGCGCAGGACACCCTCCAGCGGTCGGTGCGGGCCCAGCAGCAGTCCCGGCATCTGATCACGGCGACCGTGGTGCGCAAGCTGGGCGACGCCCTGCCGGAGCCCGACCCGGACACCCCCATGGGCCATGACCCGCGCAGCCGCGTCCTGGCCGAGTGGACCGCCCCGGACGGCACCAGGGTGCACGGCCCGACCCTGTCACGCCTGACCTCCCCGCACCCGGGCGACCACTTCACGCTGTGGACGGACGCGCACGGCCGCACGGTCGCCCGACCGCTGGACTCCGCGACGGCGACGACCCACGCGGTGCTGGCCGGGTTCGGCGCGGCGCTGCTGACGGCGGGCGTGGTCGAGGGCGTCAGACGGACGGTCGTCTGGCGCATGGTCCGCCGCCGGTACGCGCGCTGGGACCAGGCATGGGATCGGGCGGGCCCGGACTGGGGCAAGGCAGGCACCGGCAGTTGACGGCCTGCCACCTCTGGTCATCCCACCGCCCGCGCGCACGCTACGGTGGACCGGCCGAGACACTCGGCGACGACCCGCGCGCGACGCGCCGCAGGGACCCGCGGCACCGGCCGTGCGTCCCGAGGCGAACGAGCCACGTACCACGAGGTGGGGGCACAGCAACGCCATGGCACAGGGCACGGTCCAGGTGACGCACACCGGCACATCGCGGTGGCGGCGCCGCACGGGTGAGTACGCTTCGCTCGCCGCCGCCCTGGAGGCCGCCGCCGACGGCGATGTCCTCACCGTCGCTCCCGGCACCTACCGGGAGAACCTGGTGATCCAGCGGGCGGTGACGCTGCGCGGCCCCGAGGGCTCGCCCGGCTCGGTGCGGATCGCCCCCGTCGACGGGGTGCCGCTGACGGTGCGCGCCTCGGCCGTGGTGCACGACCTGCTCGTGGAGGGCCAGGACGCCGCCGCGCCCGCGCTGCTCGTCGAGGAGGGCACACCCGAGCTGCGGGACGTGCGGGTCGTCACCCGGTCCGCGTCGGGCCTGGAGGTGCGCGGCGCCGCCCGGCCGACCGTGCGGCGCTGCACCGTGGACAATCCCGCGGGCATCGGCATCGCCGTACTCGACGGCGGGGCCGGGGTGTTCGAGGACTGCGAGGTGGTGGCGGCCGGTCAGGCGGGCGTCGCGGTGCGCGGCGGCGCGCACCCCCGGCTGGAGCGCTGCCGGGTGCACCACGCCTCGGGCGTGGGCCTGACCGTGACGGGCGAGAACTCCGCGCTGGAAGCGGTGGGCTGCGAGGTCTACGAGGTGCGCGGGGCCGGTGCCCAGGTCACCGCGCGGGCCACGGCACACCTCACCGACTGCGATGTGCACCGCACGGCCGCGGACGGGGTCACGCTCGACACGGACGCCGTGCTGACCCTCGCCGACTGCCGCATCCATGACATCCCGGAGAACGCGGTCGACCTGCGCTCCCGTTCGGTGCTCACGCTGACCCGGACGACGGTGCGGCAGTTCGGGCGCAACGGCCTGTCGGTATGGGACCCGGGCACCCGCGTGGACGCCAACCAGTGCGAGATCTTCGACAGCACGGGCGACTACCCCGCGGTGTGGGTGAGCGACGGCGCGACCGCGGTGCTGGACTCCTGCCGGGTGCACGACGTGCCGGACGCCCTGTTCGTCCTGGACCGCGGCTCCCGAGCGGACGTGGTGGACAGCGACCTGTCCCAGGTGCGCAACACCGCCGTGTCGGTGAGCGACGGGGCGACCGCGCAGCTCGACGACTGCCGCATCCGGGAGGCCGCCACCGGCGCCTGGTTCCGCGACCACGGCAGCGGCGGCACCCTCAACAACTGCACCCTGGACGGCACCCAGACCGGTGTGATCGTCACCAAGGGCGCGGATCCCACGATCGAGCGGTGCACGGTGGACGGCCCCGCGGAGGCCGGCTTCTATGTGTCGGCCGGGGGCCGCGGCAGCTTCCTGGACTGCCGGGTGACGGGCAGCGGCGGCTACGGCTTCCATGTGATAGACGGCTGCCGTACGACGCTGAGGAAGTGCCGCACGGAGCGCTGCGCGCGCGGCGGCTACGAGTTCGCGGAGGCCGGCCCCGACGCGGCCGCCGGCACGGGCCCGGTCGTGGAGGACTGCACCAGCGACGAGAGCGGCGGCGGGCTCAGGCCGCCCGTGGCCCGGGAGACCGCCGTGCAGGCGACCGGTGCCTCCGCCGGGCTGCTGGGCTCGATCCCCGGGCAGCGCAGCAGCGAGCAGGAACCGCTGGTCGCCGCAGCGGAGCCGGAGCGGCCGGCGCGGACCTCCCAGGACGTGCTCGGTGAACTCGACGCCCTCGTCGGCCTGGACAGCGTCAAGCGCGAGGTCCGGGCGCTCACCGACATGATCGAGGTGGGCAGGCGCCGCCGTGAGGCGGGTCTGAAGGCGGCCTCGGTCAAGCGCCATCTGGTGTTCACCGGCTCCCCCGGCACCGGCAAGACCACGGTGGCCCGGCTCTACGGCGAGATCCTCGCCTCCCTCGGCGTGCTGGAGAAGGGACACCTCGTCGAGGTGTCCCGGGTCGACCTGGTGGGCGAGCACATCGGGTCCACCGCGATCCGCACCCAGGATGCCTTCGAACGGGCCCGTGGCGGTGTGCTGTTCATCGACGAGGCGTACGCGCTCTCGCCGCAGGACGCCGGCCGGGACTTCGGCAAGGAGGCCATCGACACCCTGGTCAAGCTGATGGAGGACCACCGGGACGCGGTGGTGGTGATCGTCGCGGGCTACACGGCGGAGATGGAACGGTTCCTGACCGTCAACCCGGGTGTGGCCTCCCGCTTCTCCCGGACCATCACCTTCGGTGACTACGGTCCCGAGGAGTTGCTGCGGATCGTGGAGCAGCAGGCCGACGAGCACGAGTACCGGCTGGCGCAGGGCGCCTCGGAAGCGCTGCTGAAGTACTTCACGGTGCTTCCCAAAGGTGCCGCGTTCGGCAACGGCCGCACCGCCCGGCAGACGTTCGAGGCGATGGTGGAGCGGCACGCGAGCCGGGTCGCCCAGCTCACCGAGCCGAGCACCGACGATCTGACGCTGCTGTATCCGGAGGACCTGCCGGATCTGCCCTGAACGGCGACGGCCCCGGTCAGGCCGCCGGTTCCGGGCGCTGGCCGGGTACGTCCGGGCGCAACCGGGCCAGCAGCCGCTCCCGTTCCTCCGCGAACGCCGGGTCGGCCTGGTAGTCGGAGTGGCCGAGGATGGGCGCGGGCAGCGGATGGCGGGGGGTGCGGCCGTAGGCGAGGGGGTCCTTCAGCGGCCCGCGGTCCACGTCCGGGCCGCGGTCGCCGGGCAGCCGCACCGGGCCGCCGATGGGGTCGGTGAGCCGGTACAGGTTGCGCCAGCAGGCCACCTCGCGGTGCAGGGAGCCGAGTTCGGCGGGGCCGAAGTAGGCGGGGAACCAGCGGCCGTACAGGCGCTCCAGCGGGGAGCCGTAGGTGAGCAGGGCGACCCGCTTGCGCACGGACGGCGTCAACTGCCAGGCCGCGGCTGCCGCGAGGACGCTGCCCTGGGAGTGTCCGGAGATCACCAGGCGTCCCCCGGTGTGCTGCGTCCAGGTCGCCATCCGCCAGGTCAGGTCGGGCACCGCGCGCTCCGCGTAGCAGGGCGGTGCGAAGGGGTGGGCGGCGCGTGGCCAGAAGGTGCCGACGTCCCACAGGATGCCGATGGTGCGCCGTGCGGAGGGGTCCTTGTAGGCGCGGCGCCCCCAGGTGACGAACAGGACGAAGCCGAACCCGATCAGCCAGGAGCCCAGGGCCTGCGCGGTCTCGGCGGCGCCCCGCACGACGGCGTAGGTGTGCGCGGCGGCCTCCCCGGGGGTCTTCCCGGTGTCCAGGCCGCCCACCAGCGCTGCGGCGCCGAGCAGCAGCGTGGTGGCGGAGACCACGGCGACGAGCAGCGGCGCCCGGTCGGTGAGCGCGGCCATCGCCCGGGTGCGCGCGATACGGCGGGTGGTGGCCGGGTCGGCCGGCTCCTTCGGGTAGTCGAGCCGCACGGCGGCGCGTTCCGCGCCCCTGAGCCGCCAGGTGCGCCAGGACAGCCAGACGACCAGCGCCAGCAGCGCCACCAGGAGCGGCGGGATGACGGACGCCTGCCAGGTCAGCAGCACGGGCGGGCCGTCGATGGAGGAGCCGGTGCCGTCCAGCCAGTCGGCGACGCGCTGGGCGACGCCGCCCGTCATCACGCCGCCCAGCGCGCAGGCCAGCAGTGCGACGGCGGGCCCGCCCAGTCCGCGCATGGCGGCCCGCCGGCCGGCGGGTCCGGGGCCGGCGGGCGGGGTGCGGTGCAGCAGATGGGCGACCACGGCGATGACGACCACCAGCAGGCCCTGTGCCAGCGCGATGACGCCGAAGGCGGTGTCCTGCGACAGCCGTCCGGCCGACTGCCAGCCCGGCCGGGACCAGCCCGCGTAGGGCAGGGCGAGGCCGAGCAGGACGAGGGCGGCCAGCGGCAGCCGGCGTACCAGGTGTTCGTCGAGTTCCTGGTCCAGGCGGTTCTCGCTGCGGCCGCGGCGGCACACCACCCAGAGCACGGCCGCCGCCGTGCCGCACAGCGCGGCGATCAGCAGCAGGCCGAGCGTGTCGAGGACGTCGGAGCCGCCCGGCCCGCGGTCGACGCGGGCGGCGGGGGCCACGACCGCCGCCGCCACCGTCAGCAGGCCCGCGGCGGTGTGGGCGGCGCGCAGCCGGGCCACCAGCCGGCGCCCGTACCAGAAGCCGGGGCTGCCGAGCGCGGTGGGTTCCGTCTGTTCGTCAGGCTCGGGACGGTGCGGCAGCGGCGGCTGGGACTCGTAGGCGCTCCAGGTGCGCCGTGACAGGTACCAGAGCAGAAAGGTCAGGGCGGCCGGCACCAGGGCGGCCAGCGCGAGCCGGCGGCCGGGTAGGCTCCACCAGCCGTCGCCGGAGGCGGCGGGCGAGAGGAAACCCAGCCAGGAGTGGCGCGCGGCGCACGCCTCGACGCCGGCGCACTGCCAGGCCACGAGGTCCAGGGCGACCTCGCAGGCCGCCGCCACCAGCAGCACCGTGAGGGTGAGGCCGGCGAGCCGCACCAGCAGCCCGTACAGCCGTACCGTCCGCCGGTGGCCGCGGGTGGCGGGCCGCATCCAGTGGGCGAGGTTGACGACCATGAAGGGCAGCAGCAGGAGCCACAGGGCACGGGCGCTGTTGCCCGAGGTGAGATTGCACCAGACGTACGCCTCGGGGACCGGTTTGTCCCGGTAGTCCTCGGGCCGGTGCTCCGCGTCCACGTCCGCGGCGCGGCGGAAGACGGCGGCCGTGTCGTCACCGGTGATCCGCACCGTGCACGGATCGTCGAGCATCTCCTCGGGTGTGGTGCCGCCCACTCCGTGGACCAGGAGTTCCAGGTCGACCGGGGCCGTCCCGGGCCGCGTAGCGGGGCCGTCCGTACCGACCGCCCCGTCCGCCGCGGTCTGCTGCTGCGCACGCTCCACTGTTCTGCTCTTCCCCCATGACGCGCCGACGGCTTGTGTCCGTGCGGCGTTCAGGATCTCTCCGCCGCGGGTGCCGCGTACACCTCTCGTCACCGAATCTCCCCGATCCGGGTGCCCACCGGTGGAACGGACGGTGTCCGAAGGGTGGGTACGCGTCGGTGCGGGCGGTGGCGCAACGGGAAGCGACCCGTGGCAGGATGGGACGTCCGCGCACCGAAGGCGCGAGGGAACATCCTGGTCGGAGCGGGTGCGACGGGCGTGTCGGACGGCTGAGGCGAAAGGACCGGAGCGTACGTGAGCGAGAATCAGAACCTCCTCGCGGAGCAGCGCCGCGCCCTGATCCTGGACGAGGTCCGGCGCCGCGGCGGCGTCCGGGTCAACGAACTGACGCGCAGGCTCGGTGTGTCGGACATGACCGTGCGCCGCGACCTGGACGCGCTGGCCCGCCAGGGGGTCCTGGAGAAGGTGCACGGCGGTGCGGTGCCGGTCATCGAGGCGAGCACGCACGAGCCGGGTTTCGAAGCCAAGTCGGGGCTGGAGCTGAGCGCCAAGGAGGACATCGCGCGGGCCGCCGCCGAGCTGGTCGGGCCGGGCACCGCGATCGCCCTGTCGGGCGGCACGACGACCTATGCGCTGGCGCACCAGCTCCTCGAAGTGCCGGATCTGACGGTGGTGACCAACTCGGTGCGGGTCGCGGACGTCTTCCACGCGGCGCAGCGCACCTCGGGGCAGCGGGTGGGCGCGGCGACGGTCGTGCTGACCGGTGGGGTGCGTACCCCGTCCGACTCGCTGGTGGGGCCGGTGGCCGACCAGGCGATCGCGACGCTCCACTTCGACCTGCTGTTCCTCGGTGTGCACGGGATATCGGTCGAGGCCGGCCTGTCGACACCGAACCTCGCGGAGGCCGAGACCAACCGGCGGCTGGTGCAGTCGGCGCGGCGGGTGGTGGTGGTCGCGGACCACACCAAGTGGGGGACGGTGGGCCTGAGTTCGTTCGCGGCCCTGGAGCAGGTCGACACACTGGTCACCGACGCGGGGCTGCCGGCGGCGGCGCGTGCGGAGATCTCCGAGCACTTGCGCCGGCTGGTGGTGGCGGGTGCCCCGGCCGAGGACGCCGCAGACAACTGACGTACTGTCAGCTAGGCTGGGTCGGGTCAGTACCGCCAACCGCCTGTTCGCCCAAGGGATTTCGCGAGGTGATTCGCGGCCATGGCTCACGGTCTGCGCCCGGTGGGGATCGGCTTCGTCGAAACGGCCCCGGTACGCCTGGTGTTCACGCACGAGATGGCCGCGGCGCCGGACGCCGTGTTCCGTGCGCTCGCCGAGGACGTGTCCGGCTGGCCGCAGTGGTTCTCGGCGGTGACGTCCGCCCGGGCGACCGAGGGCGGGCGGGAGATCCGGCTGCGGGGCGGCACGCGGTTCCAGGAGTCGGTGATCGCGGCGCGGGCTTTCGAGGTGTACGCGTACCGCGTCGACGTGACGAACACGCCGGGCGCCCGCGCCTGGGTCGAGGAGTGGCGGCTCGCCCCGGTGGGCACCGGCACCCTCGTGCGGATGACGTTCGCCCTCGACGGGACGGGACTCTTCCGCGCCGCCGCCCGGCTGGCCCGCCCCGGCGCCGGCCGCGCGCTCCGCACCGCGGTCACCGCGCTGGACCACCGCCTGACCCACCGAAGCCCACCGGACCCCGCCCCCGCGTAGCCACCCCTCCGGGCCCGAACTCCGCCAAGCGCTCCGCTGGAAACGGCGCGATATGCCGTCGGTCGCCCGCGGCACCGTTGTGGCCGGTCGCGCAGTTCCCCGCGCCCCTTCGGGGCGCTGCCGAACCGCGGCGGTGCTCCGCCGCCTGCGCCGGCCTCAGCGCGGCCATGCCCCCGTCGTCAGCAGGGTGTCGATCGCGGACGTGTACGGCCCGATGTCCAGGCCCTGTTCCCGCAGCCAGGTGTCCGAGTAGTACTTGTCGAGGTAGCGATCCCCCGGGTCGCACAGCAGGGTGACCACGCTTCCGGTGCTCCCCTCGGCGACCATCTCGGAGACGATCTTGAGCGCGCTCCACAGGCCGGTGCCCGTCGATCCGCCCGCCTTGCGGCCGATGACCCGGTCCAGGGCCCGTACGGCGGCGACACTGGCCGCGTCCGGGACCTTCATCATGCGGTCGATGGCGCCGGGCACGAAGCTCGGCTCCATGCGCGGCCGGCCGATGCCCTCGATGCGCGAGCCGCAGTCGCAGGTGACGTCCGGATCGCCGGTGGTCCAGCCCTCGAAGAAGCACGAGTTCTCCGGGTCGGCGACGCAGACGCGGGTGTCGTACTGCATGTAGTGCACATAGCGCGCGATCGTCGCGGAGGTGCCGCCCGTGCCCGCGGTGGCCACGATCCACGCCGGCTCCGGGAACCGCTCCAGCTCCAGCTGACGGAAGATCGATTCGGCGATGTTGTTGTTGCCGCGCCAGTCCGTGGCCCGCTCGGCGTAGGTGAACTGGTCCATGTAGTGACCGCCGGTCTCCACCGCGAGCCGGGCCGACTCCTCGTACATCTTCCGTGAGTCGTCCACGAAGTGGCACTGCCCGCCGTGGAACTCGATGAGGCGGCATTTCTCGGCGCTGGTCGTGCGGGGCATGACCGCGATGAAGGGCACACCGATCAGCTTGGCGAAGTACGCCTCGGACACGGCCGTCGAACCGCTGGACGCCTCGATCACCGGCCGGCCGGGCCGGATCCAGCCGTTGCACAGGCCGTACAGGAACAGCGAGCGCGCCAGCCGGTGCTTGAGACTGCCGGTGGGGTGGGTCGACTCGTCCTTCAGATAGAGGTCGATGCCCCAGCCCTCGGGCAGCGGGAAGCGCAGCAGATGGGTGTCGGCGGAGCGGTTGGCGTCGGCCTGGACCTTGCGGACGGCCTCCTTCAGCCAGGCGCGGTAGGCGGCGTCGCTGCGGTCGGCGTCCAGGGTCTCGCCGGTCCGGGTCTGTGGGGTGGTGCTCACGACGTGGCTCCTTACACTGCGTGCCGCCGACGCCCACGGCGTCCGGACCCTCGCATCATAAGCAGCCGGCGCACCGCTTCCCACCTGCATAAACAGCCCTTTGGGCAGCTCAAAGGCGGCTGGAGGCGTGGTGCGGCCATCTCGCTGGGGGCGCAGTGCGCCCCGTGCTCCGTGCGCGACCCCCGTGGGGACTTCGCGCACTGGTGCTCGGCGCCGGGTGCGGGCAGACTGCTCGGGGTGCGGGGGCCGCACCCCGCGCGAAGGCGCACAATGGATCACGGAACGGACGGACGGCGGCGGTCCCGCCCGGGGCGGGGTCCCGGTCCGGCGGGCGAGAGACGCGAGGGGGCGGGGAAGGATGGCGGAGCCGGAGTTCACGGCCACGGGCGTCCGGATAGACAAGCGGCTGCGGTCGCTCACCCGGGCCGGGCAGGTGCGGATCAGCGACGGCAGGGTGGAACTGCTCACCAGCTACGGCAGCGAGATCGACAGCGCGCCGGTCCAGGCGGTGCGCGCCTCCAAGCCCTGGTTCGCCCCGGACGACCGGGCGCTGGCCGACCTCAACGGCCACCGGTACCTGCTGACGCTGGGCGACGAGGACCCCGCGCCCGGCCGCTCCGGGCCGCCCGCAGCGCGCCGGTTCATCGAGGCGGTGCGCCGGGCCGCGGGCCGCGGGGACTGAGTCACGGCGAGTTGCGCACTTCTGTGTCCTGGGTCACTCTGGTCTCACGTCACTCTGGGTTTACCGGCGATAACGCTGTGAACCAGCCCGCCGGACATGACAGCAGGCGACCGTGGACACCGGCCGCTCGCTGGATCCGTACTCCGTGTTCTTCCGGACCTCATGTCGGGGAGTCGCAGCCGTGATCAGTCACCCAAGCAGGCACTGCACGGTGGAGCTGCAAGCCCTGCCGTCGCGGATCGGCCAGATCCGCAGAATCGTATCTGCGCAGTTGCGCTACTGGCATATGGACCCGTTGATCGACCGGGCGGCGCTCGGTGTCACGGAGTTGTTGACCAACGTCCACCAGCACGCCCGGCCCGACAAGTCGTGCACCGTGGAGATCGAGCTGCTGCCGGACCGGCTGACGGTCTCCGTACGCGACCACGATCCGCGGCTGCCCGTGGCGGCCGACCTCAAGGACGTCGCACCGCTGGACACCTGCGGGCGCGGGCTCGCCATGGTGGCCGCGCTGAGCGAGAGCTGGGGCGCACGACCGGACGGCGACGAAGGGAAGGTCGTGTGGTTCACGCTCCCGGCGCGCGCGGAGGCGAAACCGCAGCGGGCGGGCGCTCCGCGCGGTACGGCCCGGGAACGGCCCGCCCCCCGTCTCCCGGAGGTCGAACCCATCGGCTGCGCGCCCGCCGCCGCGCCACGTGCTCCCGCCCGGTCGGCCGTTGCCGGCTGACCGGGCGGTGACCTCCCCCTAGGTCCTGTCCTCAAACCCCCGCCTGCCGCACGATGTTTGACGACAGGACCTGGCCCGTCACTCGGCGGCGATGGCCCGCAGCACGTCCAGGCGGGCCGCCCGCCGGGCCGGACGCAGTCCCGCGAGCCCTCCTGCGGCCAGGCCCACCAGGGCCACCACACCGAGCCGCCCCGGCGCGAGCGCGAAGGCGAAGGCACTGTCGCTCGCGCCGTCCGCCGCCCGCACCAACACCCAGCCGAGGAACGCGCCGAGACCGATCCCGCCGGCCGTGCCGAAGGCGGCGACCAGGACCGACTCCCAGCGGACCATGGACCGCAGTTGCGGCCGGGTCTGGCCCACGGCCCTGAGCAGGCCCAGCTCGCGGGTGCGTTCGTGGACGGCGAGCGTCAGGGTGTTGGCGATGCCGAGCACGGCGATGAACACCGCGAGAGCGAGCAGCGCGTAGACGAGCGTCAGCATCATGTCGATGCCGCCGGCCGACGACTGCGCGTACTCCTCGCGGGTCTGCACCTGGGGATCGCCGTACCGCGCGGCGGCCTTCACCACCGCGGCCCTCCCGGTGTCCGCGCTCACGCCGTCCTTGAAGGACACCGCCACCAGGCGGTCGGAGTCCTGGGTGCGGTGCGGCGCCCACGCCGCCCGGGTGATCACATAGTCGCCGGCGAGTTCCGAACGGCCGTAGAGCGCGCGCACGGTGAAGTCCGCCCGGGTGCCGTCGGCGAAGGCGAGCCGGGCGATGCCGCCCAGGGCCAGACCCTGCCGGTCGGCCTCCTTCCGGGTGACCGCGATGCCGTCGGCGCCGAGGCCGCGCAGCGATCCGCTGACCGTGCCGAGGTCGAAGGTGCGGGCCAGCGCGGCCGGGTCGGTGACGGTCAGCGCCCGTCCGCTGCCGTTCACTTCCGCCACGCCGCGGCCGAGCCCGACGGCGGTGCCGACCTCGGGCAGCCGTTGCAGCGCCGGGGCCAGCGCCGGGCTCAGCCCGCTGCCGCCCGCCCCGAACGACGGGGTGCTGACGGCGACATCGCCCGCGAAGGACCGGGCCACGGTCTCGTCCATGGTGGCCTTCAGGGAGGCACCGAACACGGTGAACAGCGAGACCACGGCCACGCCGATCATCAGCGCGCTCGCGGTGGCGGCCGTCCGCCGCGGACTGCGCAGCGCATTGCGCCGGGCGAGCGAGCCGGTGACGCCGCGCAGCCGGTGAAGGGGCCCGCCGAGGACGCGTACGGCGGCGGTGGAGGCGACCGGGCCGAGCACCACAAACGACACCAGCGCCGCCGTCGCACCGAGTACGGCCGGCCACACCGACGGGATGACCAGGACGCCGACGAGCGTCGTCGCGAGCGCCGACGCCGCGAGAAGAGCGCCGACGACCGCGCGCGGCCGGGAGGCCCCCGACGCGTCGACGGCACTCTCGCGCAGCGCGGCCAGCGGAGCGGTGCGCCCGGCCCGTACGGCGGGCAGCAGCGCGGAGCCGAGACAGACCACCACACCGACCGCGAGCGGCAGCGCCAGCGACATGGTCCTGACGACCAAGTCGCCCTCCGGGAAGGGGAATCCGATGGCCGGGAACAGAGCCTGCAGACCGGCGGCCGTCCCGAGGCCGCCGGCGAGTCCGGCGAGGGAGGCCGACACGGCGACGGCGCCCGCCTCCACCAGGGTGGCCGCCGTGACCTGGCCGCGTGCGGCACCCAGGGCACGCAACAGGGCGTTCTCACGGGTGCGTTGGGCGACGACGATGGCGAAGGTGTTGTGGATGGAGAAGGTCGCCACGAGCAGGGCGACTCCGGAGAACACCAGCAGGAAGGTGGTGAACACACCGAGGAACTGACCGGAGATCATGTCGGTGTTCTCCTGCGCCGACGCCTGACCGGTGATGGCCTCGACTCCCCTGGGCAGGACGGGAGTCAGCCGGTCGACGAGTTCCCGCTGGCTCACCCCGGGCCCGGCCCGCACCTGGATGCTCGCCGCCTTGCCCGGCTGTGCGGTGAGGTACTTCTCGGCGTCCGCCTGTGTCATGCCGGTGAACGTCACCTGCGCCATGCCGTCCGCGCCGCCGAAGGTGGCGAGCCCGACGATCGTCACCCGGACCGGACCTGGGGTGCGCAGCGTCGTGGTGTCACCGATCTTCAGGCCGCCCTTCGCGGCGGCGCCCCGGTTGACGACCACCTCACCGTGTTTCGCCGGGAGCCGGCCCTCGGCGAGCCGGTAGGGGTTGAGCCGCGGGTCGGTGATCCAGTTGCCGGCGAGGGTGGGCGGGCCCTGGCCGCCGACCGGTCGGCCGTCGGCGCCGAGCAGTTGGCCCGCGCCCTGGATGCTGGGCGCGGCCGCCGCGACGCCGGGGACCCGTTCCAGGGTCTTGACCAGGGCCGTGTCGACGGGGCTGCGCACACCCTGGGCCTCGCCGGGCGTGGTGATGGCGTCGGCGCCCCGCACGACGGCGTCCGTGCCCGCGGTCGCGTCGCCGAACATCGAGCCGAAACTGGCGCGCAGCGTGTCGCCCATGACCAGGGTGCCGGCGAGGAAGGCGACGCCGAGGAACACCGCGAGGAACGTGCCCGCGAAGCGGCGCCGGTGGGCGCGCAGCGAGGCGAGGCTCAGGCGTGCGGAGGTGTTCACGACCGCACCTCGAAGGCTTTCATACGGTCCAGGACCGCATCGGCGGTCGGCGAGGGCAGGCGGTCGACGAGGCGGCCGTCCGCGAGGAAGACGACCTCGTCGGCGTGGGCCGCGGCGACCGGGTCATGGGTGACCATGACGACCGTGCGGTCCATCTGCCGTACCGCGCGGCCGAGGAGGCCAAGGACTTCCGCGCCGGAGCGGGAGTCGAGGTTGCCGGTCGGCTCGTCGGCGAAGACGACGTCGGGGCGGCCGGCGAACGCCCGGGCGACAGCCACGCGTTGCTGCTGGCCGCCGGAGAGTTCGGCGGGGCGGTGGCGCAGCCGGTCGCGCAGCCCGACGACATCGATGAGCGCGTCGATCCACTCCGGGTCGCCCCCGCCGCCCGCCAGGTCCAGCGGCAGGGTGATGTTCTCCGCGACGTTCAGTGTCGGCACCAGGTTGAACGCCTGGAAGACGAACCCGACCCGGTCGCGGCGGAGCAGGGTGAGGCGGCGGTCGTCCAGGGCGCCGAGTTCGGTGCCGCCGATGAAGGCGGCGCCCGAAGTCAGCGTGTCGAGTCCGGCGGCGCAGTGCATCAGGGTGGATTTGCCGGAGCCCGACGGTCCCATGATCGCGGTGAAGCGGCCGGCCGGGAAATCGACGTCCACGCCGTCCAGGGCGCGTACGGCGGTGTCGCCACGGCCGTACACCTTGACGCCGCCCGCGACCCGCGCGGCGGTGCGAGCGGTGGTCGTGGCGGTCACGCGGCACCGTCCTTGCCCGCGCGGCCGAACCGCTCGTCCAGGACGGAGAGCCGGCGCCAGTACTCGTCCTCGTCGATCTCGCCGGTGGCGAAGCGCCGGCCGAGGACCGTGATCGGCGAGTCGGCCGCCGGGCGTCCGGCGTCCGCGGGCCACCACGGCGCGCCGCGCCCGCGTCGCACGGTGCGGCGCAGCACGGTCGCGGCGCCGATCACGACGGCCGCCCAGAACAGGGGGAAGAACAGGATCCACGGGCCGGGACCGCCGTCCCAGTTCGCCAGGGTCTGCATCTCGGGTCATCTCCTTCGCGCAAGCGGGTCGGGGGGTGCTTCACAGACTCGCTCCGGGGAGGGGCCCCGGTCGTCGTACGACCAGCGGCAGTACGGCTACCTCCCGGGGAGTACGCGGGGCCGGAGCGAATGCTCCCCGGGGTACGGCCGCAGGGACCCGGCCCCGCCCGTGGACACCTGCGGCAACCACAACACCGCGGCCCCCGCACACCCACCGGACGACGACCGCCGCGGCCCGTGTCCGGCACACCACCGGCCGACGCGCGCCGGGGACCGCACGGACGCTCCCCGAGGCCGGGCGCGAGGCGGCCGACGGCGACAGCCCGCGCGAAGCGGTCGAGCGGTCCGTGGCGGACATCAGGGGCGGGCTCTCGCCGTCGACCGGCGGGCAGAACCGCAGGACACGCACCCCGCGTCGGGGGCATCTGCGGGACACAGATCCCAGCCGGCGGCGCCGACTGCGAGGGAAACCGCCCGCGCCGGGAGCACCTGCGGGAGCGACACCCGAAGGCGGGTCCTCGCCATCCAGCGACGGGCAGGGCCCGAGGACGCCCGCCCGCGTCGGGAGGCGTCTGCGGGGCGCGGGTGCCGAACGGTGGCACCCGGTGCGCGGGAAGGGTGTCGCGCCTCGGTCAGGCCGGTTCGGGGAGGGCTGTCAGGGGGTCGTCCAGGACCGGTTGCCAGGCCAGTTCCGCCGCGCCGACCAGGCTGTTGTGGTCGAGGGTGCAGGGCAGGATCGGGACGCCGCCGCTCTGCCCCCACAGGCTGCGGTCGGCGACCACGGCGCGCAGCCGGTCCGGGTCGGCGTCCAGCAGGGTGCGGTGCAGGCCGCCGAGGATGATCCGGTCCGGGTTGAGGATGTTCACCAGACCGGCGAGGCCGAGCCCCAGGCGGTCGATCAGCGCCTCGGCCGCGGCGCGGACGGCCGGGTCGGCGTAGTGGTTGCGGACGAGGTCGTCGGCCTGCTGGAGCAGGGACACCTCGGGGCCGGGGGTGCGGCCCGCCTCGACGAGCAGCGCCAGCGGATCCGCCTCCACATCGAGGCAGCCGCGGCTGCCGCAGTGGCAGGGGCGGCCCTCGGGGTTCACCGTGAGGTGGCCGACCTCCAGCGCCAGGCCCGAACTGCCCGTGTGCAGACGTCCGTCGAGGACCAGCGCACCCCCCACGCCGCGGTGGCCGGTGGCCACGCACAGCAGGTCGCGCGCGCCGCGGCCCGCGCCGTGCCGGTGCTCGGCGAGCGCGGCGAGGTTGACGTCGTTGGCCGCGAACGCCGGGCCGGTGATCCCGGCGGCCCGCACACACTGGGCGAAGATGCGGCGCACCGGCGCGCCCACCGGCCAGGCGAGGTGCAGCGGATTGAGGGCGAGTCCCTCCGGTTCGGCCACCGCGGACGGCACGGCGAGCCCGGCGCCGACACAGCGGCGGCCCGTGGCCCGGAGCAGTTCGGCGCCCGTCTCGACCACCGAGCGAAGCACCTTCGCCGGGTCGGCGGCGACGGTCCCGCAGCCCGGAGCGGTGGCCACGATCCGGCCGCCGAGGCCGACCAGCGCGGCCCGGAACCCGTCGGCGTGCACCTGCGCGGCGAGCGCCACGGGCCCGCCCTCGGCGACCTCCAGCCGGTGCGAGGGACGGCCCTGGGAGCCGGCCGCCGCGGCCGGCCTCGGGTCGACCCGGATCAGGCCCAGCGCCTCCAGTTCGGCGGCCACCGCGCCGGCGGTCGCCCGGGTCACACCCAGTTCGGCGGTGAGCACGGCCCGGGTCGGCGCCCGTCCGGTGTGCACGAGTTCCAACGCGGGTCCGAGCGCCCCGCGCCCGCGGTCCAGCCGCGTCCTTGAGGTGGTCCCTTCCCCCGCCGCCCGGGGGTCCGCCTTGCCACTCATGGGGCCGAGTCTCCCATGATCCCGATCAGCCGCGGCCGGTAACGCAGCCTAGAAGCCGCTCACCCGCAGCGTGACGTTCAGCCGCCCGGTCAGGCCCAGCGCGGGCGGTGCCGTGCCCGGGTGCACCCGGGGCACCCCGTGGTAGGCGAGGCGGGACGCGCCGCCGAAGACGAACAGGTCGCCGCTGCGCAACTCGACGTCCGTGTACGGCTTCGTCCGTGTCGCGGTGTTGCCGAAGCGGAAGACGCAGCTGTCGCCGAGGCTCAGCGACACCACCGGCGCGTCGGAGTCCTCGTCGGCGTCGCGGTGCATGCCCATGCGGGCGTCGCCGTCATAGAAGTTGATCAGCGCGATGTCGTACGGCGCCGGCGCGACGGCGGCCGGGCCGAGCGCGTCGGCCACCGCGCGGCGGCCCAGCTCGTCCAGCCAGGCGGGGAAGGGCTTCACCGGTGCCCCGTCGCCGTCGACGGCGGTGCGCGCGTAGCCGTACGGATACCAGTGCCGGCCCAGGCACACCTGGCGCGCGGTCATGGTGCCGCCGCCGGGTGTGCGGACGGTGCGCAGTCCGGCCGGCGGGCGCGCCCACTCGCGGCACGCGGTCAGCAGCTCGTCCTGGCGGCCGGTGTCCAGCCAGTCCGGCACGTGCACGGCGCCCGGCGCGATCTCAAGCCTCGCTCTGGGAAACAGTTCCGCCTCCATGGGTTCCATCCTGCCCGACCGGCCCCGGTGCCCGAAGGGGCGCGGGGAACGGCACGACCGGCCACGATGCCGCGGCGGCTTGGCCGACGGCGCGGCACGGCCCGTCCCGCGGAGCGCTTAGATTGGACGCACGATGAACGACCGTATGACCACCCCATGGGGCGCGTTCGCGCTGTCCCGTTTCCCCGAGGATCCGCGTGACCGGCTGCGTGCCTGGGACGCTTCCGACGCCTATCTGCTGCGCCATCTGGCCGGGCTGCAGGACCCGCTGTCCGGCACGGTCGTGGTCGTCGGCGACCGCTGGGGCGCGCTGGTGACGGCGTTGGCGGAACACCGGCCGGTGCAGATCACCGACTCCTTCCTCGCCCAGGAGGCGACCCGCGCGAACCTCGCGCGGGCCGGGGTGCGGCCGGGTGCCGTACGTCTGCTGACCACCCAGGATCCGCCGCCCGACCGCGTCGACGTGCTGCTGGTCCGGGTGCCGAAGAGCCTTGCCCTGCTGGAGGACCAGTTGCTGCGGCTCGCGCCCGCCGTGCACGCGGGCACGGTCGTCGTGGGCGCCGGCATGGTCAAGGAGATCCACACCTCGACGCTCCGGTTGTTCGAGCGGATCCTCGGCCCGACCCGCACCACGCCGGCCGAGCAGAAGGCACGGCTGATCCTGTGCGCTCCGGACCCTTCCCTGGCGCGCCCCGCCGGGCCGTGGCCGTACCGCTACACGCTGCCCGACGGCATCGGACCGGCCTCCGGGCGCCCCGTCGTCAACCACGCGGGCGTGTTCTGCGCCGACCGGCTCGACATCGGCACCCGGTTCTTCCTGCGGCATCTCCCGGACGGCCGGGGCGCCCGCAGGGTCGTGGACCTGGGCTGCGGCAACGGCGTCGTCGGCACGGCGGTGGCGCTCGGCAATCCGGAGGCCGACGTGCTCTTCGTGGACGAGTCGTTCCAGGCGGTGGCGTCGGCGGAGGCGACCTACCGCGCCAACGGCCTGTCCGGGCACGCCGAGTTCCGGGTCGGGGACGGGCTGTCCGGGGTGCCGGCCGACAGTGTGGACGTCGTGCTCACCAATCCGCCGTTCCACTCCCATCAGGCGATCACGGACGCGACCGCATGGCGGATGTTCACCGGGGCGCGGCGCGCGCTGCGGCCCGGCGGCGAGCTGTGGGTGGTCGGCAACCGGCACCTCGGCTACCACGTGAAGCTGCGGCGCCTGTTCGGCAACAGCCGACTCGTGGCCGGTGACCCGAAGTTCGTGGTACTGAAGGCCGTCAAACACTAGCCGCAGCACGCAACGCCCCGAATACGGCGTCGAGTTCGCGTCGCCCGGCCTACCAAGGGCACACGCCCCGAAGCCGCACGCCGGACACGCCACAGACCGGGGCGGGGTCCGGGGTGGACCGGGGCAAGGCCCCAACGGGCCGTGGCCACGGCCGAGTCCGGGCGGTGGACGCGGTCGGCGAACAGGCGGGTCTCCAGCCGCGGGTCGGTGCGGATCTGTCTGTCGGGCTGATCGCGCTGTGGCCCGGTTCTTGGACCCGGCTGTCGGGTCAGGTCGGAGCGGGCGTACGCGCGAGGCGTGCGGCCGTCAGGTGCCCGGGCGGCCGAGGACGCGCACGATCCGTGTCACCTCGCGGGCCATGGCCTCCCGGCCGGGGCGGACCGGGGCGAGGCCCCAACGGGCCGTGGCCGCGGCCGAGTCCGGGCTGTGGCCGAGGCCGGATCCGGACGGTGGCGGGGGCGAGTCCCGGCCGTAGCCGCAGCGGACGAAGGTGTTGCAGGGGGTGACGCCGCGCGGCCCGGCGGGCGCCACGAGGGGCGGCTCGCCGGGGCGCGTGGCACGGGCGCGCGACGCCCGCACCATCGGAGCCGGCGAACAGGCGGGGCAGGTCGGTGCGGGCGTGCGCCTGATGTCCGCGCCCTTGGGCGCCGGTGGACAGGCGGGGCAGATCGATGCCGGTGCGGGCGCGCGACGCCTGCGCCCTCGCAGGTCCGGTCGGTGCGGACGTGTGCGCGCCAGGAGCGGGGCCGTCAGGCGCCGGGGCGGCCCAGGACGCGCACGATTCGTGTCACCTCGCGGGCCATGGCGTCCCGGCCGGCGGCGAGGTACTTGCGTGGGTCGACGGCCTCGGGGTGGGCGGCGAGGAAGTCGCGGATCGCGCCGGTCATCGCCACGTTCAGGGCGGTGCCGACGTTGACCTTGGCGATGCCGCCCGCGACGGCCGCGACGAGTTCGTCGTCCGGCACCCCGGAGGAGCCGTGCAGGACGAGCGGGACGGGCACGGCCGCGGCGAGCCGCCCGAGCAGTTCATGGTCGAGGGCGGCGGTGCGGCTGGTCATGGCGTGCACGCTGCCGACGGCGACGGCGAGGGCGTCGACGCCGGTGTCGGCGACGAAGGCGCGGGCCTCGTCGGGATCGGTGCGGGCGCCGGGCGCATGGGCGTCCAGCGGCGCCCCGCCGCCCTGCCCCTCCTTGCCGCCCACCTCGCCCAACTCGGCCTCGATCCACAGCCCTTCGCCGTGCGCCCAGTCCGCGGCGGCCCGGGTGGCGGCCAGGTTCTCGGCGTACGGCAGGCGGGCCGCGTCGTACATCACGGAGCCGAACCGGGCCCCGGACGTCTGGCGCAGCAGGTCGTCGCTCTGCACATGGTCGAGGTGCAGGGCGACCGGTATGCCGGCCGCTTCCGCGGCGGCGACGGCCGCGCGGGCCAGCGGCAGCAGCCGGCCGTGCCGGAACTTGACCGCGTTCTCGCTGACTTGGAGGATCACGGGCGCGCCGGCCGCCTCGGCCCCCGCCACGACGGCTTCGATGTGCTCCAGGGTGATGACGTTGAACGCGGCGACGGCGGAACGTGTTCCGGCGGCGCGGGCGACCAGGTCGCCGGTGGCTGCGAGGGGCACGGCTACTCCTTACGGCGCGCGGGTCAGGGGGCGAGGATCACGGAGCGGGTGAGATGGCGCGGCTGGTCCGGGTCGAGGCCCCGGCGGGCGGCGACGGCCACCGCGAGCCGCTGGGCGCGGACGAGTTCGGCCAGCGGGTCGAGCGTGCCCTCGATCCACCGGCCGCCCGTGCCGCGCACCTGTTCGGCGAGGCCGTCGGGCGCCTCGCCGAACATCCAGGTCGCCGTGGTGCTCGTGGTGATGCTGATGGGGCCGTGCCGGTACTCCATCGCCGGGTACGCCTCCGTCCAGGCCAGTGCGGCCTCGCGCATCTTCAGCCCGGCCTCGTTCGCGAGGCCGACGGTCCAGCCGCGGCCGAGGTAGGTGAACTGCGTGCAGTCGACCAGCCCTTCGGGCAGCGGGGCGGACAGCGCGGCACGGGCGTCGGCGACGGCGGCGTCGGTGTGCAGGCCCAGGTGGGCGCGGAGCAGGGTGAGCGCGGTGGTGGCGAACCGGGTCTGCACGACGGAGCGTTCGTCGGCGAAGTCCAGCACCACGACCTCGTCGGCGGCCGTCCGCACGGGGGTGTCCGGGTCGGCGGTGACGGCGGTGGTGCGGGTGCGGCCGCGTAGCCGTGCCAGCAGGTCCAGCACCTCGGTGGTGGTGCCGGAGCGGGTGAGCGCGACGACCCGGTCGTACGCGCGGCCGTAGGGGAACTCGGACGCGGCGAAGGCGTCCGTCTCGCCCTGGCCGGCGCCCTCGCGCAGGGCGGCGGCGGCCTGCGCCATGAAGTACGAGGTGCCGCAGCCGACGATCGCGACCCGCTCCCCCGCCGCGGGCAGCGCCCCGCCGTGCCCCGGCGCCGCCTGCGCCGCGCGCGTCCAGCACTCGGGCTGGCTGTTCAGCTCGTCCTCGACATGGGTCATGCCGTACCCTCCATCGTTCTGCGTGTTCCTGCAAGATATAGCGAACTTTCGAGCACAATCAAGCATCCGATGGCGGGATCGGTGCGCTAGGGTCACCGCAGGACGGACAACGGGACGGGATGACGGAGGCTGCGGATGTCGCGCGACGCCCGCTGGAAGGCGCTGCTGGAACTGCTCGTCGAGCGTGGCCGGCTGGACGTCGAGGAGGCGGCGGCCGAGCTGGAGGTCTCGGCGGCGACGATCCGGCGCGACTTCGACCAGCTCGCCGAGCAGCAGATGCTGGTGCGCACCCGCGGCGGTGCGGTGGTGCACGGCGTCTCCTACGAGCTGCCGCTGCGCTACAAGACCGCCCGCCGGGCCTCGGAGAAGCAGCGCATCGCACGGGCGGTGGCCGCGCTCGTCGCGCCCGGCGAGGCGGTGGGCCTGACCGGCGGCACCACCACGACGGAGGTGGCCCGCGCCCTGGCCGTGCGCGCCGACCTGGCCGCCGGTTCGCCGGCGCTGACGGTCGTCACCAACGCGCTCAACATCGCCAACGAGCTGGCCGTGCGGCCCCAGTTCAAGATCGTGGTGACCGGCGGGGTCGCACGACCGCAGTCGTACGAGCTGATCGGCCCGCTCGCGGACGGGGTGCTCGGCCAGATCACGCTGGACATGGCGGTGCTCGGGGTGGTCGCCTTCGATGTCGCGCACGGCGCCGCGGCGCACGACGAGGCGGAGGCGGCCACCAACCGGCTGCTGTGCGAGCGTGCCGAGCGTGTGGTGGTCGCGGCCGACTCCAGCAAGCTGGGGCAGCGGGCGTTCGCCCGGATCTGCGCGGCCGAGGACGTGGACACACTCGTCACGGACGCGGCGGTGGCACCGCAGACGGTGCGCCTGTTCGAGGAGGCGGGGATTCAGGTCCTCGCCGTGTGAACGGCGCACCGGGGGACCCCGGGCGGCGGACGAAGAGGCGGCGCCGGAAGCCGTGCACGCACGGCCCGGCGGGTGGCGTCGGCCGCCTCAGATGCCGCCGGGATCGGCCCGTACGAACCCGGCGCCCCGCTGGTCGTTGCAGCCGAGCAGGGGCCGGCCGACGGGGTCGGCCCAGACCAGCTGGGCCTGGAGGGCGACGCTGGCCAGGGTCAGCACCAGGTCGACGTCGCTCGCGGCGTCGAGACGTATCGTCACCCACTGCGAGCCGGGCACGATGCGGATCGCTCCGGTGTCCCTGAGGTCCTTGGCGAACCGCCGGATGGCACGGTCCGTCAGCAGCAGGTCGACATCCCGCTCCGAGTGGAAGTGGGCGATCTCGCCCTGTGCGGAGCGGAGTGCCTGGCCCAGGCCGCAACTCGGCGCCGCCCGCCTCAGATCGGGCCAGGTCGCCAGTTGCGCGAGAGCGCGCGAGGCCAACGTCATGGGCCCATCATGGACTGCTCACCGTTCCGCAACCAGCACGTGCGCAAGCATTAACCGACCTGTATCCCATATTCCGAACACACGGACCGGCGACGAGCACGCATACGGCGAGCGGCGGTCCCCGCCGTGCCCCACGCCGTCGGCCGGAAACGACCCACGACCAGCGCCCAGGCCGTTCCCCGAGCGGCCCCCGAACGGCAAGGAAAGGCCCCGTGACGGACCAGCCGGAACCGGCCGCGGAGTCGGGTGCTCGTCGTGGCCCCGGGACATCGGGAGCCGGGTGCGGGTGCGGCTGGGTGCGCAGTTCCCCGCGCCCCCGTGGGGCGCTGCACAGCCCCGGGCCATCCCGCCGCCGCCCTTGCCCCGTTTCCGCGGCGCCCCTAGCCTGACTTTGTGCCGCTGATAAACAAAACCCGTCCGCACAGCGCCGTGCCGGGTGACACGCTGACCCGCCTGCGCGTGGCGATCACCGTGTTCTTCGCCCTCGACGGCTTCGTCTTCGCGGGCTGGGTCGTCCGCATCCCCGCCATCAAGCAGCAGACCGACGCCTCCGCGAGCACGCTGGGACTCGCCCTGCTCGGCGTCTCGGCGGGTGCCGTCGTCACGATGACCCTCACCGGACGCCTGTGCCGCCGCTTCGGCGCCCATCCGGTCACCGTCGTCTGCGCCGTCCTGCTCTCGCTCAGCGTCGCCCTTCCCCCGCTGACCCACTCGGCGCTCGCGCTGGGCGGCGTCCTGCTGGTGTTCGGCGCCGCCTACGGCGGGATCAACGTCGCCTTCAACAGCGCCGCCGTCGACCTGATCGCCGCGCTGCGGCGGCCGGTCATGCCGAGCTTCCATGCGGCCTTCAGCCTCGGCGGCATGATCGGCGCCGGCCTCGGCGGCCTGGTCGCCGGGTCCCTGTCCCCCACGCGGCATCTGCTGGGCCTGACCGTCGTGGGGCTGCTGGTGACCGCCGCCGCGGGCCCCACGCTGCTGCGGCACGAGCCACCGCGCCCGCCCGAGCGCGCCCAGGGCGAGGCGGACAAGGCGCCGCGGCGCCTGGACGGCCGGACCCGCGGGCTGGTGGTCGTCTTCGGCCTGATCGCGCTGTGCACGGCCTACGGCGAGGGCGCCATGGCCGACTGGGGCGCCCTCCACCTCGAACAGGACCTGGACACCTCGCCGGGCGTCGCGGCGGCCGGTTACTCGTGCTTCGCGCTCGCCATGACCGTGGGGCGCCTGACGGGTACGACCCTGCTGGAGCGCCTGGGCCGCACCCGGACCGTGGTCGCGGGCGGCACCGTCGCGGCGGCCGGCATGCTGGTGGGCTCGCTCGCCCCCGCCGCGTGGGCGGCCCTGACCGGCTTCGCCATCGCCGGTCTTGGCCTCGCCAATCTCTTCCCGGTCGCCGTGCAGGGGGCCGGGACGCTCGCCGGTCCGAGCGGCGTCGCGATCGCCTCCACCCTGGGCTACGGCGGCATGCTTCTCGGGCCGCCCGCGATCGGCTTCATGGCGGACTGGTTCTCGCTGCCGGCCGCGCTCACCAGCGTCGCGGTGCTGGCGGCCGTGGCGGCGCTCATCGGCGCGACGACCCGACGCACCGTGACCGGCTGACCCCCCGTCCACGGCGATCCCCAGACCGGGACGCCCGGGGCCGTACAGCGCCCTGCGGGGGCGCGGGGAACTGCGCGCCCAGCCGCATCCCACCCGCACCCGACCACCGACGTCCGGGACCACGACGAGCACCCGACCTGCCCAAGAACACACGGCGCCAACCCCGAAGAACGCCGCCACAACGCCGTAGGCACGCCGCACTGGGGTGTGCCGTGCCGCGCCGTCCGGCACACTCGCCCCATGGAGACTGCGGAGTTCGTCCGGATGCTGGACCGGGAGGGCCGGCTGCTGGCCGATGCGGCGGAGACGGCGGGCACCGACGCCGAGGTGCCGACCTGCCCGAAGTGGCGCGTGCGTGATCTGCTCCGGCACACGGGGGCTGTGCACCGATGGGCGGCGGGATTCGTCGCCGACGCACACACCGGCCCGCGCCCGCTCGGGGACCCGCCCGACCTGGACGGGGACGCCCTGGTGAGCTGGTACCGCGACAGCCACCGCCGGCTCGTGGACACGCTGACCGCCGCACCGCCCGATGTGGCGTGCTGGACCTTCCTCCCCCTGCCGTCCCCGTCACCGGCGGCCTTCTGGGCGCGCCGGCAGGCCCATGAGACGACCGTGCACCGCTACGACGCCGAGGCGGCGCGCGGCGGTCCCGCCTCCCCGGTCGACCCCGAGTTCGCGGTCGACGGAATCGACGAGTTGCTGTGCGGCTTCCACGCCCGCGCGAGGAGCCGGGTGCGCACCGACGAGCCACGTCTGCTGCGGGTGCGGGCCGAGACGGCGGACGCCACCGGCGGCGCGGTGTGGAGCGTGCGGCTGTCGGACCGGCCACCGGTGACCGTGCGGACCGCGTCGGGGCGGGCGGATGCCGAACTGGCCGGTCCCGCCGACCGGTTGTACTTCGCGCTGTGGAACCGGGGTACGGTGCCGAGCGTCAGCGGGGACGCGGCGCTGGCCGCGCTGTGGCGGGAGAAGTCGGCGATCTGACGGCGGCCGGTCAGCCCGCCAGCATCCGGGTCAGCACCGCGCGTTGCACCGGCAGCACCTGTCCGTGCAGCGCGCGCCCCTTCGACGTGAGGGCCACGCGCACGCCCCGGCGGTCCTCCGCGCACATGGCGCGTTCGACGAGGCCGTCCCGTTCCAGGCGGGCGATCAGCCGGGACAGCGCGCTCTGGCTGAGGTGGATCCGCTCGGAGATCTCCTGGACGCGCAGCGAGCAGCCGCGGTCCGCACCGACGGCCTGGGACAGCTGGTCCAGCACCTCGAAGTCGCTGGCGCACAGGCCGTGTCCGTGCAGCGCGCGGTCGAGTTCGCACTGGGTGCGCGCGTGCAGTGCCAGGATGTCCCGCCAACGGTCCACGAGCGCCTGCTCGGCCTTCTTCCCCGCCATGAACGCACGGTAGCAGAGAAGCGACTTTGTTTCGTCGACATTAAATGCGCTTGCATTGAATGCATGTGCATGTAGCCTCGCGGCATGACCTCTCCGCTCACCGCCGCGTCCGAGGGACGCTGGACCCCCCGGCTGTGGGGCACGCTGCTCGTGCTCTGCGCCGCCATGTTCCTCGACGCGCTCGATGTGTCGATGGTCGGCGTCGCGCTGCCGTCCATCGGCTCCGATCTCCACCTGTCCACGTCGACGCTGCAATGGATCGTCAGCGGCTACATCCTGGGGTACGGCGGGCTGCTGCTGCTCGGCGGACGCACCGCCGATCTGCTCGGCCGACGCCAGGTGTTCCTGGTGGCCCTGGCCGTGTTCGCGCTCGCCTCACTGCTCGGCGGCCTGGTCGACTCGGGACCGCTGCTGATCGCCAGCCGCTTCATCAAGGGCCTCAGCGCGGCGTTCACGGCACCCGCGGGCCTGTCGATCATCACCACCACGTTCCCCGAGGGCCCGCTGCGCAACCGCGCCCTGGCCATCTACACCACGTGCGCGGCCACCGGGTTCTCCATGGGCCTGGTGCTGTCCGGGCTGCTCACCGAGGCCAGTTGGCGGCTGACGATGCTGCTGCCCGCGCCCATCGCGCTGGCCGCGCTGCTGGCCGGCCTGCGGCTGCTGCCGCGCAGCGCCCGCGAGCGCGACCACGACGGCTACGACCTGCCCGGCGCCGTCCTCGGCACCGCGTCGATGCTGCTGCTCGTGTTCACCGTCGTCCAGGCGCCCGAGGCCGGCTGGACCTCGGGCCGCACCCTGCTGTCCTTCCTCGCGGTCGCCGCGCTGCTGACCGTGTTCGTCCTGGTGGAGCGGCGCTCGGCGGGTCCGCTGATCCGGCTCGGCGTGCTGCGCTCGGGCAGCCAGGTCCGCGCCCAGCTCGGCGCGGTGGCCTTCTTCGGGTCGTACGTCGGCTTCCAGTTCCTGACCACCCTCTACATGCAGTCGCTGCTCGGCTGGTCGGCGCTGCACACCGCACTCGCCTTCCTGCCGGCGGGCGCGCTGGTGGCGGTGTCCTCGACGAAGGTCGGCTCGATCGTCGACCGGTTCGGCACCCCGCGGCTGATCGCGACGGGCTTCGCGCTGATGGTCGTCGGCTACGCGCTGTTCCTGCGCGTCGACCTCGATCCGGTGTACGCGGCCGTCGTGCTGCCGTCGATGCTGCTGATCGGCGCGGCCTGCGCACTGGTCTTCCCCTCGCTCAACATCCAGGCCACCAACGGCGTCGCGGACCATGAGCAGGGCATGGTCTCGGGGCTGCTGAACACCTCGGTCCAGGTGGGCGGCGCGATCTTCCTGGCGATCGTGACCGCGGCGGTCACCGCGGGCGCGCCCGCCGAACCGACGCCGCAGGCGGTGCTCGACAGCTACCGGCCCGGGTTCATGGTCGTCACCGGCGTCGCCCTGGCCGGCCTGCTGATCGCCCTCACGGGTGTGCGCGGCCGGGGCACCAGGGGGTCGCTGGTGGTCGCGAGGTCCGCGGCCAACGAGGCCGGCGGGGCGGGCAAGTCGGACGACGGGGCCGCGGCGGACGAGGCGGACGCCGCCCGCGTGCCGGTCCGCGACTGAACGCTGCGCCGGGGTCCGGCCGCGGCACACCGTGGACCCGCCGGGCCGCGGCGCGGCCGTTCGCTCCGTCGGCTACGCCCGCCGGCGGCCCGGGGCTCAGCCCAGCCAGCCAGGCCGCACCAGCCCCGACTCATAGGCCAGCACGACCAGTTGGGCGCGGTCGCGGGCGCCCAGCTTGACCATGGTGCGGCTCACGTGGGTCTTCGCGGTGAGCGGGCTGACCACCAGGCGGCGGGCGATCTCCTCGTTCGACAGGCCGATGCCGACCAGGGCCATCACCTCCCGTTCCCGCTCGGTGAGCCGGGCCAGTCGGTCGGCGTCCGCGGGTTGCTTGGACCGGGCGGCGAACTCGGCGATGAGGCGGCGGGTCACCCCCGGCGACAGCAGTGCGTCGCCCTGGACCACCGCCCGCACGGCGCGCACCAGTTCGTCCGGCTCGGTGTCCTTGACCAGGAAACCGGAGGCACCGGAGCGGATCGCCTCGAAGACGTACTCGTCGAGTTCGAAGGTGGTGAGCATGACCACCTTGACGTCCCGCAGCTCCGGCTCCGCGGTGATGCGGCGGGTGGCGGCAAGCCCGTCGAGCAGCGGCATGCGGATGTCCATCAGGACGACGTCCGGGCGCAGTTCGCGCACCTTCGCCAGCGCCTGAGCGCCGTCGGCGGCCTCGCCGGCCACCTCGATGTCCGGCTGCGCGTCGAGCAGCGCCCGGAACCCGGCCCGCACCAGGACCTGGTCGTCGGCGAGCAGTACACGGATCACCGGCCGCCCCCTTCGGACTCGGCCTGCAACGGCAGTACGGCGAGCACCCGGAAGCCGCCGTCGGGGCGTGGGCCCGCCTCGATCGTGCCACCCAGGGCGGCGGCCCGCTCGCGCATTCCGGCCAGCCCGTTGCCGCTGCCACCGGCGTCGGCGCCGGTCGCGGGGCCGTCGTCGTCGACGCGCAGCCGCAGGCAGCCGGCGCCGTGGTCGAACCGCACGCGCGCGTGCCGCGAACCCGAGTGCCGCACCACGTTGGTCAGGGCCTCCTGGACGATGCGGAACGCGGCCAGATCGGCGCCCGGCGCGAGCCGCGGCGCCGCGCCCTCGATCTCGACGGCGAGCCCCGCGCCTGCCGCCTGCTCCACCAGTTCCGGCAGCCGGTCGAGGCCCGGCGCGGGGGCGCGCGGGGCGGCGCCCGGGGCGCGCAGTGTGTCCAGGACCTGCCGCACCTCCCCGAGCGCTTCCCTGCTGGCGGACTTGATGGTGGTGAGTGCCGCGCGGGTCTGCTCGGGATCGCTGTCCAGGAGCGCGAGCCCCATGCCCGCCTGGACGTTGATGACGGAGATGCTGTGCGCGAGGACGTCGTGCAGTTCCCGGGCGATCCGCAGCCGCTCCTCGTCCGCGCGCCGCCGGGCGGCCTGGGCGCGGTCGGCCCGCTCCCGCACCCACTGTTCGCGCCGCACCCGGGCCAGTTCGGACAGCGCGCCGATGGCCAGGATCCAGGTGGCGATCACGATCTCCTGGTCGATGCCCCCGCCCGTGTCGCCCGGCGGCGGGAGCCGGCGGTAGAGCCAGAGCGCGATCAGCACGTGCCCGGCCCACAGCAGACCCACGGACGTCCAGGCGGCCCGGCGGTGACCGGCGACGACGGCGGTCACGCAGCTCGCGGCGACGGTCAGGAAGACCGGCCCGTACGGGTAGCCGGCGCCCAGGTAGACCAGGGTGGCCGCGGCCGTGCCGACGACGACGGCCACCGGGTGGCGGTGGCGCCACAGCAGCAGACCCGAGGCGATCAGGAGCAGGACGCGCGCGTAGACGTCCAGCGGCTCCCGGTCGAGCTGGCCGTGCGCCGCGAAGTTCGAGCCGACCAGGACGACGGCGGTGAGCAGCGCGGTGGAGCGCCACGGCAGGCGGACGGGCGGCGGCTCGGCGCCGTCCGTCCGCTGCCACCACGGCGGTCCGTACCGCCACCACTGCGCCGGACCGTGCCCGCGCACCCGCTGCTCCTCCATGACGGCCACGCTAGACGCAGCGGGCGGCGGCGGACGTCAGCCGAGCGAGGTGACCCCACGTACTCCCGCAGAAGTACGCCCCCGCCGCCCGGCACCGTCGTGGCTGTCCGGCCAGCGCGGCGGAGCCAGATATCGATACAGCCCCGCGCCCCTTCGCGCTGCCGAACCGCATCCGCTCGCTGCGCCCTACCGCAGCCCCACCGCGTGTGCCAGTCCTGTCGCGGCGTGGTCGAAGAACCGCTCGCGGTCCTCCACGAGCCGGTTGAACTGGCCGAACACTTCGAAGCTCACCAGCCCGAAGAGCTGTGCCCAGCCCGCGACGAGCGCCGTCGCCGCCTCGGGCGGCAGCTCGGGCGCGAGGTCGGCGACCAGGTGCTCGGCCTCGGGGTGCAGTACGCCGGGCAGGCCGGGGCCGACGAGTCCGTGGCCCCGGTGGGCGTCGAGGATGATGCCGATGAGGACGGCGCCGATCCGGGAGGCGGGCGGGAGGGTCGTCCGGGGAGCCGTGTAGCCCGGCACCGGCGAGCCGTAGATCAGCGCGTACTCGTGCGGATGGGCGAGCGCCCAGCCGCGCACGGCCGTGCACACCGCGACCCAGCGGGACACGGGCCCGGCGTCGGCTGCCGCGTCGTCGCGGGCCTGCTCCGCGCACGCGCCGATGGAGTCGTACGCGTCGATGATGAGCGCGGTCAGCAGGTCGTCGCGGCTCGGGAAATAGCGGTACACCGCGGAGGAGACCATGCCGAGTTCGCGGGCCACGGCCCGCAGCGAGAGCTTGCCGGCCCCCTCGGCGGCGAGCTGTCTGCGGGCCTCGTCCTTGATGGCCGCGGTGACTTCCATCCTGGCCCGCGCACGGGCGCCCTGTGCGGTCCTCATACGCAGCAGTGTGCCACGAACTCAGAGCACTGCACACAAAAGAGAGCGTCGAACCGAAAAGAGAGCACTGCTCTTGCAAGAGGGTGCCGGTCTGCAGCACACTGATGCCGGGCGAGAGCACTGCTCACATCACGTCGCTCCCCCCATCCCGCCGCGAGAACGTCGCTTCCAGGAGGAAGTAGCCATGACCACACACGTCCAGAAGCCCGGCTGGTTCACCGTCAACGTCATGAACCGAGCGGTGTCCTGGCTGACCCGCCGCGGCATCAGTGTGTGGGGCTCCCGGGTCCTCGCGGTCCGCGGCCGCAAGAGCGGCGCGTGGCGCACCACCCCGGTGAACCTGCTGACCGTGGACGGACAGCAGTATCTGCTCGCCCCGCGCGGTCACGTCCAGTGGACCCACAACATGCGCGCGGCCGGCGGGGGCGAGCTGCGCCTCGGCCGGACGGTGGACGCCTTCACCGCGACCGAGGTCGCCGACGACGAGAAGGTTCCGCTGCTGCGCGCCTACCTCAAGCGCTGGAAGGCCGAGGTCGGCGTCTTCTTCGGCGGCGTCGGCCCCGACTCGCCCGAGGCCGAGCTGCGCCGCATCGCGCCGAACCACCCGGTCTTCAGGATCACCGTCACGAAGTGACCTCGTCGTCCGCCGTCGCCTCGGCCACCGGGGCGGGCCGCCGGTCCAGCGCGGTCAGGGCGCGCTGGGCCATGGGGTGGTTGCGGACCAGCTCGCCCAGGGACGTGGAACCCCGGGTGATGTCCCGGAAGGCGTTCCAGGCGGGACGGAAGCCGGTGAGGGCCGCATGGAACAGGCCGGGCCTGCGCTCGAAAACGGCGAGCATCCGCCGGCCGACGCTCATCTCCACGCCGAGCCCGGCCTTGATGGCGAACGCGTAGTTCAGGGCCTGGCGGCGGGTGTCCACCGCGTCGTGCGCCTCGGCGATCCGCACCGCCCACTCCCCCGCCAGCCGTCCCGAGCGCAGCGCGAACGAGATGCCCTCGCGGGTCCACGGCTCCAGCAGCCCGGCGGCGTCACCGCAGACGAGGACCCGGCCGCGGGACAGCGGGGAGTCCTCGGCGCGGCAGCGGGTCAAGTGCCCCGAGGAGACGGCGGGTTCGAAGCCGGCCAGTCCGAGCCGGGCGACGAAGTCCTCCAAGTACCGCTTGGTGGCGGCTCCTTCGCCGCGCGCCGAGATCACGCCGACGGTGAGCGTGTCACCCTTGGGGAACACCCAGCCGTAACTGCCGGGCATCGGCCCCCAGTCGATGAGGACCCGCCCCTTCCAGTCCTCCGCGACCGTCGCCGGTACCGGGATCTCCGCCTCCAGGCCGAGGTCGACCTGCTCCATCTTCACGCCGACATGTGCCCCTATGCGGCTGGCGCTGCCGTCGGCGCCCACCACGGCGCGGGCGAGGACGGTCTCGCCGCCCTGGAGCACCACGGCGACCGTGCGCCGGTCCGGCACCGCGGAGCCGTGCTGCTCCACCCGGGTGACCGTGGCGCCCGTGCGCAGCTCGGCGCCCGCCTTCTGGGCGTGCTCGACCAGCTGCTGGTCGAACTCCGGCCGGTTGATCAGACCGAACAGCATCTGCTTGGAGCGGCGGGTACGCGTGAAGCGCCCGTTGTTGGAGAAGGTGACGGCGTGCACCCGGTCCTTGAAGGGGAGTTCGAAGCCGGGCGGGAGCGCGTCGCGCGAGGGGCCGATGATGCCGCCGCCGCAGGTCTTGTAGCGGGGCAACTCGGCCTTCTCCAGCAACAGCACGCGCCGTCCCGCGACCGCCGCCGCGTAGGCGGCGGAGGCCCCCGCGGGTCCCGCGCCCACCACGACGACGTCCCACACCCGCTGTACGTCGTCCGCCGAAGAGTTCTCGCCGCTCACGATGGTCTACTGCTCCGATCAAGCCGCTGCCGCTGCCGCTCCCCCGGCCGCGCGACCGCGCCCGACCAGGAGGGACCTCATGTCCCCCCGCATCCTACGGCGGACGTCGCCGCAGGCCACTGTGGGAGGATCGGTGTACTTCACCGCTACAACGTCGCACCCACGAGGAGCGTGCCCATGTCGTCGCATCCGGTCGCCGAGACCGTCGCCTCGCTGCTGCCGAGAGCACGGGCAGAACTCGCCGAGCTGGTGGCCTTCAGGTCGGTGGCGGACTTCGACCAGTTCCCCAAGAGCGAGAGCGAGGGCGCGGCGGCCTGGATCGCCGACGCGCTGCGCGCGGAGGGCTTCCAGGACGTGGCCCTGCTCGACACCCCGGACGGCACCCAGTCGGTGTACGGCTGCCTGCCAGGACCCGAGGGTGCGAAAACGGTTCTGCTGTATGCGCACTACGACGTGCAGCCGCCGCTCGACGAGGCAGCCTGGACCTCTGCGCCGTTCGAGCTGACCGAGCGCGACGGACGCTGGTACGGGCGCGGCGCGGCCGACTGCAAGGGCGGCGTGATCATGCACCTGCTGGCCCTGCGCGCGCTGCGGGCCGACGGCGGGGTCCCGGTGACCGTCAAGGTCATAGCCGAGGGCTCCGAGGAGCAGGGCACCGGCGGCCTGGAGCGGTACGCCGAGCAGCACCCCGAGCTGCTGGCGGCGGACGCCGTCGTCATCGGCGACACCGGTAACTTCCGGGTCGGCCTGCCGACCGTCACGAGCACGCTGCGCGGCATGACCCTGGTGCGGGTACAGATCGACACGCTGGAGGGCAATCTGCACTCCGGGCAGTTCGGCGGCGCCGCCCCCGACGCGCTGGCCGCGCTGATCCGGGTCCTGGACTCGCTGCGCGCCGAGGACGGCTCCACCACGGTCGACGGGCTGGGCGCCGAGGGCCGCTGGGACGGCATCGAGTACGCCGAGGAGCAGTTCCGCGCGGACGCCAAGGTGCTGGACGGCGTCGGGCTGATCGGCGAGGGCAGCATCGCCGACCGCATCTGGGCCCGCCCGGCCGTCACGGTCCTCGGCATCGACTGCCCGCCGGTCGTGGGCGCCACGCCGTCCGTGCAGCCGAGCGCCCGCGCTCTGGTCAGCCTGCGGGTGCCGCCGGGCGTGGACGCGGACGAGGCGAGCAAGCTGCTCCAGGCCCATCTGGAGGCGCGCACGCCGTGGGGTGCCCGGGTGCGCACGGAGCAGATCGGGCAGGGCCAGCCGTTCCGCGCCGACACCACCAGCCCGGCCTACCGGGCGATGGCCGACGCCCTGGCGGTGGCCTACCCGGGCGAGAGCATGCAGTACGCGGGGCAGGGCGGCTCCATCCCGCTGTGCAACACCCTCGCCCACCTGTACCCCGAGGCCGAGATCCTGCTCATCGGGCTGAGCGAGCCGGAGGCGCAGATCCACGCCGTGAACGAAAGCGTCTCGCCCGAGGAGTTGGAGCGCCTGTCGGTGGCGGAGGCGCTGTTCCTGCGCAACTACGCCGCGGGCTGAACCGTTCTGCCCGCGGCACAGGGCCCTCGCTCCGGGCGGGGGCCCTGCCTACGGTCGGCGGATGAACGTCATCGAACTGCTCCCCCGCCTGCACCTGCTGCGCTTCCCGGTCGGCCAGGCATACCTCTGGTCCGACGACGACACGGCCACGCTCATCGACGCGGGGACGATCGGCTCCGGCCGGAGGATCGCCGACGCGCTCACGGCACTCGGGCGGGCCCCGTCGTCCGTACGACGGATCGTGCTGACCCACTTCCACGAGGACCACGCGGGCGGTGCGGGCGAGTTCGCCGCGCTGAGCGGCGCCGAGGTGCTGGCGCACCACCTGGAGGCGCCGGTGGTCCGGGGCACGGCCCCGGGGCCCGAGCCGTGCTTCGAGGACTGGGAACGGCCGCTGCACGCCCGGGCCGCGAAGCTGCTGCCGCCGGGCGATCCGGTACGCCCCGGCCGGGTCACCGAGTTGACGGACGGCGATGTCCTCGACTTCGGCGGCGGCGCCCGGGTCGTGCATGTCCCCGGGCACACCCACGGCAGCATCGCCGTCCATCTCCCCGAGCACGGTGTGCTGTTCACGGGCGACGCGGTGGCCGCCGCGCCCGGCACCGGCGAGGTGATCCCGGGTGTGTTCAACCTCGACCGCGCCCGCATGCTCGCCTCCTTCGCCCGCCTCGCCAGCCTCGACGCGGAGGTGGCCTGCTTCGGCCACGGCGATCCGGTCACGGCACGCGCCACGACGGCCCTTCGCGAAGCGGCACACAGACACGGCGGATGCGCGCCAGTCGGGCCCGATGCGGCTGACCAACGGGCGCAGGCCCACGTCGTGTGCCGGCCGACCGGACCGGGCCGTACGGGCGACCCGCCGGGTGGTGCCCCCGCCGCGCGGACCACTGGCGTAAGCGCTCCGCCCACGCGGCCGTGACGCACCATCGGTCGGCTGCACCGCCGCTGCATCCAATCGCGCCCGCGCCTCGGAGAAGAACAGCGACCGTCGAAGCACACCGACATCGCCGGCGCGCCACACCTATACGGCTTCGCCCGGCCTCCCGAGCCGGTGAGACGACCCACCGCTCAACACACAGCCGCCCTCGCGCCCCCGGCTGACCGACGGGCGCAGGCCCGCATCGTGGGCCGGCCGACCGGACCGGGCCGTACGGGCGACCCGCCGGGTGGTGCCCCCGCCACGCGGACCACTGATGTGAGCGCTCCGCCGGGGGCCGCGTCGGCGGGGCCATGACGCCCCGTCGTCCGGCTGCGGCGCCGCTGTGGCTGGTCGCACCCGCGCGGCGGAGGAGGACGGTGACCGGCGCACCACGCCGACTGAGCGCGCCTGCCGGCCCACACCGACATCGCCGGCGCGCCGGACCGGTACGGCTTCGGCCGGCGTCGCGAGCAGGGGAGGCGGCCCATCCCCCAGCCCTACCGCGGCCCACCGCTCACCACACAGCGGCCCTCGCTCCCCGGCTGGCCGCCAAGTGGCCCGGAGCGCATCGGCGGTGGCGGCGGAAAGCCGAAGCCGTGGCCGTGTCAGCCGAGTGGGACGCCGGCCTCCAGGTACAGCGCGGCGCCCCGCTCGCGCGCCCGCAGCGCCCACCGCAGCCGCTCGTAGCGCACGGGCGGCAGCAGCGCGGCGGCCTCCTGCTCGGTGACGAAGCGCCAGTCGCGCAGTTCGGGTCCGGGCAGCAGCAGGGAGCCGGCCTCGGCGGACGCGAGACGGCCGCCGTCGAACAGGAGCCGCAGCCCGCCGTAGCCGGGCGGCGCGGGCGGTTCCCAGTCCACGACAAGCAGCCGCGGCACGTCCGCCAGCCGTATCCCGGTCTCCTCGGCGACCTCGCGCATGCCGGCCCTGGCGGGGGCCTCGCCGGGCTCGACGACCCCTCCGGGGAACTCCCAGCCGGGCTTGTAGGTGGGGTCGACCAGCAGGACGCGGTCCCGCTCGTCGAAGAGCAGCACACCGGCCGCAAGGGTCTCCGCCGTGGGTTCCGGGGTCTGCACGATGTCACAGGGGGCGACGGTGCCCTCGGCGACGGCCTCGGCGATGCGGACCGCCGTCTCGTACGGGGTGAGCGCGCTGGTGTCGACGGGGTGGGCGTCGGCGGCGAGCCAGGAGCCGAGGGCCGCGCGGTACGGCTCGATGTGGTCGTACGCCCACTGGCGCATCCGCATCTCGCCGTCGGGCAGTTCGGGCGGGACGTCCCGCCCGGCTATGCGCGCGCGCAGGATCGTTTCGGCCGGGGCGAGCAGCAGATGGCGCACGGCGATGCGGCGGGCAGCGAGACCGCCGAAGATCTCGTCGCGGTACTCCTGGCGCAGCAGGGTCATGGGGACCACGAGGGTCCCGCCGAGTTCGGCCAGCATGGCGGCCGCCGTGTCGATCACGAGCCGGCGCCAGATCGGCAGATCCTGGAAGTCGCCGACCTCGGCGAGGCGTTTGGGCGGCAGCAGGTGTGTGAGCGCTCCGCCGATGACCTCGGGGTCGAAGAGCGCGCTGTTCGGGATCAGGTCGATCAGTTCCCGTGCGGTGGTCGTCTTCCCCGCACCGAACGCACCGTTGATCCAGACGATCACGGTTCCCCCTCTTCTGTTGGCCCCCAGAGGCTTGCCCGCTCCACACTGCCACGGAAACCAGCCGCAGCTGAGGGGCCGCGCCACGGGGGCCGTGGCGGGGCTACTCCTGCGCCGGGAGGTGGTCGGCGGGGGCGAGGCTGTCCTGGCTGACGAGGTGGTCGACGGTGCCGAGCGTGTCCGGGACGTGCAGATCGCCGAGGGCGTCCTTGTCGACCCCGTGCGACGGGCTGATCGCGGCCACGACGAACCCGGTGGCGAGGGAGGCGATGGCGAGCATGCTGCGCTTCTTCATGCCCGGTTCAACTGTCAGGGCGCCCAGGGGTCACGCGGATCACCGCGGTTCCTCCGTCGGGGCGCCGCACCGGAGCGGGCCCCGCCCGACACAACCGAACGCACGGCACCGCTCCCTGCTGCGAAATGCCCCACGAAGCAAGGGAAATGACGAGATGCCGTGCGTCCGTACCGCACCCCTTCCGACACAGTCGGACACGTCCTACCGTGAACGCCCATCGATGACACGTACATGACGTCATTGCCGCCTTTCGCGAGGAGGAGGAACGTAACGATGCGTCACCCTCACACCCGCACCATCCGCCGCAGAGCGTTCGGAGCGCTCACCGCCGGCCTGCTGTGCGCGGCGGGCCTCGCCGTCCCTGCCGCCGCGGCGGCCCCCGCCGAGGCGCCCGCCGCGCCCGCCCCCGCCGACGGTCTGGCCCTCACCCCGCCGATGGGCTTCAACAACTGGAACTCCACGCACTGCCGCGCCGACTTCGACGAGGAGATGGTCAAGGGCATCGCCGACCTGTTCGTGACGAAGGGCCTCAAGGACGCCGGGTACCAGTACGTCAACCTCGACGACTGCTGGGCCCTGCCCAGCCGTGACGCGAACGGCAAACTGGTCCCCGACCCGGTCCGCTTCCCCGGCGGGATCGAGGCCGTCGCCGACTACGTCCACGCCAAGGGGCTCAAGCTCGGCATCTACACCAGCGCCGGCACGAAGACGTGCAACAGCGCGGGCTTCCCCGGCGCGCTCGGCCACGAGTACAGCGACGCCCAGCAGTTCGCCGACTGGGGCGTGGACTACCTCAAGTACGACAACTGCAACAACCAGGGCGTGGACGCCAGGCTCCGCTACACGACCATGCGGGACGCCCTGAGGGCGACCGGGCGGCCCATCGTGTACAGCATCTGCGAATGGGGCGAGAACAGGCCCTGGGAGTGGGCCGGGGACCTCGGCCAGCTGTGGCGGACGACCGGGGACATCAGCGACAGCTGGGGCTCGATGCTGTCGATCCTCAAGCAGAACCTGCCCCTCGCGCAGTACGCCGGTCCCGGCTGCTGGAACGACCCCGACATGCTGGAGGTCGGCAACGGCGGCATGACCGACACCGAGTACCGCTCGCACTTCTCGATGTGGTCGATCATGGCGGCGCCGCTCCTCATCGGCACCGACCTGCGCACGGCGTCCCAGGCGACCTTCGACATCCTGGGCAACAAGGAGGTCATCGCCGTCGACCAGGACCCGCTGGGCAGGCAGGGCACGGTCGTCTCGTCCGAGGGCGGGCGCTGGGTCGTAGCCAAGGAGCTGCGGGACGGCAGCCGCGCGGTGGCCCTGTTCAACGAGTCCGGCACCGCACAGCGCATCTCGACGACCGCGCGGGCCGCGGGTCTCCCGGACGCCCCCGGCTACACCCTGCGCGACCTGTGGCAGCACCGCAGCTACCAGACCGCCGGCACCGTCTCGGCGACCGTCCCGGCCCACGGCACAGTCCTCGTCCGGGTCCAGGTGGACCCCCGCTGGGCCGCGCATCCGCCGGCGGTCGAACTCGGCCTGGACGGCGGCCCATACGTCGAGGCGGGCGCCCCTGCCGCGCTGACCAGCTCGGTCACCGACCTCGGCCGCGCCCCGGCCCGGCAGGTGTCGGTGGCGCTGACCGGCCCCGCGGACTGGACCGTCACCCCGACATCGGCCACCGAGGCGGCGACGCTCGCGACGGGCCGTTCGCTGCGCACCGGCTGGCGGGTCACCGCGCCGCCCGGCACACCGGCGGGGTCCTACGCCCTGACGCTGACGGCCCGGTACCGCGCGCCGTCGGGAACCCGTGTCGAGACCGCGCTGCCGCTGACGGCGTCCGTCGTGGTGCCGCCCCCGTCCGGGACGTCGTACCTCGGCGATCTGCCGTGGCTTTCGGCCACCAACGGCTGGGGTCCGGTGGAGCGCGACACCAGCAACGGCGAGAGCGCGGCCGGTGACGGCAATCCCCTCACGCTGGGCGGCGTGGTCTACGCCAAGGGCCTCGGCGTGCACGCGGAGAGTTCCGTCGAGTACTACACGGGCGGGGCCTGCGAGACGGTCACCGCGGAGGTCGGCGTGGACGACGAGAAGGGCGCGAACGGCACCGTCGCCTTCGAGGTCTGGGCCGACGGCACGAAGGTCGCCGCCACCGGGGTGCTGACCAACGCGATGCCGGCCCGGCCGCTGACCGCCGACGTGAGCGGCGCCCAGGTGGTCCGGCTGGTCGTCACCGACGGCGGCGACGGCATCGACTCGGACCACGCGGACTGGGCCGACGCGCGGATCGGCTGCTGAACCGGGCGACCCGCGCGTGACCCTTCGCCCCGGCACCGGGGAGTGGTGTCAGACCCCCGCCGCGGTCGCGTCCGGCCGCCTCGCCAGTCCGGCCGCGGCGGCACCCACCAGACCGGCGTCCGTGCCCATCTGCGCGGGCGTCACCGTCAGCCGCCGTACGAAGGAGAGGGTCGCGTAGTCACCGAGGGCCTTGCGCAACGGCGCGAAGAGGATGTCGCCCGCCTTGCCGACGCCGCCGCCGATCACCGCGATGTCGATCTCCACCAGGGTCGCGGTGGCCGCGATGGCGGCGGCCAGCGCCTGCGCGGCACGCTCGAAGGAGGCCACCGCGACGGGGTCGCCGGCGCGGGCGGCCGCCGCGACCGCGGCCGCCGAAGCGTCCCCGTCGGCGCCGGGCCGCCAGCCGCCCTCCAGGGCGCGCCGGGCGATGTTGGGGCCGCTGGCGATCCGCTCGACGCAGCCACGGGAGCCGCACGGGCAGGGATCGCCGTCGAGGTCGACGCTGATGTGGCCGATGTGGCCCGCGTTGCCGGTGGGTCCGGGGTGCAGCTGGCCGCCCAGGACGAGGCCGCCGCCGACGCCGGTCGAGACCACCATGCACAGCGCGTTGTCATGGCCGCGGGCGGCCCCCTGCCAGTGCTCGGCGGCCGTGATCGCCACACCGTCGCCGATCAGTTCGACGGGCAGCCCGCCGGTCGCCGCCCGCACCCGCTCGACCAACGGGAAGCCGCGCCAGCCCGGCACGTTCACCGGGCTCACGGTGCCCGCGGAGGCGTCCACGGGCCCGGCGCTGCCGATGCCGACGGAGCTTGCGCGGCGCCACAGGGGGGATCTGGCGAGCTCGCCCAGCACCTCCGCCACCGCCCGCATGACGGTCTCGCCGTCCTGCTGGGCGGGCGTCGAGCGCTGAGCGCGGACCTGGATCCGTCCGTGGCCGTCCACCAGCGCGCCGGCGATCTTGGTGCCGCCGATGTCGAGCGCAGCCACGAGGTCGGTGTGCATCAGAGTCGAATCTCCCCGTCAACCATGAGAAAGCAGTGCGAGACGCAGCCCGGTCTCGCGGTGGGGGCGCAGGCCGGTGATTGCGATGGACAGTGTCTCCCGCATCTGACAACGTTGTCCAGGCTCTATGCTCGACGCCACATCCTCATACCAGCCCATTGACCTACGCACCCCCCGTGAACGACAGGACAGGACGCAGCATCGTGCCAGAGACCACCCGCCGCGCCGACCGATTCTCCGGATCCCGCTACGGCAACCGTCCCACGATGAAGGACGTGGCGGCGCGGGCCGGTGTCGGGCTCAAGACGGTCTCCCGCGTGGTCAACGGCGAGCCGGGAGTCACCCCGGACACCGAGCGCCGCGTGCAGGAAGCCATCGACGCGCTCGGCTTCCGCCGCAACGACAGTGCGCGGGTGCTGCGCAAGGGCCGGACCGCGAGCATCGGCCTGGTCCTGGAGGACCTCGCCGACCCGTTCTACGGACCGCTCAGCCGCGCCGTCGAGGAGGTGGCCCGCGCCCACGGCGCCCTGCTGATCAACGGCTCCAGCGCGGAGGACCCGGACCGCGAGCAGGAACTGGCGCTGGCCCTGTGCGCACGGCGGGTGGACGGGCTGGTGATCATTCCCGCCGGGGACGACCACCGCTATCTGGAGCCGGAGATCAGGGCGGGCGTCGCGACCGTGTTCGTGGACCGCCCGGCCGGGAAGATCGACGCCGATGTGGTCCTGTCCGACAACTTCGGCGGCGCCCGCGACGGGGTGGCCCATCTGATCGCCCACGGGCACCGCCGGATCGGCTTCATCGGCGACATGCCCGGCATCCACACCGCGGCGGAGCGGCTGCGCGGCTACCGGGCGGCCATGGACGACGCCGGGATACCCGTCCAGGACGGCTGGATGTCCCTGGGGGCGACCGACCCGGAGCGGGTGCGCCGCGCGGCCGAGGAGATGCTTGCCGCGTCCTCCCCCGTCACCGCGATCTTCACGGGCAACAACCGGGTGACGGTGACCGTGATCCGGGTGCTCGCCCAGCACACCCGGCCCGTCGCCCTGGTCGGTTTCGACGACATCGAACTCGCCGATCTGCTCCGCCCCGGCGTCACGGTCGTCGCCCAGGACTCCGCGGCCCTCGGCCGCACCGCCGCCGAGCGCCTGTTCCGGCAGCTGGACGGCAGCCTCGTCGCCCCGGAGCGCATCGAGCTGCCGACCCGCCTGATCACCCGCGGTTCGGGCGAGCTGCCCCCGGCCACCTGAGCACCCTCGACCGACGCCGACCGGCAACTCGACGGTACCGAAGACAAGGGCCCACGGCACGGCCAGGCCGACGGCGGCGAGGCCCGGCGGCGAGGGAGCCGACGGCAGGGGGCCCCGGCGGCGAGTGATCCGGCCGCCGAGGCCGGGCGTGCGGGAGCCACGGAGGTGCCGGAGCCGGAAGCGGGGGACTTCGTCCGCCCGTCATCGTCGCCGGCCAAAGCTGTGACCGACGCATCGTCAGACCGGCCGCGCGCTGTCCTCGCCGTCGGCTGCCGCACAAGACGGGGCACTTGCCGCCCGCCTCCGGCGTCCCCGTGCTCAAGACACGGGTGACAGGGCCGGGCATCGGCGCCCACGCGCCGCCCCGGGGTAGGCCGTACCGCGCTCCCGGGACGGTACGGGAGCCGTCAGGACGTGGCCGGACGCGCGGCAGCCCGCGGTGGTCGACGCCGACGAGCACACGCCGCTGCCCACCGGGAACCACGACCCGGCCCAGCTGCCCGCACCGGACCCGCGGATCGAACCGGCCGACGGAACAGCCCCCGGGTGACTACGCGCACGTCAACGGGAACAGCGTCCGCGCGACAGCGACTACGCGCCGCGCAGCCAGCGCCGCTACCCACCGGGAACCATGACCCGGCCCAGATGCCCGGCACCGGACCCGCGGGTCGAACCGACCGACGGAACAGCCCCCGGGTGACTACGCGCACGTCAACCGGCGCGGCGTCCGCGCGGCAGCGGCTACGCGCCGCGCAACCCACCAGGAACCACGAACCGGCCCAGACTGGACCACCCCTGGCTGCTACGCGTGCCTCGTCCTGTGGGGCGGCGACGGTGCGTCTCGCAGCCGTCCGGGGGCGGAGGGCGCTGTTCTCCCGGTCTAGGTGGCCGGGGCCGTGCGGTCGGTGTGGTGCGGGGCGGCGAAGTGCTCCAGGTCCGGACGGGTCAGACCGGTGAGCCGGTGCACCTCGTCGGGGTCGAGGGCACCGCAGTCCAGGCCGCGCAGCAGGTGTCCGCCGAGCGCCCTGGCGGTGGCGGGCTCGTCCGCGATCTCGCCGACGCCGCCGGCCCGGTCCGCGTACCGGGCCAGTCGCGCCGCCGCCTGCGCGAAGCCCTCGCGGTAGAAGGCGAACACGGCGGCGTAGCGGGTGGGGAGGTGGCCGGGGTGCATGTCCCAGCCCTGGTAGTAGGCGCGGGCCAGGGCCCGCCGGGTGAGGCCGTAGTGCAGCCGCCAGGCGGCGTGGACCTGCTCGGCCGGGCCGACCGGAAGCACGTTGGTGGAGCCGTCGGACACGCGGACGCCGGTGCCCGCGGCGGCGACCTGCATGACCGCTTTGGCGTGGTCGGCGGCCGGATGGTCGCCGGCCTGGTGGGCGGCGGAGACACCGAGGCCGGCGCTGTAGTCGAAGGTGCCGTAGTGCAGCCCCGTGGCCCTGCCCTCGGCGGCCCGGATCATCCGCGCGACCGTCGCCGTGCCGTCGGCGGCGAGGATGGCCTGGCTGGTCTCGATCTGGATCTCGAAGCCGAGCCGGCCGGGCGTGAGGCCGCACGCCTTCTCGAAGGCCTCCAGGAGCCGCACCATGGCGCTGACCTGCTCGGCGTAGGTCACCTTGGGCAGGGTGACGACCAGGCCACGCGGCGGCCCCCCAGCCGCCGTGAGGCCCGTCAGGAAGATGTCGAGGGTGCGGATGGCCCGCTCGCGCACCGCCGCCTCCAGGCACTTGATGCGGATCCCCATGTACGGCGCCGCCGTGCCATTCTCGTACGCCCCGGCGATCAGCCGGGCGGCACGGGCGGCCGCCTGGTCCTCCTCGGCGTCCGGGCGCGGTCCGTAGCCGTCCTCGAAGTCGACCCGCAGGTCCTCCACGGGCTCGCGTGCCAGCTTGGCGCGCACCCGCTCGTGGACGGGTCCGGCGAGTTCGTCGTCGAGGCCGAGGACGGCGGCGAAGGAGGCAGCGTCGGGGGCGTGTTCGTCGAGCGCCGCGAGGGCCTGGTCGCCCCAGGAGCGGATGGTGTCGGCGGCGAACGCGTCGCCGGGGACGTAGACCGTGTGGACGGGCTGCCGGGTGCCGGGGTCTCCCGGGTAGCGGCGGGCCAGCTCGGCGTCGACCGGGGCGAGGGATGCGCCGATCTCCTCGCTGACGGCGCGCGCGAGGCTCGTCGCCGGCTGCTCCTGCTGGCCCTGCCCCATCCCACAGCCTCCATCTTCCGCACTGCGGAATCAACAATCCGTTGAACGAAGTTATCCGGGCGCCTTCCTGATGGTCAACACCCTGCCCGCGCGCGGCCACACGGCCATATCGCCATGTTCACGCCCACCCCGTAGGGCGGTATCACGCGTCCGTACCACCGACTCGCCCGGCCCGTTCCCACCGAAGGAGCCCCCGTGCCGAACCACAGCCGAGTCACGCGCCGTCTGGGTCTCAAGGCCGCCCTGTCCGCGGCGGTGACCGTGCCCCTGTCCAGTACAGCACTGTCCGTCCCCGCCGCCTCGGCGGAGCCGGAGCCGGACCGCCGACTGGAGGTCATGTCCTTCAACCTGCGCTTCGCGAGCACCACCGAGCCGAACAGCTGGACCGCCCGCAGGCCGGTCATGCGCCGCCTGCTGCGCCGCGAGGCCCCGCACGTCATCGGCACACAAGAAGGTCTCTTCCCGCAACTGCTGGACATCGACGCCGATCTCGGGCCGCGCTACGACTGGATCGGCACCGGCCGACTGCACGGCAGCCGAGACGAGTCCATGGCGGTCTTCTACGACACCCAGCGCCTCACCCCGGTCGAGTACGACCACTTCTGGCTCTCCGACACCCCGGACGTGATCGGCTCGAACACCTGGGGTGCGGCCTTCGCCCGGATGGTCACCTGGGTCCGCTTCCGGGACCAGCGCTCCGGGGGCCGGGAGTTCTACGTCCTCAACACGCACTTCGACCACGCGAGTCAGTACGCGCGCGAGCGGTCCGCCGCCCTGATCGCCGGTCGCGTCCACGGGCTCGACCGCTCGCTGCCGCTCGTGGTGACCGGCGACTTCAATGTCGCCGCCCACAAGAACACGGTCTACGACACGCTGCTGGGCGCGGGTCTGGTGGACACGTGGGACACGGCGGGCGAGCGCGGCCCGCTGTACGCCACCTTCCACGGCTACCGGCCGCTGACGCCGGACGGCGACCGCATCGACTGGATCCTGGCCACACCGGGGGTCACCACCCGGCGGGCGTCGATCAACACCTTCTCGGCGGGCGGCCAGTTCCCGAGCGACCATCTGCCGGTGCAGGCGTCCCTGACCCTGGGCTGACGGCCCGGGGACGAACCGAGGCCCCCGCGACCGGTGTTGAGTTCCAGCGGTCGCGGGGGCCTCGTCGGGCCCGGCGGGGATCAGCCCTTGCGGGTGTTGATCTCCTCGGTGAGTTGCGGGACGACGTCGAAGAGGTCGCCGACGACGCCGTAGTCGACCAGGTCGAAGATCGGGGCCTCCGGGTCCTTGTTG
>NZ_JBIWKB010000009.1:212972-224069 GCF_044765425.1 Streptomyces sp. NPDC102462 | reverse complement strand
GTGCTACTGCCGTTCTTCTCCTTCATGACCTTCCTGATCGCGGTACCGACCGGGGTGAAGTTCTTCAACTGGATCGGCACCATGTGGAAGGGCTCGCTGTCCTTCGAGACACCGATGCTCTGGGCGACCGGCTTCCTGATCACCTTCACCTTCGGTGGTCTGACCGGTGTCATCCTGGCGTCGCCGCCGATGGACTTCCACGTCTCCGACTCGTACTTCGTGGTGGCCCACTTCCACTACGTCGTCTTCGGCACCGTGGTCTTCGCGATGTTCTCCGGCTTCCACTTCTGGTGGCCGAAGTGGACCGGCAAGATGCTGGACGAACGCCTCGGCAAGATCACCTTCTGGACGCTGTTCATCGGCTTCCACGGCACCTTCCTGGTGCAGCACTGGCTGGGCGCCGAGGGCATGCCGCGCCGGTACGCCGACTATCTGGCGGCCGACGGCTTCACCGCGCTGAACACGGTCTCCACGATCTCGTCGTTCCTGCTGGGTCTGTCGATCCTGCCGTTCCTGTACAACGTGTGGAAGACGGCCAAGTACGGCAAGAAGGTCGAGGTCGACGACCCGTGGGGCTACGGCCGTTCGCTGGAGTGGGCGACCTCCTGCCCGCCGCCGCGGCACAACTTCCTCACCCTGCCGCGGATCCGCAGCGAATCCCCGGCGTTCGACCTGCACCATCCTGAGATCGCGGCCCTCGAGCAGCTGGAGTACGCCGGTCACGGCAGCAGCGCCATCGCGGGCGGCAAGGAGGCCGGCAAGTGAAGATCCAGGGCCATTTGTTCATGTGGCTGAGTGTCTTCGTGCTCGCCGTGGCGGTCGTCTACGGCGTGTGGTCGAAGGAGCCGGCCGGTACCACGGCGCTCTTCCTGGCCTTCGGCCTGTGCATCATGGTCGGCTTCTACCTGGGCTTCACCGCCCGGCGGGTCGACGTGGGCGCCCAGGACGACAAGGAGGCCGACGTCGCGGACGACGCGGGCGAGCTGGGCTTCTTCAGCCCGCACAGCTGGCAGCCGCTCGCCCTCGGCATCGGCGGCGCGCTGGCCTTCCTCGGGATTGCGGTCGGCTGGTGGCTGCTGTACTTCTCGCTGCCGATCATCCTGATCGGCCTGTTCGGCTGGGTCTTCGAGTACTACCACGGTGAGAACCGCACCCAGTAGGACACAGCGGACACGCACGGGAGCCCGGTCCCCGCAAGGGGGCCGGGCTCCCGTCGTCATTGTTCCGGGGGACATTCACCCGTACGGCTCACCCAGCGCGCCAGTGTTGACGAGGCTTCCTAGCGTGAGGTCATGAGCCAGACTGCGTTCCCCCGAGCCCGCATCCGCACCGTCGTCGGCTGCACGCTGCTGGTGACCGCCCTCGGTACCGGCGCCGTCTCCTGCGGTTCGCACGGCGACGACCCCCTGGCGGCCAAGCCGTACGACGCGGCGGGCCAGATCTCCTTCAACACTCCCAAGGACGCCGGGAAGAAGGCCGACCCGGACAAGCCCCTTGAGGTGACCGCCAAGAGCGGAGAGGGGCGCATCACGGACGTCACGGCCGTGGACGCGACAGGACGCTATGTGGCGGGCGAACTCGCGGCCGACGGCAGCCGCTGGCACAGCACCTCCCCGCTCGCCGCCGACGCCCACTACACGGTGCGGGTCAGCACGGAGAACGCGGACGGGGCGCCCGGCCGCAAGACCCTCACCTTCGACACCAGCCGGCCCACCACCAAGAAGACCCTCGACGTCACCTTCGGCCCCGAGGCGGGTGAGTACGGCGTCGGCCAGCCCATCACGGCCGAGCTGAACGAGCCCGTCAAGGACAAGGCGCAGCGCGCCATCGTGGAGAACGCCCTTCGAGTCGAGTCCACGCCTGCCGTGAAGGGCTCCTGGTACTGGGTGGACGACAAGCAGCTGCACTACCGTCCCGAGGACTACTGGCCCGCCCACGCCACCATCCAGGTGCACAGCAACCTGGAGGGCATCCGGATCGACGACCGGCTGCGGGGCGGCAAGGCGAAGCCGCTGAAGATCACCACGGGGGACCGGGTCGAGGCCCTCACGGACGCCGCCACGCACACGCTGACGGTGTACAAGAACGGCCAGGAGATCAACCAGATCCCGGTCACCACCGGCAAGCCCGGCTTCGAGACACGCAACGGTGTCAAGGTGGTGCTGGAGAAGGAGTACTTCGTACGGATGCGCGGCACCACCGTGGGAATCGCCGAGGGCACCTCGGACTCCTACGACCTTCCGGTGTACTACGCGACCCGGGTCACCTGGTCCGGCGAGTACGTCCACGCCGCCCCCTGGTCCGTTGGCTCCCAGGGCGCCGCCAACGTCAGCCACGGCTGCACCGGCATGAGCACCGGCAACGCCAAGTGGTTCTACGACACCGTCCGCCCCGGCGACATCGTCAAGGTCATCAACTCCAACGGTGACCAGATGGAACCGTTCGACAACGGCTACGGCGACTGGAACATCGACTGGACCAAGTGGCGCACAGGCAGCGCCCTGGCCTCCGGCCCCAACACCCCCCACCAAACCACCCCCCGCCTGGACCCCAAGCCCCTGTAACCCCCACCACCCCCGCACCCCAAAGCACCACGGGGCTGCACCAACCTGCGGCTCCGCCACCGAGGCTTACTCACGGTGGTTCGCCCCGGAAGGACCGCGAGACTGCATCAATGTGCGGCCCCGCCGCGCGGCCGCGCCCAGCCACAACACAGCCGGGGCTTACTCACGGTGGTTCGCCCCAAAGGGGCGCGGGGAACTGCGCGACGAGCCACAACGCACCCGCACCCGCCAGACGACGCGCAGGCCCCCTGGCGGGGGTGCAACGGCACCCGTCGGGGCTGTATCGATATGCGGCTCGGCCGCGCGGGCGCGCCGAGCCACAACGCAGCCGAGGTTTGCCAACGGTCGTTCGCCCCCGAAGGGGCGCGGGGAACTGCGCGACGAGCCACGACGCACCCGCACCCGCCAGACGACGCGCAGCCCCCCGACAGGGGAGCGCAACGGCACCCGCCGACAGGCGCAAGCGCCCCCGAAGGGGCGCGGGGCTGTGTCAATGTGCGGCTTCGCCGCGCGGGCGCGCTCAGCCACGACGTAGCCGCACCCGCCAGACGACGCGCAGCCCCCCGGCCGGGGACCGCCGGCATGGGGTCACGACGGCAGCCGACCCCCGGACGGCGCATCCGCCCTTACAGCGGAGCGAGCCGCTTCGACCGCAGCAAAGAGGCCAGCGCCGACGCGAACTCCACCGGCTCCACCGGCAGGGTCACCGCGGCGTCGGCCCGGCTCCAGGTGGCCAGCCACGCGTCCTGGGGCCGCCCCATCAGCAACAGCACCGGCGGGCAGTGGAACACCTCGTCCTTGATCTGCCGGCAGACCCCCATGCCCCCCATCGGCACGGCCTCACCGTCCAGCACGCAGACATCGATCCCACCGCGGTCCAGCTCGCGCAGGACGGCGGCCGGAGTAGCGCATTCCACGAACTCGACCAGCGGCACATCGGGGGCGGGCCGCCGCCCGGTGGCCATCCGTACCTGCTCGCGGGTGTTGGAGTCGTCGCTGTAGACCAGCACCGTGGCGGTCGGCTGCATTGTTCCTCCGAGACGTCGGCGTCGTGCGGACAGGGCCGTTGGGCCGGATGCTACTCCCATGAACACCACGTCAACACCGGTATGACAGGGGCGGACACTCCGAACGGCACCCCCGGGAGTGAGCGCGGGATAAGCGACCGACATAATGTCGGGCGTGGCGACAGCAACGACAGTAGAAACCGGGCACGCGCACCCGTCGGTCAACCGGCCGAACCTCACCAGCGTCGGAACCATCATCTGGCTGAGTTCCGAGCTGATGTTCTTCGCGGCCCTCTTCGCGATGTACTTCACCCTGCGATCGGTGACGGGACCGACCCACTGGAAGTCGATGGCGCACGCCCTCAACGTGCCCTTCTCGGCGACGAACACCACGATCCTGGTGCTCTCCTCGCTCACCTGCCAGCTCGGCGTGTTCGCCGCCGAGCGCGGTGACGTGAAGAAGCTCCGTGGCTGGTTCATCGTCACCTTCATCATGGGTGCGATCTTCATCGGCGGTCAGATCTACGAGTACACGGAGCTGGTGAAGAAGGACGGCATCTCGCTGTCCTCCGACCCGTACGGTTCCGTGTTCTACCTGACCACCGGCTTCCACGGCCTGCACGTGACGGGCGGTCTCATCGCCTTCCTGCTGGTCCTCGGCCGCACCTACGCGGCGAAGAGGTTCACGCACGAGCAGGCGACCGCCGCCATCGTCGTGTCCTACTACTGGCACTTCGTCGATGTCGTCTGGATCGGCCTCTTCGCCACGATCTACCTGATCAAGTAAGTCGGCGCGCCGGACGACGGCCACCGATCCACCACAGAAGCATCGACGCAGAAGATCCTGACACCGGGGTAATCCGTGAAAAAGCTCTCCGCACGACGACGCCATCCGCTGGCGGCGGTCGTCGTCCTACTCTTCGCGCTGGCGGCCACCGGGGGGCTGTACGCCGCGTTCGCGCCTGCGAGCAAGGCGCAGGCCGACACGACCGCCCAGTCCCTGACCATCGAGGAGGGCAAGAAGCTCTACTCGGTCGGCTGCGCCAGCTGCCACGGCACCGGTGGCCAGGGCTCCTCCGACGGGCCGAGTCTCGTGGGTGTGGGCGCCGCGGCCGTGGACTTCCAGGTGGCCACCGGCCGGATGCCGGCCGCGACCTCCCAGGGCGCCCAGGTCCCGAAGAAGAAGAACATCTACACGCAGGCCCAGATCGACCAGCTCGCGGCGTACATCGCCTCGCTGGGCGCCGGTCCCGAGGTGCCGACGAAGGCGCAGTACGGCCCGGAGGGCGCGGACATCGCCAAGGGCGGTGATCTGTTCCGTACCAACTGCGCGCAGTGCCACAACTTCACCGGCAAGGGCGGGGCGCTGACCAAGGGCAAGTTCGCGCCGAACCTCGAAGGCGTCGACCCGAAGCACATCTACGAGGCCATGCAGACCGGCCCGCAGAACATGCCCTCCTTCCCCGACACCACGCTGTCGGAGAAGAACAAGAAGGACATCATCGCGTACCTGAACGCGGTCAACAGCAGCGACACCGAGAACCCCGGTGGCCTGTCCCTGGGCGGTCTCGGACCGGTCAGCGAGGGCCTGTTCGCGTGGATCTTCGGACTGGGCGCACTGGTCGCGGTCGCCGTCTGGGTCGCCGCTCGGACCGCAAAGGCCAAGAGGTCATGAGTAGCCAAGACATTCCAGAAGAGAACCTGCCCGCCGAGCAGGCCGGCGCGCTGAGCGTCGCGGACGAGAAGGACCCGTTCGCCGACCCGGGGCTGCCGCCGCACGAGCACCGCATCCAGGACATCGACGAGCGGGCCGCCAAGCGGTCCGAGCGGGCCGTCGCCCTGCTGTTCACGGTGTCGATGCTGGCCACCGTCGGCTTCATCGCCTCGTACGTGGCGATCCCGCACGACAAGTCGATCTTCGTCTTCCCGATCGGTCACGTCAGCGCGCTCAACTTCGCGCTCGGTCTGACGCTCGGCGCGGCGCTGTTCTGCATCGGCGCGGGCGCGGTCCACTGGGCCCGCACCCTGATGTCCGACGCGGAGATCGCCGACGATCGGCACCCGATCGAGGCGTCCCCCGAGGTCCGCACCAAGGTGCACGAGGACTTCAAGCAGGGCGCCAAGGAGTCCGCGCTCGGCCGCCGCAAGCTGATCCGCAACACGATGTTCGGCGCGCTCACCCTGGTGCCGCTCTCCGGTGTCGTGCTGCTGCGCGATCTCGGGCCGCTGCCCGAGAGCAAGCTGCGCCACACGATGTGGAAGAACGGCACGCTGCTCGTCAACATGAACACCAACGAGCCGCTGCGCCCCTCTGACGTCGCCGTGGGCTCGTTGACCTTCGCCAAGCCCGAGGGCCTGGAGGAGCACGACGAGAACTTCCAGAACGAGATCGCCAAGGCCGCCCTGATGATCGTCCGGATCCAGCCGGACAACATCAAGGACAAGCGCGAGCTCGAGTGGTCGCACGAGGGCATCGTGGCCTACTCGAAGATCTGCACCCACGTCGGCTGCCCGATCTCGCTGTACGAGCAGCAGACGCACCACGTGCTCTGCCCGTGCCATCAGTCCACCTTCGACCTCTCCGACGGTGCCCGAGTGATCTTCGGCCCCGCCGGTCACGCCCTGCCGCAGCTGCGCATCGGCGTGAGCGACGAGGGTTACCTCCAGGCGCTCGGCGACTTCGCGGAGCCCGTCGGTCCTGCTTTCTGGGAGCGCGGATGAGCACTGCATCGAACCAAGAGTCCCGCTCTCGCGGGAAGGCACCGGCCGGCGAACGCGTCGCCGACTGGGCCGACGGCCGGCTGGGGATCTACTCCCTGGCCAAGGCCAACATGCGCAAGATCTTCCCCGACCACTGGTCGTTCATGTTGGGCGAGGTCTGCCTGTACAGCTTCATCATCATCATCCTCACGGGTGTGTATCTGACGCTGTTCTTCCACCCGTCGATGAACGAGGTGGAGTACCACGGCTCGTACGTCCCGCTGCAGGGGCAGCTGATGTCCGAGGCGTTCAGCTCGACCCTGCACATCTCCTTCGACGTGCGCGGTGGTCTGCTGGTCCGGCAGATCCACCACTGGGCCGCGCTGATCTTCCTCGCCGGCATGTTCGTGCACATGATGCGCGTGTTCTTCACCGGCGCGTTCCGCAAGCCGCGTGAGATCAACTGGCTGTTCGGCTTCCTGCTGTTCGTCCTCGGCATGTTCACCGGTTTCACCGGTTACTCGCTCCCGGACGACCTGCTCTCCGGCACCGGTGTCCGCTTCATGGAGGGCGCGATCCTGTCCGTGCCGATCGTCGGCACGTACCTGTCGTTCTTCCTCTTCGGCGGCGAGTTCCCCGGCCATGACTTCGTGGCCCGGTTCTACTCGGTCCACATCCTGCTGCTGCCGGGCATCATGCTCGGCCTGGTGGTGGGCCACCTGATCCTGGTCTTCTACCACAAGCACACGCAGTTCGCGGGCCCCGGGAAGTCCGAGAAGAACGTCGTCGGCATGCCGCTGCTGCCGGTCTACATGGCCAAGGCCGGAGGCTTCTTCTTCCTGGTCTTCGGTGTCATCGCGGCCATCGCGGCCGTCGCGCAGATCAACCCGATCTGGGCCATCGGCCCCTACCGCGCGGACCAGGTGTCCACCGGCGCCCAGCCCGACTGGTACATGGGCTTCGCCGAGGGTCTGATCCGCTTCATGCCGGGCTGGGAGATCAACCTCTGGGGTCACACGCTCGTCCTGGGCGTCTTCATCCCGCTGGTCGTCTTCCCGCTGGTCCTGGCGGCGATCGCGGTCTACCCGTTCATCGAGTCCTGGATCACCGGCGACAAGCGCGAGCACCACATCCTGGACCGCCCGCGCAACGCCCCCACCCGGACCGCGTTCGGTGTCGCCTGGATCACCGTCTACATGATCACCCTGGTCGGCGGCGGCAACGACCTGTGGGCCACACACCTGCACCTGTCGATCAACGCCGTCACCTGGTTCGTCCGGATCTTCTTCTTCGTCGGACCGGTCATCGCGTTCATCGCCACCAAGCGGATCTGCCTCGGCCTGCAGCGCCGGGACCGCGAGAAGGTGCTGCACGGCCGCGAGACCGGCATCATCAAGCGTCTGCCGCACGGTGAGTTCATCGAGGTCCATGAGCCGCTCAGCCAGGAGCAGCTGCACACCCTCACGGCCCACCACCAGTACGAGCCGGCCCAGGTCGGCCCGACGGTCGACGAGAACGGTGTCGAGCGGAAGGTGAAGGGGTCCGAGAAGCTGCGCGCCAAGCTCAGCGACGCCTACTACGGCGAGGACGCCCAGATCCCGAAGCCCACCGTCGAGGAGTACAAGGAGATCACGAGCGGCCACGGCCACCACTGATCGCTGCGCACGCCACGCCACGCGCGAGGGGCCCCGTCCGGTGTTCGGACGGGGCCCCTCGTGCATCCGCCGGATGGATAGGGTGGAGCCGATCCGAAATTGACGACGACCGACGACCGACGACCGGAGCGGCTGATGAGCGCTGTGACCCCCGCTGGAGGCGACACCGCGGCGGGCCGTTCCTGGCCCGACCTGCTGAGCGCGCTGCTCGGCGGCCAGGACCTGAGCGCCGGTGACACGGCCTGGGCCATGGACCGCATCATGTCCGGCGAGGCCGCGGACGCCCAGGTCGCCGGCTTCCTGGTGGCGCTGCGGGCCAAGGGCGAGACGGTCGAGGAGATCACCGGCCTGGTCGAGGCGATGTACCAGCACGCCAAGCCGCTGCACATCCCCGGTCCGGCCGTCGACATCGTCGGTACGGGCGGCGACCGGGCCAAGACGGTCAACATCTCCACGATGTCCGCCATCGTGCTCGCCGGGGCCGGCGCGAAGGTCGTCAAGCACGGCAACCGGGCCTCCTCCTCGGCGAGCGGATCCTCCGATGTGCTGGAACAGCTCGGCATCAACCTGGATCTGACGCCGGAACGGGTCGCGCGGGTGGTCGAGGAGGCCGGAATCACCTTCTGCTTCGCGGCCACCTTCCACCCCTCGATGCGGTTCGTCGGCGCCGTCCGCCGGGACCTCGGGATTCCGACCTCGTTCAACCTCCTCGGGCCGCTCACCAACCCGGCCCGGGTCACCGCCTCCGCGATCGGCTGCTTCGACACCCGGATGGCGGGGCTCATCGCCGGGGTGCTGGCCGAACGCGGCTCCTCCGCGCTGGTCTTCCGCGGGGACGACGGCCTGGACGAGCTGACGACCACCGCCACCTCCCGGGTCTGGGTGGTGCGCGACGGCAAGGTCACCGAGGACGTCTTCGACCCGCGCGAGGTCGGCCTCGACCTGGTCCCCGTGTCGGCGCTGCGCGGCGCCGACCCCGCCTACAACGCCGGGGTGGCCAGGCGGCTGCTGGACGGCGAGACGGGCCCGGTGCGGGACGCGGTGCTGCTGAACTCGGCGGCGGCCCTGGTCGCCCTGGAGCCGGGGAGCGGGCCGCTGGCCGACCAGATCCGGGACGGCATGGCGAAGGCCGCCGAGTCGATCGACTCCGGCGCGGCCCGCCGAACGCTCGCACGCTGGGCCGCCGCCAGCCACGCGTGAGGCCCCGTACGGCGATGTGACGCAGGGCGCGGTCCAGGATCCGGACCGCGCCTTGCGCATCGATGATCGTGTGGCAGGATATCCGTCAGGTCATGAGCGACAGTCATTCGGCCCCGGCCGACTGTCCGGCAACCCTCCGTCCGTGGCGGGGTGCCCCGGGTGAAGACCAGGCCGTAGGCAGCGAGGTCTGCGGCAAGCGCGGACCCCTCGCACTCTGCTGAGTGACAAGCCCAGGGGTCCTGGTCGTCGAGGGAGCCTCTCGTGAGCAAGCGAATGCGATAGGGCCGCAGAGCCCCGCCTCCGCATACCCCTTTCTTCCTCCCCACGCCGAGCCCTGCCCGATGCCGCAGGTGTGCCCTCGCGTGGTGAATTCCGCCTGCTTTCACGGGAGTTGTGCCATGTCCGTCTCCACCGCTGCCTCCGACCAGTCCGTCCGCGCCCCGCTGCCCGTCCTCGGCCGTGATGTCACCGTGCCGCTCGTCACCGGCGGCGAGGTCACCTACGCCGCGCTCGACTACGCGGCCAGCGCCCCCGCCCTCCAGCGCGTCTGGGACGACGTGGCCGCCTACGCGCCCTACTACGGCAGCGTGCACCGCGGCGCCGGCTACCTCTCGCAGCTGTCCACCGACCTGTTCGAGAACGCCCGCGCGACCGTCGCCGAGTTCCTGGACTGCCGCCCCGACGACCAGCTGATCTTCACCCGCTCCACCACCGACTCGCTCAACCTGCTGGCGGCCGTGCTCCCGGCCGGCTGTCAGGTCTTCGTCTTCGAGACCGAGCACCACGCCTCGCTGCTGCCCTGGAAGGACGCCGAGGTCAGCTATCTCGACGCACCGCGCACCCCGGCGCAGGCCGTCGCGACCCTTGAGGCGGCGCTGGCCGGCCGTGACGGGCACGGTCCGGCCCTGGTCTGTGTCACCGGCGCCTCCAACGTCACCGGGGAGCTGTGGCCGGTGCGCGAGCTGGCCGCCGCCGCGCATGCGCACGGCGCCCGGATCGTCCTCGACGCCGCCCAGCTCGCCCCGCACCACCCGGTGTCGGTGCGGGACCTCGACGTCGACTGGGTCGCCTTCTCCGGGCACAAGCTGTACGCGCCGTTCGGGACCGGCGTGCTCGCCGGACGCGCCGACTGGCTGCGTGCGGCCGAGCCGTACCTCGCGGGCGGCGGGGCGAGCCGTACGGTCACCCGGCGGGCGGACGGGGGCGTGGCCGTGGAGTGGCACGAGACGGCTGCCCGTCATGAGGCCGGCTCGCCGAACGTGATCGGCGCCTACGCCGTCGCCTCCGCCTGCAAGGCCCTCACGGAGGCCGGCTTCGACACCCTGGTCGCCCGCGAGCGGCACCTGATCGAGAAGGTCCGCGCGGGCCTGGCCGAGGTCCCCGAGGTGCGCGTCCTGTCCCTCTTCGGCGACGACGCCCCCCGGGTGGGCGTGCTCTCCTTCGTGGTCGAGGGCTGGAACAGCTCCCACTTCGCGGCGGCGCTCTCCGCCGAGTACGGCATCGGCGTCCGCGATGGGCTCTTCTGCGCCCACCCCCTCGTCCGCACCCTCCTGGGCGGCGACCCGCAGTCCCAGGGCGAGTGCGGCGCCCCGGAGGCCGCGCCCGGCGAGAAGTCCCTCAACGCGATCCGCGTCAGCTTCGGCGCGGGCACCCCCGACGAACACGTCGACCGCTTCGTGACCGCAGTGAAGAAACTGGTCCGCGACGGCGCGCAGTGGCACTACCACACCGAAAACGGCCGCTGCGTCCCCACAACCTGACCCCCGACGAGCCCATAAGACGCCCCCGGGAGGGGGCGCGGGGAACTGCGCGACAAGCCACGATGGCGCCGCGGTCGAGGGACGGCGGTTGCCCCCGGAGGGGGCGCGGGGAACTGCGCGACAAGCCACGATGGCGCCGCGGTCGAGGGACGGCGGTTGCCCCCGGAGGGGGCGCGGGGAACGGCGCGACAAGCCACGATGGCGCCGCGGT
>NZ_JBIWKB010000009.1:44757-212877 GCF_044765425.1 Streptomyces sp. NPDC102462 | reverse complement strand
AACGGCGCGACAAGCCACGATGGCGCCGCGGTCGAGGGACGGCGGTTGCCCCCGGAGGGGGCGCGGGGAACGGCGCGACAAGCCACGATGGCGCCGCGGTCGAGGGACGGCGGTTGCCCCCGCAGGGGGCGCGGGGAACGGCGCGACAAGCCACGATGGCGCCGCGGTCGAGGACGGGCAGTCGTCCCCGGAGGGGGCGCGGGGAACGGCGCGACAAGCCACGATGGCGCCGCGGTCGAGGACGGGCAGTCGTCCCCGCAGGGGGCGCGGGGAACGGCGCGACAAGCCACGACGGCGCCGCAGCCGACGTCCGGCAGATGTCCCCGGAGGGGCGCGCGGGGAACGGCGCGCCCAGCCACGACGGCGCCGCAGCCGACGACCGGCAACCGCCCCCGCAACCGCCGGACGGCACCCGCGGAGCGTCTAGTTGTCCAGCCCGATAGCGAACGCCGCCTCCAGGTCATGCTGGGAGTACGTCCGGAAGGCCACATGCGTGTCCGTGCCCTCCACCCCCCGGATCTTGCTGATGCGACCGGGAATGACCTCGGCCAGCTCCTCGTGCCGCCCGACCCGGACCATGGCGATCAGATCGTAGGTACCGGTCACGGAGAAGACCTCGCTGACATTGTCCAGCGCAGCGATCTGCTCGGCGATCTCGGGAATCCGGTCCACGCTGGTCTTGATGAGCACGATCGCGGTGATCACGGCTGGTTTTCTCCCTCGGGAGCCGGAGCTGGGGCGGCCTTCACTCTAGCCCGACGCCCGAACCGCACCCATGCGAAGACGAAGCCCAGCGAGAAGCCCACCAGATGGGCCAGATACGCCACCCCGGGCCCTTGGGTGGCCTGCCGCGCCGCCACCCACTGCAGCCCCGCCCAGAAGGGCAGCACGACCCAGGCGGGAAAGCGCAGCGGGAGGAAGAACAGGAAGGGGAGGAGACTGGTGACACGAGCGCCGGGGAACAGGAACAGGAACGCCCCGAGGACCGCGGAGATCGCCCCGGAGGCGCCGACCAGGGACTGCTGGGAGGCGGCGTTGGCGGCGGCGTAGCCGATCAGCGCCAGATAGCCGCAGCCGACGTAGAACAGGGTGAACCGCACGCGGCCCATCCGTTCCTCGGTCATCACCCCGAAGACGTAGAGGAACAGCATGTTGCCGAGCAGATGCACCCAGCTGCCGTGCACGAACAGCGCCGTGGCGGGGGTCAGCGCCTCCCCGGCCGGGCCGTCGAACAGGTTCGCGGGCACGACGCCCCAGCGCCGGAAGTACGCCCGCTGCGCGGCCAGCAGCCCGTCACCGGTGCCGTACGCCGGATTGAACCCGGACGCGGGCCCGATCAGGAAGATCAGGCAGCACAGGGCGATCAGGACGTGCGTCATCGGCGCCGACGAGCCGCGGACCGCCCTGAAGGTCCGCCCGGCCGTCCCGCTCCAGTTGCTGATCATGAACACAGAGCATGACGTAACGGCACTCAGTAGCACAGATCGCCTCGCCGCCGCGGACGAACGGGCGACGAGTACCCGCCAGGCCGTAGGGTTACGAGCCACACGCGCCGGGCAGACGGCGCGTCACGGACACTGGAAGGAAGCGAACAGACACGATGCCGGTTCCCCTGCCGACCGCCACGACGCGATGGCGCTGCACCCTCTGCGGCAACCTCACCCGTTTCGACGTGACCCGCGCCTCGAAGGTCGTCGAGTACGTCCATCTCGACCTCGCCGGCGAGCCCAAGGTCGAGGAGCGCGAGGTGGTCAGTGAGACCATCGAGTCGGTGCGCTGCCGCTGGTGCAACGCGGTGGACCAGGTGGAACTGGTGGACAGGCCGGGAGCCGACTCCTGAGCGCAGGAGGCGGCCCCGCACGGGTATTGGGGTGTGACGGATGGCGGAGACCCAAGGCGGGGGGCCGGGCGACGGCACCGCCGAGGTGCTTGACCGTCCGCTGCCCGACGGCGTGCGCCGCCGGGTCGTGCAGATCGTGTCGGACGGCTTCGGCGGTCTGACGATCGGTGAACTGCCCGCCCAGTTGCGGCAGTATGCGCGGTTCGCCCCGAATCGCCGGGCGAAGTTCGCGGGCAACGCGATGGCCGCTGCCCTGGAGACCGACACGCTGTTCCGGCAGCGCATCGGGGAGAAGCTCAGAGAGGCGCAGCCGGAACTCTCCGGCGCCCTGGACTCCGGCTCGCCGCCCCCGGCCGCGGACCCGCTCGACGTGGCGGCCGCGGCCTATGTTCTGCGTCCGGCCGGCTGGGTGAAGCTGGTGGCCGCGGCCGGCGAGGAGGTCCAGCGGGCGGACGCCGAGCGCGCCGACGAGGAGAGCCGGGCCGAGCTGGAGCGGCTGCGCGCGGAGCTTGACCGGGTCCGCGACCACACCCGCGCCGAGACCGAACGGCTGCGTGCCGAGCTGGATTCGGCCAAGCGGGAAGCTGAATCGCTTCACCGCAAACTCCGCGCCGCCCTCAGCGATGTGAAGCGGGGCGACGCCGCCCTGCGCAAGGCCCAGGGCGAGATCGAGGCGGTGCGTGCCGAGGGGCAGGCGCAGGTCTCGGCCGCCGAGAGCGAGTCCCGGCGGCTCAAGGCCCGTCTCGGGGAGGTGGAGACCGCCCTGGAGGCCAGCCGCAGGGCGGCCCGTGAGGGGCGCAGCGTCGAGGACATGCGGGTGCGGCTGCTGCTCGACACCGTGCTGGAGGCGGCCCAGGGGCTGCGCCGTGAGCTGGCGCTGCCGCCGGTGTCCGTGCGGCCCGCCGAGACCGTGGACGCGGTGGAGCCGGGCCGGATGACCCCGAAGGACATCGCCGCGCGTGCGCTGTCCGAACACGACCCGGCGGTCCTGGACCAGTTGCTCGCCCTTCCGCAGGCCCATCTGGTGGTCGACGGCTACAACGTCACCAAGACCGGCTATCCGCAGATGCCGCTGGAGAAGCAGCGGCTGCGGCTGCTCGGCCAGCTCTCGCAGCTCGCCGCGCAGACCGGCGCCGAGGTGACGTGTGTCTTCGACGGCGCCGAGCTGGCCGCGCCGGTGCTGCTGGCCCCGCCGCGCGGGGTGCGGGTGCTGTTCTCCAAGCCGGGTGTCACGGCCGACGAGCTGATCCGGCAGCTGGTGCGGGCCGAGCCGCCGGGCCGGCCGGTCATCGTCGCCTCGACCGATCGTGAGGTGGCCGACGGTGTCGCCCGTGCGGGTGCCCGTCCTGTCGCTTCTGCAATGCTCCTCAGGCGATTGTCCTGAACGTCAACGTACGTTCTTAATGCCCGAATTGGCGGAAGTGTCGCTCAACGTAGCGTCAAGTGGGCATCACAGCATGTGAGTTGTGGGCAAAGAATGCAGGGAGTGAACGATTTTTTCTCCTGAGGATTTGAACTGATCACAACTGGGTCACTAGGGTCAGCTCGAACCTCCACACGGGTGATCACTCAAAAGAAGGAGCCCGTCTCCGTGGCGTCCCATCGTCGACCCAAGCAGCCGAGCCGCACGCGCGTGACCGTGCTGACCACCGCAGCCGCCGCTGCCGTAGCCCTGAGCTCTCAGGCCGCCAACGCGGCACCCAGTGAGAAGCTGAGCAAGGACGAGGTCAAGGCCAAGGTCGACAAGCTCTACGAACAGGCGGAGCAGGCCACCGAGAAGTTCAACGGGGCCAAGGAGAAGCAGGAGAAGCTCCAGAAGGAGATCTCCACCATCCAGGACAACGTCGCCCGCGGTCAGGAAGACCTGAACAAGCTGCGCGACGGCCTGGGCACCATGGCCAGCGCACAGTACCGCTCGGGTGGCATAGACCCCTCCGTCCAGCTCTTCCTTTCCTCCGACCCGGACGACTACCTCGACAAGGCGTCCACGCTCGACCAGTTGAGCGGCCAGCAGGTCGAGGCCCTGAAGAAGATCCAGGACAAGCAGCGGGAACTCGCGCAGGACCGGGCCGAGGCGACCGACAAGCTCAAGGACCTCGCCGCCACCCGCACCGAACTGGGCAAGAAGAAGAAGGAAGTCCAGGGCAAGCTCGCCGAGGCGCAGCGGCTGCTCAACACCCTGACGGCGAAGGAGAAGGCGGACCTCGCCGCCAAGGAGGCACGGGCCAACCGCTCCGCCTCCGAACGCGTCGACCTCGGCAACACCACCTCCGCCTCGGGCCGGGCCGCCGCCGCCTTCTCCGCCGCCCAGTCCAAGATCGGCTCGCCGTACGTCTACGGCGCCACCGGCCCGTCCTCCTTCGACTGCTCGGGCCTGACCTCCTGGGCCTACGCGCAGGCCGGCGTCGGCATACCCCGCACCTCGCAGGCCCAGGCCAGTGCCGGCCAGCGCATCTACAGCCAGAGCGACCTCAAGGTCGGCGACCTGGTGCTCTTCTACGGCGACCTGCACCACGTCGGCCTGTACGCGGGCAACGGCCAGGTGCTGCACGCCCCGCGCACCGGCACGGTCGTCCGCTACGAGTCGATCAACAACATGCCGTTCCAGTTCGGCGTCCGCATCTGAGCCGTACGCCGTAGCCGGCCCCGGTTCCATAGCGCCCGAACGGGCGAATCCCGACAACCGGAACTGACCCCTCGCCCCGCCGTTGACCTGCGTCAGCGGCGGGGTGTCACGTTGTGCGACCGCCGGAAGGCTTTGGCCGACGGGCGCCCGCGCGGCTACTGTCTGCCGCGTTTCCCCCACGGCCGGGACATCCCGTCCCGGCTCCGGGGAACGGCAACCGTCCGCCGGCCGCGCGTGCGCCGACGGGACGGGCCGGTGCCGCGGGACGAGGGCGCGCAGGCCGCACGGCCGAGCGTGACCGCTCCCGCCCGCCGGCCCGGCCCCACAGGCGAGCGAGCGGTCACGAGGTGAAGGAGTGCGGCCTTCCGTGGGGTCCCATCGCCGCCTTGCACCATCCGGGTTCGACCGGGGCGCCACCGTCCTGTGCGTCCTGTCCGCGGCCGCAGCCGCCCTCGGCGCCGTACCGGCGAGCGCCGCGCCGCACGGCGACGGCCCCGCCGAGGTGGACCGCCTCTACGGGGAGGCGGAGAAAGCGACCGAGGCCTACAACAAGGCCGGCGAACAGGCCGGGAAGCTGCGCACACAGGTCCGCGAGGCGCAGGACCACATCGCCCGCCAGCAGCAGCACATCAACGCCATGCGGGAGGAACTGGGATCGCTGGCCGGCGCCCAGTACCGCTCCGGCGGCATCGACCCGACGGTCGCGCTGCTCTTCTCCGCCGACCCGGGCGACTACCTCGACAAGGCCACCACCATCGACCGGATCGGCACCCGCCAGGCCGGCCGGTTACGGGAACTCCAGTCGGCCATGCGGGAACTCGCCCAGGAGCGGGCCGCGACGGCCGGGAAGCTGGCCCAGTTGGAGAAGAGCCGCAGGGCCGTCGCCGCGCACAAGCAGACCGTGGAGCGCAAGCTGGCCAAGGCACGCGAACTGCTCAACTCCCTGCCGTACGCGCAGCGCGCCGGCTATGGGCGGGCCTCCCGCGACGGCGGGGCCGGCCTGCCCGAGCTGCGGGACATCGGCGCCCCGAACGCCCGCGCCGCCGCGGCCGTCGCCGCCGCCCGCTCCGCCCTCGGACGCCCCTACGTCTGGGGCGCCAACGGGCCCGCCGGCTTCGACTGTTCGGGCCTGACGCAGTGGGCGTACGCGCAGGCCGGGGTGCAGCTGCCGCGCACCTCGCAGGAGCAGCGGTACGCCGGCCGGCAGGTGCCGTTCTCGCAGATGCGGCCCGGTGATCTGGTCGTCTACCGCTCGGATGCCGGCCATGTGGCCATGTACATGGGCAACGGCCAGGTGATCCACGCGCCCCACCCCGGCGCCCCGGTGCGCTACGACCCGGTGGGGATGATGCCCGTCTCCTCGGTCACCCGGGTCTGATCGGGCGCCACGGGCCGTACGATCGGGCAGATGGCTGATCGCAGACGGAGGTGGCGCTCGGGAGCCGTCGCGCTGTGTCTGCTGCTCGTCACGCCGGCCGGCTGCGGCGGCCGGACGGCGGCCGACCCGGCGCGAGCCGAGGTGCAGCAGGTGCTCGACCGGCGCGCCGCGGCCCTGCTGCGGCACGACGAGACGGCGTACGCCGCGACGGGCGCCCGCGGCACCTACGCCAACCTGCGCGCGGTGCCGCTCGCGTCCTGGGCCTACCGGGTGACCGGCCTGCGGCACACCGGCGCCACCGTCACCGCCGCGGCCCTGCTGAGCTACCGGGTCCGGGGCTACGACCGGGCCCCCGTCACCACCGAGCGCACCCTCGCCCTCGGCCGCACCGCCGACGGACGCTGGTACGTCGCCTCCGACCGGCCCGCTCAGAAGGCCGGACAGCAACTGTGGGACCAGGGCGCCGTGTCGGCCGCCAGGGGCGCGCACAGCCTGGTGCTCGGGGTCGGGCAGTCCGAGCGGGAGCTGAACGCCTACGCCCGGCTCGCCGACCGCGCGGTTCCGGCCGTGTCCGGGGCCTGGGGCACGGACTGGACCCGGCAGGTCGTCGTGCTCGTACCGCGGACCCTGGACGCGATGGCCGGCCTGCTCGGCTCGCCGGCCTCCTCGTACCGGGGGATCGCCGCGGTCACCACCGGCGAGGCGGGCGGCCCGGCCCGGGCCCCCGCGGACCGGATCGTGGTCAACCCGGAGGCGTACGCCCTCCTCGGCGACGCCGGCAAACAGGTGGTACTCACCCACGAGACCACCCACGTGGCCACCCGCGCGCACACCACCCCGGCCACCCCGCTGTGGCTGTCCGAGGGGTACGCGGACTGGATCGGCTACCTCGGCACGGGCCGCACACCGGCGCAGGCGGCGCCGGAGCTGTCCCGCGCCGTCCGCGCTGGGCGGGTCCCGGCGGACCTGCCCGCCGACGGGGACTTCGGCTTCACCGGCGACCCCGCGCGGCTCGCCCAGGCGTACGAGGGCGGCTGGCTGGCCTGCCGGATGATCGCCGAACGCTGGGGCGAGGACCGGCTCGACGCGTTCTACCGCGCCGTCGGCGCGCACGGGCGGCGGGCGGGGGCCGTCGAGGACGCGCTGCGCCGCGTGCTCGGGACAAGCCTCCGGGACTTCACCGACCGCTGGCGCGCCTACCTGCGAACGAGCCTCACCTGAGCGGTGCGGGTCGTTTGTCGGGTGCGGCACCGTTGTGGTTTGCGCCCCTTGGGGGGTGCGGGTCGTTCTTCGGGTGCGGGTCGTCGTCGCTCTTCGCGCAGTTCCCCGCGCCCCTTCGGTGCGGTGCGGGTCGTTTGTTGGGTGCGGGTTCGTTGTGGTTTGTTGCGCAGTTCCCCGCGCCCCTTGGGGGTGTGCGGGTCGTTCTTCGGGTGCGGGTCGTCGTTGCTCTTTGCGCAGTTCCCCGCGCCCCTTCGGTGCGGTGCGGGTCGTTTGTTGGGTGCGGGCCTGTCGTGGCTTGTCGCGCAGTTCCCCGCGCCCCCTCGGTACGTCGCCGGGGCTCCGGCCGCCGCTCGCGTATGCCGGGGGCTTCGGTGGTGTCAGGGGGAGAGGGGGGTTTTCTTGGTGTGGGGGGTGGGGGTCGGCAGGGTGGCTGCGCGGGTCGCGGGGACCGTGGAGCGCCACAGCCGGCCGGCGGCGAGCAGCGCGGCGCCGACCAGCAGGCCGTTGCGCAGGAACAGCAGCCCCGTGCCGTACCAGTCGCCGGCCACGACGTGCGAGAAGCCGATCGGGAACTCCAGGACGGTCACCACGGCGGCCGCGAGGACCAGCAGCGCGGGCCGGCCCATCCGGGTGCCGCGGAAGGACACGCAGACCGCGGCCAGGCCGATCAGCCAGACCAGGTACTGCGGGCTGATCACCCGGCTCGTCGTGGTGAACATCAGCACCGCCGTGAACGCCGCGTCCGCGGGCGTGTGCGGCCTGAACCCGGTGGCCGCCAGCCGCCACAGCAGCAGCCAGCCGAACGCGGCGCAGGTGAGCGTCAGCGCGGCGGCGCTCACCAGGCCGACGTAGGGGCCAAGGAACTCCACCGAGCCGTAGTTCAGCAGCACCTCGCCCCGCCAGCCGAAGTGCCGGGCCACATGGAAGACCAGGGCGCCCAGCGACTCCACCTCGGTGCCCCGGTCGCGCTGGAAGGCGAGGAAGGCGAAGGCGCCGGGCATGGCGACCGCGAACAGCACCGCCACCCCCGCCGCGGTGGCCGCGGCGGCGCCCCAGGCGCGCAGCCGCACGGCCCCGACCAGGAGCAGCGCGGGCCACACCTTGACCATTGCCCCGAAGCCGGCCAGCGCCCCCATCACCCGGGGCCGGCGGGCCCCCGCGAACAGCGCGGCCACGGCCACCGCGGTCACCATCACGTCGTAGCGGGCGTAGGCCGTCGGGCCGAGCAGCGGCAGGCCCGCCACCCACACCCAGGCGCCGCGCGGCGACTTGCCGGGGCGCCGGCCCGCGTGTCCGAGCAGGGCGAGGACCGTCAGGTCGGCGAGCAGGGCCAGCAGAAAGAAGGCGGTGGGGTAGGCGAGGAAGGGCAGGGCGCCCGGCGCGAGCACGGCGAGCGCGGCGGCGGGCGGGTACTGCCAGGTCACGTCGTCCAGCGGGAACGTCCCGTGGCGCAGTACCTCGTACCAGCCGTGGTAGATCACCGACACATCGGTGGTGACGTCCGCGCCGGGGAAGACCAGCACCCGGAAGACGAAGAGCAGCAGCATCAGCCGGGTCAGCCCCCAGGCCCCCAGCAGCCCGGCCAGGTGCCACCTCGCGCCCGCCATGTTCACTTGGCCCCTCTTCGTCGTGGCTCGTCCCGCGGGGGCCATGATGACGCGTCGCGCTGTGTGCGGTCCGTCAATGCCGTCGTACGGCGTGGTCGCGTCGCGCCCCGGGCTGTGTGTGAGCGATGTCACACAAGGCGGGTGATCACTCTCCGTGAGTCGCCGATCCGGGCGGTTGTGGCCGTGCGATGTCCGTCGTGGCCGAAAGTCGACCCATGGTCGGCCGGGGCCCGATCGAGGTGACGATTTGTCAACTTTCCCCGGCCCACGTGCGGTTGACGCGGTCATGGCTAGTGCGCCGAGCAGGTTCGGACCAATTCCCCAAGGGCGGGTCAACTGGCCGAGTTGAACCTCCGTCAACTGGGGAGGAACCCACGGACAATGCGGCGAACCATGGTGATCCACTCGTGCGGGCGCATGTGGGTCCGGCGCACAACCCTCCGTCACCTCGCTGCCGCGACCCGCCCGTTTGTCGTTGATCAACTCTTTTCGTGGTCCGGGGGACGGCTTAGATTCATCGAGGCTGGCCGCCCACGGCGTGCCGAGAAGGGGGAGACGCGCATGAATTTCGCTGGGAATCCAAGGGACCCATTCCGAGGGTGAGCCCTGGCCGGGCGACTGCGCCCGCTTGGATCCGCTTGGATCCGCTTCTGTTCCGGTGCCCGCGGCCCGAATCGGGCCGCCCCGTCGGCGTGCCCTGCCGTGGCACGGTCCGCGGCACTTTCCTCGTGCGAGCAAGAGACACCGAGAGAGATCAAGAGAGACAGAGCAGTCATGGTGATGTCCCGGGGCCGCTCGGCCCGTCGCGGTCCCGTGTTCGTCGCGGCCCTCCTGTGCGCGGCGCTCGCCACGGGCTGCACCCAGGACGACGGCGGCACGGCGGCCGCTGCCGGCGCCGCGGGCAAGGGCGACGGCAGCGGCAACTGGCCCAGCCCCCAGGCGACCAGCGGACTGACCGCGGGACTCGCCCTGCCGATCCAGTCCTACCTGGTCACCTACGACCAGCAGGTCACCGTGCTGCGCGCGCAGCAGTCCGTGCAGCGCGCGTGCATGAAGCGGCTCGGGTTCGACTACGACCCGCCGGAGCCGGGCCGCTACCCGCCGCCCAGCGCCGACGACGCCAACATGGTCCGCCGCTACGGCATCGCCGACCTCGCTCAGGCGCGGACTCACGGCTACCACCTCGCCCACGACAGCGGCGAACCGCCGGCCTACGAGGTGGCGTCCGCCGCCAACGCGGCGCTGACCGGCCGCAACGCGAAGGGCGCCGCCGTCGCCGGCGTACCCGAGGGCGGCTGCCTCGGCGAGTCCGTCCGGCGGATCGGCGAGCTGGACGGCAGCCTCGCCTCCCGTCTGAACAACGAGGGCTTCGACGCCTCCAAGGCCAACCCGAAGGTGCGCGAGGTCGTCCAGGCGTGGTCCGCGTGCATGCGGCGCAAGGGCTACACCTCGCCCACCCCGCTGGACGCGGCGAAGCTGGCCGACTCGCTGAGCGCGCCCACGCCCTCCCGCGCGGAGACCGACATCGCCGTCGCGGACGTGGAGTGCAAGAAGTCCACGGACCTCGTCCAGGTCTGGTTCAAGGAGGAGACCCGGATCCAGGACGAGCTGATCGAGAAGAACCAACTGGCGCTCCAAGAGGCCAAGAAGACCACCGAGGAAGCCGTCAGGAACGCCACCCGGGCGGCTTCTCGGTAGGCAGTCCACCACGATGCACAGGGAGTCCACCGTGAAGAAGATCACCCGACTTGCCGTGGGAGCCGGTCTGGCGATGTCCGCCGCCCTGCTCACCCATGTGCCCGCCCAGGCGGCGACGAGCTACGAGGGCGACGCGTGCAGCGTCAGCAACGAGAACTGCTTCGCGCTGTTCTACAACTCCGGCGTGAACACCTGGACGTCCTCCTGTTTCCTGTCCAACAAGAGCATCTCCGACCTCTACGGCTACAGCCCCAACGGCGCCACCCTCGTGCGCTACGTGTTCATCGCGCCGGGCACCCACATCAACACCAACCTGGCCGTCTCCTGGTGCATCGGCAACGGCGAGGGCCAGGAGGTCAAGAACAACGCCGCCGCGGCGGCCAGCGGCGAGGCGTCCGCCACCAACACCGTCTACTACAACTCCGGTTACGCGGGCGCCTCGCAGAGCTTCGGCCCGCGCTCCACCGGCAACCTCAACTCCACCCTGAAGAACGAGAACGCCTCGATCAAGCGCTCGTCCTGAGAGCCGGCGCCCGCCGACGGAACCCCGCGCGGTCGTCCGCCGGGGGGCGCCGCCCCGCCTGCCCGCCAGTCCCACTCCGAAGGAGGAGCCCCGTGGCCGACGAGATGGTGCTCAGAGCCCAGAAGTTCGTCAACCAGGTCTACGGCAGCCGGATCGGCATGACCGTCACCGAGGACGGACGCACCGGCTGGAACACCATGTACGCCCTCACCAGGGCCCTGCAGTACGAACTCGGCATCACCGCCCTGTCGAACAGCTTCGGGCCCACCACGCTCTCGACACTCAAGTCCAAGTACCCCGTGGTGAACGCGTCGACGGTGCCGTCGGCCGACTTCTGCCGCATCATCCAGTCCGCCCTGTACTGCAAGGGCTACGACGGCGGCGGCATCGACGGCCTCTACAGCGACCGGGTCGCCTCGTCCGTGTCGTCGCTGAAGGCCAACATGGGCGTCAGCGGTGCCTTCCCCGGCGGCGGCATCGAGCCCAAGGTGTTCAAGGGCCTGCTCAACATGGACGCGTACGTCAGCGTCAACAACGGCTCCGACAGCGTCCGCGAGATCCAGCAGTGGATGAACGGCCGTTACGTCAACCGGCAGGACTTCTACATCATCCCCTGCGACGGCCACCACTCCCGCGACGTCGCCAAGTCCCTGCTCTACGCCATCCAGTACGAGCTGGGCATGGCCGACGGCGTCGCCAACGGCGTCTTCGGGCCCGGCACCCAGAGCGGCCTGAAGAACCACACCGTCGGCGTCGGCACCACCGGCACCTGGGCGCTGCTGTTCACCGGCGCCATGATCCTCAACGCCTGGAGCGTGCCGTTCGGCAACTTTACGGCCACCGTCGCGGACGCGGTCGGCCGCTTCCAGGACTTCGTCAAGCTCCCGGTCAGCGGCGTCGGCGACTTCCAGACCTGGGCGTCGCTGCTGGTGTCCACCGGCGACCCGGACCGCAAGGGCACCGCCTGCGACGGCGTCACGAAGATCACTCCGGCCCGGGCGCAGGCACTGAAGAACGCCGGGTACAAATACGTGGGCCGCTATCTGTACAACCCGAGCACGACCTCGCTGCCGGAGAAGGCGATCCAGCCGGGCGAGCTGGACACCATCAAGCAGTACGGCCTGCGCTGCTTCCCCATCTACCAGACCTACGCGCGCTCGGCCGACTACTACAGCCCGGACCAGGGCAACACCGACTGCCTGATCGCCGTCGCCGCAGCCGACGGGTTCGGCTTCAAGGACGGCACCCGCATCTACTTCGCCGTCGACTACGACGCCGTGGACGACGAGGTGAGCGCGTACATCCTCCCGTACTTCCAGGCCGTGCGGAACCGGATGACCGCGCTCGGCAGCCCCTTCTCCATCGGGGTCTACGGGCCGCGCAACATCTGCTCCCGGGTGTCCGCCGCGGGATACGCCAGCGCGTCCTTCGTGTCCGACATGTCCACCGGGTTCTCCGGCAACCTCGGCTACCCGATGCCCGAGAACTGGGCCTTCGACCAGATCAAGACCATCTCGGTGGGATCGGGCGACGGGCTCATCGAGATCGACAACAACATCGCCTCCGGCCGCGACACCGGACAGGGCGACTTCCACCCGACCCCCTCGCAGACGCTCGACGTCGGCTTCAGCCTGTCCTACTGGGACGCCATGCTGAGGGAGATCGGCGACTACATGGAGTCGATCGGCCGGGGCGACAGCGCGCTGTACATCTACACCCGGCAGGAGTGCCTGGAGACGATCGTCTCCCACGACGCCGTGCTCACCTCCTCGGCCCGCCGCTACCGGATGCGCAAGGCGCTCATCCAGACCTCCGCCTTCTGGGAGTTCTGCCACTACAGCTACAAGGACCTGGCCGAGGACGCGTCCGTGGTCTGGTACCACACGGCGGCCATCCCCGACTGGGGCAAGGACCTGCCGGTGGTCCGGGACGTGAGCGACAGCAGCACCGGCATCGGGAAGATCTCCGGCCGCACCGGCATCCTCGCCCGCAACAACTCCGTGCGCGCCGGGATCCTCGACGACTCGATCCTCGACACCGCGAAAGAGTCCGACATCTTCAGCATGTGGACGCGGCTCAACCAGGACAACGTGTTCAACCTGAGCACCGTCCCGCACATGCACATCTGGGGATCCGACGGAAAGCCCGGCGACCACGCCGAGACCCCGATCCGCCGCCCCGCCCTCGACTACACCGACGCCGAGACCTACGAACTCCTGCGCCGCTACCAGGGGTTCGGGGACCAGGCGGAGGCCGACGCGCGGCTGCGCGTGCCGCTCTACCAGATCTTCGAGAAGTACAACCGCATCCTGCGCGAGTCCTGACCGGTACGGCACGCACCCCGCAGAGAGGAACAACCAGTTGAGACCCACCGGAGTTTCCCGCCGCGGCCTCATGGTCCGCACCGCCGGCCTTGCCGCGGGCCTCGCCGCCGCCTCCGCCGCGGGCGGCGCGTTCGCCGGCCCCGCGCTGGCGGCGGACACCCCGCCCGTGCCGGACGGCGAGCACATCAAGCGGGCGCTGGAACGCTTCCGCGCGCGGCAGCGCCGCCTGCTCACCGGCCGGCCCTCCGCCAACCGCTGGGAGATGCAGAAGGCCGCGGACGCGGACGGAACCATCGTGACCAGGCCGGTGCCCGGCACCGGCCTCGGCGTCGCGGTGCACTCGGGCGATCCCGAGACGCTGCTGGTCCATGTGATCCGGCGCTTCCACTACGAGGTCGACACCCTCGGACTGCACGGCGAACCCCACCCGGTCCAGGGCTGGGTGGCGCCGTCCGAGATCCGCGACACCGGTCTGCCCGAGTCCAACCGGGCGTCCGGCACGGCCGTGGTGATCCGTCCCGGTTCCTACCCGCCCGGCGCGCGCGGCGGCTTCACGGCCGCCCAGGAGCTGATCATCCGGGATATCCTCGCCGACACCGAGGGCGTCGTGCGCTGGGGCGGTGACGACCGCCGCCCCTACGAGGGCCTGTTCTATCTCGGCGTACGCCCCGGTGACCCGAAGCTGGCGCGGGTGGCGGCGAAGATCCGCGGCTGGGACGAGACCCCCGGCCGGGGCGCCGGGGTGCTGGTGGACGCGGCCCGGCCGGACCGGCGTCGGCGCGCCGCCCGCTACCGGTGACGGCGCCGGGCACGAAGAAGTCCGTTCGACGATGAAGGAAGCGCCATGGGGCTGCTCGTCCTGATGCTGGTGGGCCTGGCGGTCGCCGTCCTCGGCGGTGCCGCGGTGGCGGCCCTGGTGGGCCTCGCCATGTGGACGAGGTCCCGGCTCGGGCGGCGGCGCGGCGCGTCCTGACCGCGGGGTCCCGGCCCGCCCGGGACCCCGCACCGGCGCCGGTCGGCGGGCGCGTTGGATAGGTTGGGCGATGATGCACAAGACCCTGATCGTCACCAACGACTTCCCGCCCCGGCCGGGCGGCATCCAGGCGTTCCTGCACAACATGGCGCTCCGCCTCGACCCCGACCGGCTCGTCGTGTACGCCTCCACCTGGAAGCGCGGCCGGGAGGGCGCCGAGGCCACGGCCGCCTTCGACGCCGAGCAGCCCTTCACCGTCGTACGCGAACGCACGACGATGCTGCTGCCGACGCCCGCCGTGACGCGGCGCGCGGCCGGGCTGCTGCGGGAGCACGGCTGCACCTCGGTGTGGTTCGGGGCGGCGGCGCCGCTCGCTCTGATGGCGCCCGCCCTGCGGAAGGCGGGCGCCGAGCGGCTGGTGGCCACCACCCACGGGCACGAGGCCGGCTGGGCCCAGCTGCCCGCCGCCCGCCAACTGCTGCGCCGGATCGGCGAGTCCACCGACACGATCACCTACCTCGGCGGGTACACCCGCGCCCGGATCGCCGCCGCGCTGACCCCGGCGGCGGCCGGGCGGATGGTGCGGCTGCCCCCCGGCGTCGACGAGAAGACCTTCCACCCGGGCTCCGGCGGCGCGCAGGTGCGGGAACGGCTCGGGCTCGCCGACCGGCCGGTCGTGGTGTGCGTCTCGCGGCTGGTGCCGCGCAAGGGCCAGGACACGCTGATCAGGGCGCTGCCCCGGATCCTCGCCGAGCAGCCCGACGCGGTGCTGCTGATCGTCGGGGGCGGACCGTACGAGGGGGATCTGCGCAGGCTCGCGCGGGAGGTCGGGGTGGCGGCCTCGGTGCGCTTCACGGGCGCCGTGCCCTGGTCCGAACTGCCCGCGCACTACGGCGCCGGGGACGTCTTCGCGATGCCCTGCCGGACCCGGCGGGGCGGGCTCGACGTGGAAGGGCTCGGGATCGTCTACCTGGAGGCGTCCGCGACCGGGCTGCCGGTCGTCGCCGGGGACTCGGGCGGCGCGCCCGACGCGGTGCTCGACGGGGAGACCGGATGGGTGGTCCGCGGCGGCGACCCGAACGAGGCCGCCGACCGGATCACCACCCTCCTCGCGGACCCCGCCCTACGCCGCCGCATGGGCGACCGAGGCCGCCACTGGATCGAACAATCCTGGCGCTGGCCCCAACAAGCAGAAACCCTGAAAACCCTCCTGTAGCACACCCGCCCCGACAGGGGCGCGGGGAACTGCGCGAGAAACCACACCAAACCCGCACCCGCACCCGCAGCTAAACCACCCCGATAGGGGCGCGGGGAACTGCGCGAAAAGCCACAACGAACCCGCACCCGCAATCGCAGCTAAGCCACCGCCCCGATAGGGGCGCGGGGAACTGCGCAAAAAGCCACAACGAACCCGCACCCGCAATCGCAGCTAAGCCACCGCCCCGATAGGGGCGCGGGGAACTGCGCAAAAAACCACAACGAACCCGCACCCGCAATCGCAGCTAAGCCACCGCCCCGACAGGGGCGCGGGGAACTGCGCGAAAAGCCACACCAAACCCGCACCCGCAAACACAGCTGAGCCAGCCCCTTCAACAGGCGCACCCTATTTCTGATACAGCGCCTCGATATCAGCCGCGAAGTCCTTAGCGACAGCGTTCCGCTTCAGCTTGAGCGACGGCGTCAGATGCCCCGACTCCTCCGTGAACTGCCCCCCGAGCACCCGGAACTTCCGCACGGACTCCGCCTTGGACACCACCGCGTTCCCGTCATCCACCGCTCCCTGGATCGCCGCCAGCAGCTCCGGATCCTCCCGCAGCGACGCCGCCGTGGCCCCGGAGGGCTTCCCGTGCTCCGCGGCCCACCGCCCCAGGAACTCCTCGTCGAGAGTGATCAGCGCGGCGACGAACGGCCGCCCGTCGCCGACCACGATGCACTCCGCGACCAGCGCATGCGCCCGGACACGGTCCTCGATCACGGCCGGTGCGACGTTCTTGCCGCCCGCGGTGACGATGATCTCCTTCTTGCGCCCGGTGATCCTCAGATAGCCGTCCTCGTCGAGGGTGCCGACATCCCCGGTGTGGAACCAGCCGTCGGCCAGCGCCTCCGCGGTCGCGGCCTCGTTGTTCCAGTACTCCTTGAACAGGTGGTCGCCGTGCAGCAGCACCTCGCCGTCGTCGGCGATCCGGATCACGGAACCCGGCAGCGGCTGGCCGACCGTGCCGATCTTCTGCCGGTCCCAGGGGTTGAACGCGGTCGCCGCGCAGGACTCGGTCAGGCCGTAGCCCTCCAGGACCGTGAAGCCGATGCCGCGGAAGAAGTGGCCGAGGCGCTCGCCGAGCGGGGCGCCGCCGGAGATCGCGTACTCGCCGCGCCCGCCGAGCACCGCGCGCAGCTTGCCGTAGACCAGCCTGTCGAAGACCCGGTGCTTGATCCGCAGCCCGAGGGACGGGCCCGACGGGGTGTCCAGCGCCTTGCTGTAGGCGATCGCGGTGTCCGCCGCCTTGTCGAAGATCTTCCCCTTGCCGTCCGCCTGCGCCTTGGCGCGCGCCGCGTTGTAGACCTTCTCGAAGACCCGGGGCACGCCGAGGATCAGTGTGGGGCGGAACGCGGCCAGTTCCTCGGTGAGGTGCTTGACGTCCGGGAGGTTGCCCAGCTTGATCGGCGCCATCATCGGCGCGATCTGCACCAGCCGCCCGAAGACGTGCGCGAGCGGCAGGAACAGCAGGACCGAGCACTCGCCGGTGCGGAACAGCGGGCGCAGCCGCTCGACGATGTTGCCGCACTCGGCGAAGAACGCCCGGTGGGTGAGCACACAACCCTTGGGCCGGCCGGTCGTGCCGGACGTGTAGATGATGGTCGCCGTGTCGTCGGCCTTGGCGAGCGAACTGCGCTCCTCCACCGTCGCGTCGGTGAGGTCCCGGCCCAGCCGGCCCAGCTCCGCCACGCCCCCGGCGTCGATCTGCCAGACGTGCTTGAGCGCGGGCAGCCGCTCGCGCACCGCCTCCACGGTGGCGGCGTGGCCGTCCTGCTCCACGACGCAGGCGGTGGCGCCCGAGTCGGACAGGATCCACTGCACCTGTTCCGGTGAACTCGTCTCGTACACCGGTACGGTGACCGCGCCCGCGCTCCAGATCGCGAAGTCGAGGAGGGTCCACTCGTAGCGGGTGCGGGACATCAGGCCGACCCGGTCGCCGGGCTGGACACCGGACGCGATGAGCCCCTTGGCGGCGGTGCGTACCTCGGTCAGGAACGCCTCGGCCGTCACGTCCTGCCAGCCCGCGTCGGTCTTGCGGGCGATGACGGCGACATCGGGATGCTGCGCGGCGTTTCTGCGGACGATGTCGGTCAGATTGCCGTCCGCAGGGACCTCGTACAAAGCCGGAAGGCTGAACTCGCGCAAGACTGCTGCTCCTCATAGGGCGCCGGCGCCACGACATCGTGTGCTGCGACGGTGCGGTCCAAGGCTCGGGCAGGTGCTCGGACGCCCACCAGGAGCCCTTCGGCCCGTTGGCTGAAATCCAGAGCACGACTGGACTGCCCGGACGTTACCCGCCGGTATGGCTTCTTCGACAGGGGGCCCGGCGAGTTGTTCGCTGCGTCACACAGGTTGGTGTTCCTTCGCGCACAGTAGTCCACGGTTTTCCTGACGGGCCAGTAGCCGCAGGCCCGGCCGCCACTGTTCACGTATGCCGCACAGGCTTACCCTTGATCGCCATGGCCCCCACACCCGCCGGTAACCGAAGGACCCGCGTCCATGTGGTCAGCGACGTGCACGGCAACGCCCGTGACCTGGCCCGGGCAGGCGACGGCGCGGACGCCCTGATCTGCCTCGGTGACCTCGTGCTCTTCCTCGACTACGCCGATCACTCGCGCGGGATCTTCCCCGATCTGTTCGGCGTGGAGAACGCCCACCGCATCGTCGAGCTGCGCACCGCGCGCCGCTTCGAGGAGGCGCGCGCGTTCGGGGCCCGGCTGTGGGCGGGCGTCGGCGCCGACCGGGCCACCGTCATCGAGAAGGCCGTGCGCCGCCAGTACGCCGAGCTGTTCGCCGCCTTTCCCACGCCGACGTACGCGACCTACGGCAATGTCGACATGCCGCCTCTGTGGGCGGAGTACGCCGGGCCCGGCACCACGGTCCTGGACGGGGAACGGGTGGAGATCGGCGGCCGGACCTTCGGCTTCGTCGGCGGCGGGCTGCGCACCCCGATGCGGACGCCGTACGAGATCGACGACGACGCCTTCGCGGCGAAGATCGAGGCGGTCGGCGAGGTCGACGTGCTGTGCACGCACATCCCGCCCGAGGTGCCGGAACTCGTGTACGACACGGTGGCCCGCCGGTTCGAGCGGGGCAGCCGGGCGCTGCTCGACGCCATCCGCCGCACCCGGCCCCGCTACGCGCTGTTCGGCCACGTCCATCAGCCGCTCGTGCGGCGGATGCGGATCGGCGCCACCGAATGCGTCAACGTCGGGCACTTCGCCGGCACGGGCAGGCCGTGGGCGCTCGAATGGTGAGGGGCGCGCGGACGGGGTGAAACCGGTGGTCGCGTGCGCGGTAGCCTTCACGCTGCACACACGTGCGCACGACGACCTCTCTGTACCGGTCTGCACCGGCCCGCACCCGGAGGAGCCACGGCGATGGCGGAACACACCAGCTCAAGCATCACCATCGAGGCGGCACCCGCCGACGTCATGGAGGTGATCGCCGACTTCGCCCGCTATCCCGACTGGACCGGTGAGGTGAAGGAGGCGGAGGTCCTCAAGTCCGACGACCGGGGCCGCGCCGAACAGGTCCGCCTCGTCATGGACGCCGGCGCGATCAAGGACGACCAGACCCTCGCCTACACCTGGACCGGCGACCGGGAGGTCTCCTGGACCCTGGTGAAGTCCCAGATGCTCCGCTCCCTCGACGGCTCCTACCTCCTCGAACCGGCCGGCCCCGGCGCCACCGAGGTGACCTACCGGCTCACCGTGGACGTCAAGATCCCGATGCTCGGCATGATCAAGCGCAAGGCGGAGAAGGTCATCATCGATCGGGCCCTCGCGGGACTGAAGAAGCGAGTAGAGTCCGGGGAGAAGTAGCGACAGCGTGCCGGGCCGGCACGCGCGGGTAGCGTTCACCCCCATGCGCACCATCCTGATCACGGGTCCGGGCGGCTCGGGCCGTACGACCGTCGCCGCCGCCACCGCCCTGCGCGCCGCGGGCACCGGCACCCGGACCCTCGTCCTCAGCGCCGACCGCACGGACACCCTCGGCACCGCGCTGGGCACGCCGACGGGGCCCGAGCCCCGCGGTGCCGCACCCGGCCTCACCGCCTGGCGCCCCGACCCCGCCGCCCGGTTCCGCGACGACCTCACCGCGTTCCAGAGCCGCGCCGCGGGCTTCCTCGACCTGCTCGGCGCCGCCCGCCTCGACGCCGAGGAGGTCACCCCGCTCCCCGGCGCCGAAGAGCTGTCCCTCCTGCGTGCCCTGCGCGATGCCGCCCTCGCCGAGCGCCACGACCTGCTCGTCGTCGACCTGCCGCCCGCTCCGCGCGCCCTCGACCTGCTCGCACTCCCCGAGGAACTGCGCCGCTACCTGCGCCGACTGCTGCCGCCCGAGCGCCAGGCGGCCCGCGCCCTGCGACCCGTCCTCGGCCGCCTCGCGGGCGTCCCGATGCCCGCCGAGTGGCTGTACGAGACGGCGGCACGCTGGGACGCCGAACTCGCCGCCGTGGAGGCCGTCGTGCGGGACCGCACCACCACCGTGCGGCTCGTCGCCGAACCCGGCCCGGCCGGCGCCGACGCCGTGCACACCACCGTCCTCGGCCTCGCCCTGCGCGGCCTGCGCACCGACGCCCTGGTCGCCAACCGGGTGCTGCCCGAGACCGGTCCTGAGACCTGGCCGGCCGGGCTGCTCGCCCAGCAGCGCAAGGCCCTCGCCGACTGGGGGCAGGCGTATGACGTCCGCCCGGTCGCCCACCTCGGCCATGACCCGCGGGGCGCCGACGACCTCGCCGCGCTCGCCGTACCGGGCGTCGACGCCGCCCCCGAACCCGTCGAGTGGCCCGTCACCGACCGGATCGCCGAGGACGGCGTGCTCGTCTGGCACATCCCGCTGCCCGGCGCGATACGCGACGACCTCGACCTGGTCCGGCGCGGCGACGAACTCGTCGTCACCGCGGGCCCGTTCCGCCGGATCGTGCCGCTCCCGTCCGCCCTGCGCCGCTGCACCGTCGCCGGGGCCGCGCTGCGGGACGGCACCCTGCGCATCCGCTTCGCACCGGACCCGCAGCTGTGGCCCCGCGAGCGGTGAACCACGCGCACCCGTTCGGGTAACGTCGTAAGGACGAACCGCAGTCAGGAGTCCGTCATGAGCGAAGAGCGCCCCACACCGGACGCCCTGGGACCGCAGCCGGCCGACGAGACACGGGCGACCGACGCCGACGCCTGGGCCACGGCCTGCGCCGAAGACCTCGCCGCGGAGAAGGCCCGCCGCCGAGCCGAGTACGGCCCGCCCCCCGGCTCCGCCGCCGAGGAACTGCGCAAGTTCGTCGACGCCGTGGCCGACCGGCTGTCCGGCCTGCAGACCCCGCTCCTCGGGGCGGTCGCCGGACCCGCCGCACAACAGGTGGTGCGCCAGGTCGTGCAGCAGGCCAAGGCGGCCGTCGAACCCGTGATAGAGCGCAACCCGGACGTCTTCGACCACCTGGCCGCGGCCGGAAACGAACTGCTCGCCGCCTACCGCTCGGCCGTCCAGTCCCAGGAACGCCGCTGGACGACCCCCGAGGACGCCCCGAAGGGCCGCGGCGACCGCGATGACCGGGGCGAGGGCACCGGCCCCGGCGAACACATCGACTTGGACTGACAGCCCCCTCGGGTACGGTTGGCCGTAGCGGGGCTCGACCGAAACTGAGGGATTCATGGGACTCACCATCGGCGTCGACATCGGCGGCACGAAGATCGCGGCCGGCGTGGTCGACGAGGAAGGCAACATCCTCTCGACCCACAAGGTGCCGACCCCGGGCACGCCCGAGGGCATCGTGGACGCCATCGCCTCGGCCGTGGAGGGCGCGCGCGCCGGGCACGAGATCGTCGGCGTGGGCATCGGTGCGGCCGGATATGTGAACCGGCAGCGCTCCACCGTCTACTTCGCGCCCAACATCGACTGGCGCCAGGAGCCGCTGAAGGAGAAGGTCGAGGCCCGCGTCGGCCTCCCGGTCGTCGTGGAGAACGACGCCAACGCGGCCGCGTGGGGCGAGTACAAGTTCGGCGCGGGCAAGGGCCACCGCAACGTCATCTGCATCACGCTCGGCACCGGCCTCGGCGGCGGCATCATCATCGGCAACAAGCTGCGCCGCGGACACTTCGGCGTGGCCGCCGAGTTCGGCCACATCCGGATGGTCCCCGACGGCCTGCTGTGCGGCTGCGGCTCCCAGGGCTGCTGGGAGCAGTACGCATCGGGCCGCGCCCTGGTCAGATACGCCAAGCAGCGCGCCAACGCCACCCCCGAGAACGCCGAGACACTGCTCGGCCTCGGCGACGGCACCCCCGACGGCATCGAGGGCAAGCACATCTCCATGGCCGCCCGCCAGGGCGACCCGGTCGCCGTCGACTCCTACCGCGAACTGGCCCGCTGGGCCGGCGCCGGACTCGCCGACCTGGCCTCCCTGTTCGACCCGTCCGCGTTCATCGTCGGCGGCGGCCTGTCCGACGAGGGCGAACTGGTCCTGGACCCGATCCGCAAGTCCTACCGGCGCTGGCTGGTCGGCGGCAACTGGCGGCCGGTCGCCGAGGTCATCGCCGCCCAACTGGGCAACGAGGCGGGCCTGGTCGGAGCGGCCGACCTGGCCCGGGAACCCGACCCGATCATGTGACGCCCAGGTGAGGGGCGCGGGGGACCGCACGGCGAGCCGCGGACAGCCGGCGGACCGCACGGAACCCCGCCCCCGGGCTGGTGGGTGTCCCGGAGCGCGCCACCGTTAGATTGATCCACATGCCGACACCGCCGCCACTGCCCATGTCCCGGACCGAACCCGACGGTTCCGCGATCATCCGGGTCCTGAGCTACAACATCCGCTCGATGCGGGACGACACCGCCGCCCTCGCCCGGGTGATCAGCGCCTGCGCCCCCGACCTGGTCCTCCTCCAGGAGGCCCCCCGGTTCTTCCGCTGGCGCAAGAAGCTCGCCCGGCTCGCGGCCGCCTCGGGACAGGTGATCCTCTCCGGGGGCGGCACGGCGGCGGGACCGGCCATCCTGTGCACCCTGCGGGCGACCGTCGAACGGACCGAGGACGTGCTGCTCCCGCTCACCCCCGGACTGCACCGGCGCGGCTTCTCCACCGCGGTCGTACGGTTCGGCGGCGCCCGGCTCGGCGTGCTGAGCTGCCATTTGAGCCTGCGGTCGGACGAACGCTACGAGCAGGGCGGGATGCTGCTGGACCGGCTGGCCGCGATGGGTGTGGAACACGCGGTCGCGGGCGGCGACCTCAACGAGCGGCCCGACGGCCGTACCTTCCGGCGGCTGGCCGAGGGGCTGCGGGACTGCCGGGTCGTGGCGCCCTGGGGCGGCGAGTACACCTCTACGCCCCTCGATCCGCACCAGCGGATCGATGCGATCTTCGCGACCAAGGGGGTCGAGGTGCTGGGCTGCGGGGTGCCGCTGGGGGTGCCCGGGGTGACGGAGGGGGATCTGCGGGCGGCTACGGATCACCTGCCGGTGCTTGGCGCTCTGCGAGTTCCGGCCGCCGTGTAGGTCTGGGTGGGCTGGGGTGGTCGGTCAGGTGCGGGTTCGTTTTGGCCGGTCGCGCAGTTCCCCGCGCCCCTGGTGTGGCTGGGGTTTGGTGGTCGGGTGCGGGTTCGTTTTGGCCGGTCGCGCAGTTCCCCGCGCCCCTTGGGTGCGTTGTGGTGTGGGCCGTGGTCCAGTGCGGGTTTGTTGTGGCTGGGCGCGCAGTTCCCCGCGCCCCTTTTGGGGCGGCGGGGGACTGGGGTCAGACCACTGCGCCGCGGCCCGGGTCGTCGGGTTCGTCGTCGTCCGTGCGCATGCGGGTTACCAGGGTGATGAAGCCGCCGAGGAAGCCGCCGATGCCCAGCGTCGCCAGCCACCACGTCATGTCCCAGCCGAGCAGCACCGCCAGCAGGAGCAGGAGCGGGCCGCCCACCACGCCGAGCCAGGCGAACTTGGCGGTCGTGTCGGCGGCGGGCAGCGGCGGCGGCTCGGGCGGCACGAAGTGGCCCTCGTCGTCCTCGTCGAAGTCGTCGTCGGACGCCTCCGACGGCGTGTAGTCGCGCGGGCCGACACCGGGCGCGAAGGACACGGAGCTGCCGAGCGGCTTGGCGGGCCCCTTCGCACCGGCACTCTCGCCGCTGTCCTTGCCGGTGTCGCCCTTGCCGGCGGCACCGTCGTCGCCGTCGTTCGTGTCCGCTTCGAGCAGCGCCAGGTCCTCGACCGACTTGAACGGCTTGGCGCCCGGCGGGTCCGGCGGCTCCTCGCCGTACCCGGCGACGATGGCCGCCCAGGCGGCGTCCTCGTCGAAGGGCACGCCCTTCTCGTCCGGCTCGCGGTCCTCGCGGTCGGACTCGTGCTCAGCCAACTGCGGCCGTCCCTTCCTTGCCGACACTGGATGCGAGCCGGCCGATGAAGGCGAGGCTCTCCTCGAAGATCCGGTCCGCGTCGTGGTCCAACGTCGCGACGTGGTAACTCTGTTCCAGCACGACCTCCGTCACGTCCGTCGAGGACACCCGGCTCAGTACCCGGACCGGGTCGGCGGGCGAGACCACATGGTCCCGCCGGCTGCGCAGGAGCAGCAGCGGCTGGGTGACCTGCGGCAGTTCGCCGTCGACCAGACGCAGGAAGGTCCGCAGGGAGTTCGCCGCGTGCAGCGGCACCCGGTCGTACCCCCCTTCCGTGACGCCCGGCTTTGCGATGTCGTCGGTGATTCCCCGCACCGAGGGCACCAGGTGCCGGGCCACCGGAAGGGCGCGCGTCGCCGGGCCGTGCATCCTGTTCACCGGGTTGACGGCCACGACGCCCGCCACCGCGTCCCCGTGCCGGGCCGCGAGCCGCAGGGCCAGCGCCCCGCCCATCGACAGGCCCGCCACGCACACCAGCCGGCAGTGCGAGCGCAGCAGCCGCAGCTCGCGGTCCACCTCCGCGTACCAGTCCTGCCAGGTGGTGAGCTGCATGTCCTGCCAGCGCGTGCCGTGTCCGGGCAGCAGGGGCAGCGACACGGTCAGGCCGTGCGCGGCGTGGTGCGCCGCCCAGGGGCGCAGCGACTGGGGCGAGCCGGTGAAGCCGTGGCAGAGGAGGACACCCACCTCCCCGCCCTCGTGGCGGTACGGCTCGGCTCCGGGCAGAACCGGCACGTGTGTCTCCTGTTCCTGAGAGGGACGTGAACGACTGCGGGTTCTGCTTCACCGTACGCGACCGCACTGACACCGACCAGGGCCGTCGGGTCCATTGGCGGTCCCGCGGGTTAAGGTCTGAACGACGGACACGGGAGGCACGCGGTTGTTGTACGGGACGATGAAGGTCGCCATCGGGGGGCCGCTGAAGGTCGCCTTCAGACCCTGGGTGGAGGGCCTGGAGAACATTCCGGCCGTGGGCCCCGCCATACTGGCGAGCAATCACCTGTCCTTCTCGGACTCGTTCTTCCTGCCCGCGGTCCTCGACCGCAAGGTCACCTTCATCGCCAAGGCCGAGTACTTCACCACCCCCGGGGTCAAGGGCCGGTTGACGGCGGCGTTCTTCAAGGGCGTCGGGCAGCTCCCCGTGGACCGCTCCGGCGGGCGCGGCGCGGGTGAGGCGGCGGTCAGGAGCGGCCTGGAGGTGCTGGAGCGCGGCGAGCTGTTCGGGATCTACCCGGAGGGCACGCGTTCGCCCGACGGCCGCCTGTACCGGGGCAAGCCCGGCGGCCTTGCCCGGGTGGCGCTCGCCTCCGGCGCGCCGGTCATCCCGGTCGCGATGATCGACACGGAGAAGATCCAGCCGCCCGGGAAGGTCGTCCCCAAGCTGATGCGGCCCGGCATCCGCATCGGCAGGCCCCTGGACTTCGGCCGCTACCAGGGCCTGGAGCACGACCGCTTCGTGCTGCGCGCGCTGACCGACGAGGTCATGTACGAGATCATGAAGCTGTCCGGCCAGGAGTACGTCGACATCTACGCGACGGCCGCCAAGCGGCAGATCGCGGAGGCCGCGAAGGCGGCCAAGCAGGACCAGCGCGACCAGAAGGACCAGAAGAACCAGAAGGACCGGAAGGAAACGGCGTAGGGGCGCCGGACGCAGGCCCCGGCGGGACGGCCGGGCCGGGGGGTGGGGGAGATGCCCGGACGCGAACGGGTCATGAGGATGTCGGTCGAGCAGCCGCTGTGGCGCGCGCTCGCCGCCTACCGCGTCCTGACGATGCTGTACGCCATCGGTCTGTTCGCCACCGCCTACGACCGGTTCGCGCGGCCCTGGCTCGCCCTCGCCTACTACGGCGTCCTGTCCGTGTGGACCCTCGCCACCCTGCCCAAGGTGCGCAACGCGGCGAGCTGCACCAGGCGGTTCCTCGCCGCCGACCTGACCATCGCGCTCGTCGGCATCCTCCTCACGCCGGTCGCCGACGCCCACGAGCGGGTCGTGGACGGCGGCCCGACACTGCCCTCGATCTGGACCGCGGGCTCGGTGCTGGCCTTCGCCGTCAAGGGCGGCTGGCGCTGGGCGGGGTTCGCCTCCACGGCCGTCGCCGCCGCCAACCTGGTCGAGCGGGGCAGCCCGGCCCGCGACACCGTGCACAACGTGATCCTCGTGTGGGTCGCCTCCATCGCCATCGGCTACGTCGTCGAGGTCGCCCGCGCCTCCGAGCGCACCCTCGCCCGCGCCCTGGAGATCGAGGCCGCGACCAGGGAACGGGAGCGGCTGGCCCGGGACATCCACGACAGCGTGCTCCAGGTGCTGGCGATGGTGCAGCGGCGCGGCGCGGTCATCGGCGGGGAGGCGGCCGAGCTGGGCCGGCTGGCCGGCGAGCAGGAGGTGGCACTGCGCACGCTGGTCTCCGGGGGGCTGGTGCCGCTCGCGCGGAGGTCGCAGGACACGGCCGGGGACACGGTCGTAGCGGCCGTGGCGGAGCCGGACGACCCCGCAGGACCCGTCGACCTGCGCGCGCTGCTCGCCCCGTACGCCGGCGCCCGGGTCAGCCTGGCCGAGCCCGGCGCGCCGGTGCCGCTGCCGCCGGCCGCCGCGCGGGAGCTGGCCGCGGCCGTCGGCGCCGCCCTGGACAACGTCCGCCGGCACGCGGGGGAGGGCGCCCGGGCCTGGATCCTGGTCGAGGACGAGCCCGGCGAGATCGTCGTGACCGTACGGGACGACGGGCCCGGCATCCCCGAGGGGCGGCTCGCCCAGGCCGAGGGCGAGGGGCGGCTCGGGGTGGCCCTGTCGATCCGCGGGCGGCTGCGCGACCTGGGCGGCAGCGCCGAACTGATCTCGGTGCCCGGGCAGGGCACCGAGGTCGAACTGAAGGTTCCGAAGGACGCCGCGCAGGCGTGGGGGAAGGCGGAGAAGCGATGAGCGAGCAGCAGGACCCGATCAAGGTCATGGTGGTCGACGACCACCCCATGTGGCGCGACGCGGTCGCCCGGGACCTGTCCGAGTCCGGCTTCGAGGTGGTCGCCACCGCAGGGGACGGCGAGCAGGCGGTGCGCCGCGCCCTGGCGACCGGTCCGGACGTGCTGGTCCTGGACCTCAACCTGCCGGCGAAACCGGGGGTCCAGGTGTGCAAGGAACTGGTCGGCGCCGATCCGCGGCTGCGCGTCCTGGTGCTGTCGGCGAGCGGTGAGCACGCGGACGTCCTGGAGGCCGTGAAGTCCGGCGCGACCGGCTATCTGCTCAAGTCGGCGTCCACGGAGGAACTGCTGGACGCGGTGCGCAGGACCGCCGTCGGCGACCCGGTGTTCACGCCCGGCCTCGCCGGACTGGTCCTCGGCGAGTACCGCCGGCTGGCCGCCGAGCCGGGGCCGGCCCCGGACGCCGACGAGCCGAAGGCGCCACGGCTGACCGACCGCGAGACGGAGGTGCTGCGCCTGGTCGCCAAGGGCCTGAGCTACAAGCAGATCGCCGAACGCCTCGTCATCTCCCACCGCACCGTGCAGAACCATGTGCAGAACACCCTCGGCAAGCTCCAGTTGCACAACCGGGTCGAGCTGGTGCGGTACGCGATCGAGCGCGGCCTCGACGACGCGTGAGGGACATGTCCCGATGTCCACTCTTTCGAGTGGATATGCGCGGGCCCGGAATGATCAACTGGGCCTCAATTCGGTGGAATTGACCTTCCCACCCATCACGGAGTGACCTGGATCACTATTAGCGTCTTCCTTCACCAGGCAACCGCGGCGAAGGGACATTTCCATGCGGGTCGGAGTACTGACCGGAGGCGGCGACTGCCCCGGGCTCAACGCCGTCATCCGGGGCATCGTCCGCAAGGGCGTGCAGGAGTACGGCTATGACTTCGTCGGCTTCCGGGACGGCTGGCGGGGCCCCCTCGAAGGAGACGCCGTCCGCCTCGACATCCCCGCTGTGCGCGGCATCCTGCCCCGCGGCGGCACCATCCTCGGCTCCTCACGCACCAATCCGCTCAAGGTCGAGGGCGGCATCCGCCGCATCAAGGACAACCTCGCCAAGCAGGAGGTCGAGGCACTGATCGCGATCGGCGGCGAGGACACGCTGGGCGTGGCCGCGCGGCTGTCCGACGAGTACGGCCTGCCGTGCGTCGGCGTCCCGAAGACCATCGACAACGACCTCTCCGCCACCGACTACACCTTCGGCTTCGACACCGCCGTCGGCATCGCCACCGAGGCGATCGACCGGCTGCACACCACCGCCGAGTCGCACATGCGCGTCCTGGTCGTCGAGGTGATGGGCCGTCACGCCGGCTGGATCGCCCTGCACTCCGGGCTCGCCGGCGGCGCCAACGTCATCCTCATCCCCGAACAGCGCTTCGACGTCGACCAGGTGTGCGGCTGGGTGACGTCCCGTTTCCGTGCGTCGTACGCCCCGATCGTGGTCGTCGCCGAGGGTGCCACGCCCAAGGACGGCGAGATGGTACTCAAGGACGAATCGCTGGACTCCTTCGGGCATGTGCGGCTCTCCGGCGTCGGTGAGTGGCTGGCCAAGGAGATCGAGAAGCGGACCGGCAAGGAGGCCCGCACCACGGTCCTCGGCCATGTGCAGCGCGGTGGCACGCCGAGCGCGTTCGACCGCTGGCTCGCCACCCGCTTCGGCCTGCACGCCATCGACGCCGTCCGCGACGGCGACTTCGGCAGGATGGTCGCGCTGCGCGGCACCGACATCGTCCGCGTCCCGATCTCCGAGGCCACGGCCAAACTCAAGACGGTGAACCCGACCCTGTACAAGGAAGCAGGCGTCTTCTTCGGCTGACCCCTCACCCCACCCCGCGCCCCACCAGGGGCGCGGGGAACTGCGCGCTCAGCCCCCACGCACCCGCACCCGAAACACAACAAGAGCGACCGCCCCGCCAGGGGCGCGGGGAACTGCGCGCTCAGCCCCCACGCACCCGCACCCGAAACACAACAAGAGCGACCGCCCCACCAGGGGCGCGGGGAACTGCGCGCTCAGCCCCCACGCACCCGCACCCGAAACACAACAAGAGCGACCGCCCCACCAGGGGCGCAGGGAACTGCGCGCTCAACCTCCACGCACCCGCACCCGAAACACAACAAGAGCGACCGCCCCGCCAGGGGCGCGGGGAACTGCGCGATCAACCCCCACATACCCGCACCCGAAGAACCACGAGAGGTCCCCAAAAAAACCTAGCGCCTACGATCCGCACCCGAAAAGCCACCAGAACCTCCCGAACCGCCCCCCGCAAGGGGCCCGCTCAGATGGGCCATCAGCTCCCGTACGATCGCCGCCCCGTTCAGCGTCAGGACCGACTCGGGATGGAACTGGACCCCCGCGAACCCGGGCCCCCGCACCGCGTGCACGTCACCGTCGGCCGCCCGGCTCACCTCGACGCCGTGCGCGCCCAGCTCCCGGTAGGCGTCCTCGTCGCAGCGCGCCACGAAGCTGTTGTAGAAGCCGACGGTCTCCCGGCGCCCGAACAGATCGATCGCGACCTGCGCCCCCTGGCGGGGCACCGCCTTGCGGACGATCGCGAGCCCCAGCTCGGCCGCGATCAGCTCGTGCCCGAGGCACACCCCGAGCACCCCGTGCCGGTGCGTGCCGATCACCTCGGCGGTCAGCCCGCGCAGCGCCCGCATCTTGGGGTCGGTCAGGTCCGAGGGGTCGCCGGGCCCGGGCCCGAGCACCACCGGCCCCGCATGCCCGAGCACGGCCGCCCGCAGCCCCGGCTCGTCGAACCGCCGTACGGTCACGTCGAGACCGCCGGAGCGCAGCACATGCGCCAGCATCGCGGTGAAGGTGTCCTCGCCGTCCACCACCAGGGCATGCCCGCTGCGGGCCGCCGGGTGCTCCTGCATCCGCAGCCAGAACGGCGCGAGCGAGGCCCGGCGTCCGTCCAGCGCCGCCCGTACGCGCGGGTCGTCGGCCAGCCGGGGCAGCGCCGCCTCCGCACGCGGCCGGGCCGGACGCACGCCGAGGGCCGCCAGCACGCCCGCCGCCTTGGCGTGCGTCTCCGCCACCTCCCCGGCCGGGTCGGAACCCCGTACCAGCGTCGCGCCGACCGGGACCCGCAGCCGGCCGGCCGCGTCGATGTCGGCGGTGCGGATGAGGATGGGCGAGTCCAGGGTCTGCGCGCCTCCGGAGTCCCGGCCGAGCAGGGCCAGCGCGGCGCCGTAGTACCCGCGCCCGCCGGCCTCGTGCCGTTCGATCACCCGGCAGGCGTTCTGCACGGGGGACCCGGTCACGGTGGCCGCGAACATGGTCTCCCGCAGCACGTCCCGCACGTCGAGGGACGACTTCCCGCGCAGTTCGTACTCGGTGTGGGCGAGATGCGCCATCTCCTTGAGCCGGGGGCCGACGACCACCCCGCCCATGTCGCCGACGGTGCACATCATCTTCAGTTCCTCGTCGACGACCATCGACAGTTCCTCGATCTCCTTGCCGTCGGCGAGGAAGCCGAGCAGATGCTCAGGGGTCGGACCGCCCTCCGGGTAGCGGTAGGTGCCGCTGATCGGGTTCATCACGACCGTGCCGCCGGACATCCGCACATGCACCTCGGGGCTGGCGCCGACCAGGGTCCGCCCGCCGGTGTGCACGAGGAACGTCCAGTACGCGCCCCGTTCGCCCTCCAGGAGCCGCCGGAACAGGGCGAAAGCGTCGGCTCGTGCGAAGTCCGGGATCTCGCCCTCGTAGGTCCGCCGGATGACGAAGTTGGCTCCCTCGCCGGCCCCGATCTCCTCGCGCAGCACCCGGCCGACGATCCCGGCGTACTCCTCGTCGTCGACGTCGAAGCCCCCGCCGGTGACGTGCACGGCGTGGGCGGGCAGGTGCTCCAGCGCCTCGGCGAGCGGGATCTCGCACGTCTCCTCGGGGGTGAGCACGAGCAGCGGCGTCCCGTCGTCGCGGACGTCGAAGCCGCGCTCCCGGATCTGCCGGAAGGGCACGAGGGCCAGTCCCTCGTCGGGCAGGTCGGCGAGCCGGTCGCAGGCGCGCACCGGCCCGACGAGCAGTTCCACGGTGTCCTCGGCGCGGCCGGGCGTGCGGCGGCGCAGCAGCGCGAAGGGGCGGGGGTCGTGCAGCAGATCCAGCAGGTCCATGGGTGCGTCGTCCTTCTCCGTGGTCTCGATGGTCTCGGCCGCCGGTCGCGCCGGGCGGGTCGATGGAGGTCGATGGAGGTCGATGGATGTCGATGGAGAGGACGGCCCCGTGAAACGCCGAAGGCCGCCCCTCGGGCGGCCTTCGCGAAGTCGTGCGTACGCGCAGTCAGTGGGCCGCCGAAGGAGCGGTCCACCACCAGGTGCGGGTCGAATGCGCGAACATGCCGGGAACCCTACCGCACCGCCTCGTCGTCCACGGGCCAGTCGGTCCGTCTCACCAGTCGAGCCGGAGGAAAACATGGCGACACGACCCCGTAATGTTTACGAGGTGACCGTGAACGCTAAGACCAGCGCGAGCGCTGGCAACACCTGGCGAGACCTGCCCGCGGCGCAGCAGCCCGAGTACCCCGACGCCGAGGCGCTGCGCGCAGTGATCGCGGAGCTGGAGTCGTATCCGCCGCTCGTCTTCGCGGGCGAGTGCGACCAGCTGCGCGCCCGGATGGCGGCCGTCGCCCGGGGTGAGGCGTTCCTGCTCCAGGGCGGCGACTGCGCGGAGGCATTCGACGCGGTGTCCGCCGATCACATCCGCAACAAGCTGAAGACGCTGCTGCAGATGGGCGCCGTACTGACGTACGCGGCGTCGGTGCCGGTGGTGAAGGTGGGCCGGATCGCGGGCCAGTACTCCAAGCCGCGTTCCAAGCCGACCGAGACGCGTGACGGGATCACGCTGCCGGTGTACCGGGGTGATTCGGTCAACGGTTTCGACTTCACCGAGGCCAGCCGGATCCCGGACCCGGAGCGGCTGAAGCGGATGTACCACGCCTCCGCGTCGACGCTGAACCTGGTGCGCGCGTTCACCACCGGCGGGTACGCGGATCTGCGGCAGGTGCATGCCTGGAACCAGGACTTCGTGAAGTCGTCCCCGTCGGGGCAGCGCTACGAGCAGCTGGCCCGGGAGATCGACAACGCGCTGAACTTCATGCGGGCGTGCGGTGCGGAGCCGGAGGAGTTCAAGACGGTCGAGTTCTTCTCCTCGCACGAGGCGCTGCTGCTGGACTACGAGTCGGCGCTGACCCGGGTGGACTCCCGCACGGGGCGGCTGTACGACGTGTCGGCGCACATGGTGTGGATCGGCGAGCGCACCCGGCAGCTGGATCATGCGCATGTCGAGTTCGCCTCGCGGATCAGCAACCCGCTGGGGATCAAGCTGGGCCCGAACACGACGGCGGAGGAGGCGCTGCGCTACGTCGACCGGCTGGACCCGGAGCGGGAGCCGGGCCGGCTGACGTTCATCGTGCGGATGGGCGCGGACAAGATCCGTGACCGGCTGCCGGAGCTGGTGGAGAAGGTCACGTCGTCGGGTGCGGCGGTGGCATGGGTGACCGACCCGATGCACGGCAACACGTTCGAGGCGGCCTCGGGGCACAAGACGCGCCGTTTCGACGACGTGCTGGACGAGGTCAAGGGCTTCTTCGAGGTCCACAAGTCGCTGGGGACGCATCCGGGCGGCATCCACGTGGAGCTGACCGGTGACGACGTCACCGAGTGCGTGGGCGGCGGCGACGAGATCTTCGTCGACGATCTGCACCAGCGCTACGAGACGGCCTGCGACCCGCGCCTGAACCGCAGCCAGTCCCTCGACCTGGCCTTCCTCGTCGCCGAGATGTACCGGGACCAGTGACGCACGGGCACATCCCCGGGATGTGAGGTGGGGCGCGGATCACATGCGATCCGCGCCCCTCGCGCTTTTCCGGGCCCTGCGCCATGGGTAAGGTTAGGTTTGCCTCACCGAATCACGGGATGGCGCACATGACCGATCCCGGTGGGAGGTGAACCGCGTGTACGTCTGCAGTTGCTTCGGCATCACCGAGCAGCAGGTGAAGGAGCACGCGGGGGACGGTGTCCGCACCCCCCGCCAGATCGCCTCCGCCTGCAAGGCGGGCACCGACTGCGGCTCGTGCGTGCGCCGGATCCAGGCCCTGCTGGGGCGCGGCGCGTGCCCGCGGCGTGAACCGGCCGAGCGGGGCGTGCCCGCACCGGCCCGCATCGAAGCGGCGTAGGCACTCGGCTCTGTCGCCCCTCCGGGGTGCTTCGCTCAGTCCTTCGGTTGTTTGATGAGCTGCGAGATGTAGAGCGCTTCGCCGAGCTTGTCCACCAGTTCCAGCTGGGTGTCCAGGTAGTCGATGTGGTGCTCCTCGTCCGCCAGGATCGACTCGAAGATGTTCGCGGACGTGATGTCACCCTTGTCGCGCATCACCTTGATCCCGCGCCTGAGCCGGTCGATCGCCTCCACCTCGATCTGCCGGTCCGCCTCGAACATCTCCCTGACGGTCTGCCCCACCCGCACATGGAACAGCCGCTGGTAGTTCGGCAGCCCCTCCAGGAACAGGATCCGGTCGGTCAGCACCTCGGCGTGCCGCATCTCGTCGAACGACTCGCGCCGCGTGTACTCGGCGAGCTTGTACCAGCCGAAGTTCTCCTGCATCTTCGCGTGCAGGAAGTACTGGTTGATCGCGGTGAGCTCGCCGGTGAGCTGCTCGTTGAGGAACTCGATGACCTCGGGGTCGCCCTGCATCGCAGAGGCTCCTTCCGGACGGGGGATGGCGGGAGGTTGCGGCGGCATGATTGCACCGGTTCGGAAGATCGTCCAGTAAGTGTGTACTTAGCCGTTAAGCGCATGCATCGTCTTTTTTGTCCCATTGGGGATCGCTGGTCAGGTGCACCGCTCCGGGTCTGTCAGGATGGAGACATGGGTCATCCGGTGGAGCGCAGGTCTGGAGTGTCGGGAGAAGGTGTAGGGTCCGAGCTTCCGCCGGGGCAGCGGCTGCAGCGCGGCTGGCCGGTCACGCACTACGGGCCGGTGCCGAAGTTCCGGCCCGAGCGCTGGGAGTTCAGGGTCTTCGGCGCCACCGCCGACGGCGACAAGCGCTGCTGGAACCACGACGAGTTCACGGCCCTGCCGTACACCACCGTGGTGGCCGACCTGCACTGCGTGACCAAGTTCAGCATGCTCGGGTCCGAGTGGGGCGGCGTCCCCGCGAGCACCATCCTGGAGATCGCTCCGCCCGCGCCGAATGTCACCCATGTGATGGTCTGGGCCGAGTACGGCTTCAGCTCGAACCTCCGCCTGTACGACTTCGCCGCCGAGCGCGCCATCTTCGCCACGCACAAGGACGGCGAACTGCTCACCGCCGAGCACGGCTTCCCGGTCCGGCTCGTGGTCCCCCATCTGTATGCCTGGAAGGGCCCTAAGTGGGTCCGTGGGGTCGAGTACATGACCGCCGACCGCCGCGGCTTCTGGGAGGAACGCGGCTACCACAACATCGGCGACCCCTGGCAGGAGCAGCGCTACTCCTACCAGGAGCGGCCCGGAGACGGCCCGGAACTCTGACCCGCGCCTCAGTGGTGGTACTGGTGCACCACCGCGTGCCCCTTGCCCCGCCCGATCGTCCACTTGTTGACCGGGGTGGTGATCACGAAGGCCGCGGCGAGCGAGATCGCCAGCGAGGACCAGAACAGCGGGTCGCCGAGGTGCGCGTCCATCGCGTCCGGCCACAGCGCGATCACGCCGTTGTCGATCAGCTCCATCACGGCGATCGACAGGGTGTCCGCGGCCAGCGCCACCCGTACGGCGGTGCGCAGGCCGACGCCGGCCTTCAGCACCCCGCGCAGGGTCAGCGAGTAGCCGAAGAAGAACGCCAGCACGATCGCCAGGACCATGGTCGGCAGGTTGCCCCAGCCGAGCGCGGTGCCGATCACCATGCCCAGCACCTCGCCGATGGCGCAGCCGGTGAGGCAGTGCAGGGTGGCCTGGACGGCCATCGCCCAGTCGGCCGCGGGCGCGTCGGCGTGCCCGTGGCCGTGGTCGCCGTGGTGGGTGTGAAGGTGTGCCTCGTGGTCCATGGGTGCCCCCGGTGTCGAGTGATGGTTCCGCGTACGACGAGTAGGGGAAACCGTATACCCCGCGGGGGTATTCCGCCCGATGCTCAGCCGGGAGACCGCAGGCCCTTCAGCCGTGCCACGTCCGCCGCGTGTCCCTCCCTGCCGCCGGGCGTCTCGATCACCAGCGGCACACCGGCCGTCGCCGGATGCGTCATCAGCGCCCGGAACGGATCCTCGCCGATGTGCCCGGCGCCGATGTTCGCGTGCCGGTCCTTGTGGGCGCCCACCACGTCCTTGGAGTCATTGGCGTGGATCAGCTTCAGCCGGCCCTCGCCCACCGTGTCCACCAGCAGGTCCAGGGTCTGGTGCATGCCGCTCGGGCCGGTCAGGTCGTGCCCGGCGGCGAAGACATGGCAGGTGTCCAGGCACACGCCCAGTCTCGGATGGGCGTCCAGCGCCTCGAAGTACGGCCCGAAGTCCCAGGTGCGCGAGCACAGCGAGGCACCCTGCCCGGCGGTCGACTCCAGCAGCAGGAACGGATCGTCGTCATGGGTCAGCTCGTCCAGCAGCGGCAGCAGGTGCGTGCGCACCTGCTTCAGCGCGACCTCCCGGGCCCGCCCGCCGGTCGCGCTTCCCGTGTGCACGACCACGCCCAGCGCGCCGATCTCCCGCCCCCGGCGCAGCGAGTGCCGCAGCGACTCCACCGACCTCTGCACGGTCGCCTCGGTGTGCGAGCCGAAGTTGATCAGGTACGGGGCGTGCACATACGCCGGGATCGAGTCCTCCGCACAGGCCGCGCGGAACTCCTCGTCCTGCCGGGGGTTCCCGGCCGGGGTGGCCCAGCCGCGCGGATTGGCGACGAAGACCTGCACGGTCTCCGCCTTCAGCGCACGGGCGTACGCCAGGCCCACGGAGTGCAGCCCGCCGGCCACGGGCACATGACCGCCGATCGGGTTACGGGAGGGACCGGGCGGCACGACGGAACCGGACTGCTGACTCATCACCCGTTCACCCTGCCACGCCAACCGCCCCCACGAAAAACACCCCCACGCCCCTGGGGCGGAGGGGCGGGGCGGCCCGGCTCTGCGGCGCCCGGGTCAGGGCGGGTGCGAGAAGGCCGCGACACCGGTTGCGGGCCCCCGCTGCCGAACGGCGACGTCGGCGGGCCCCGAATCCGGCCATGGCAGCCCGGCGGACGCGGGGGCACGCCCGATCGCCGTACGGCTGCGGCAGGCAGTCCGCTCGGGAGTCAGCGGATGGTGATCGTTATCGTGGAGCCCTTCGGGGCCGTCTCACCCGCGTCGACCGACTGCTTCTTCACCGTGTCGCCGAACAGACCCAGCAGCCCGCGGTCCTCCGAGACCTTGAAGCCGGAGCCCTCCAGCAGCTTCTTCGCGTCACCGACACTGGCCCCGACCACGTTCGGCACCTCGACCATCTCCGGGCCCTTGGACAGCGTCAGCCGCACCGTGTCGCCCTCGGCCGCCTCGCTGTCGCCGGCCGGGGTCTGCCGGGCGACCTCGCCCTTGTCGAACTCGGAGTTCACCTGCTCCGCGGAGACCTCCACCTTGAGCCCGGCGTCCTCCAGCTCCGTCCGCGCGCTGTCCAGGTCCTCACCGGTGACGTCCGGCACGTCGATCGGGCTGCCCTTGCTGACGGTGAGCGCGATCGCCGACCCCGCGTGCCGCTCGGTGCCGGCCGCCGGATCGGTGCCGATCACCGCGTCCTTCGGCACGCTGTCGCTGAACGCGCGCGTGACCATGCCGGGCTCCAGCCCGCCCTTCCTGAGCAGCGCCTTCGCGTCGGCCAGCCCGCGGCCCGCCAGATCGGGCACCTTCACGGTCTCCGGGCCGTCGGAGACGGTCAGCGTCACCGAGTCGTTGTTGCGGATGCGGGCGCCGGCCTCCGGGTCGGTACTGATGACCGTGCCGCGCCGCACCGTGTCGCTGTAGGCGTGCTCGACCCGCTTGACGTCGAGCCCGGCCTCCTTGAGCCGTTCCCGCGCCTGCGCCTCGGTCTTCGACAGCAGCGGCGGCACCTTCGTGAACTGCCCGGAGTTGATGTACCAGACGCCGGCCCCGACGCCGAAGACCACCAGCACGGCGACGACCAGCGTGACCAGTCCCCGCCCGGGCCGTACGGACCGCCGCCGAGGCGGCACGGCCGGGGACTCGAACCGGGCCGTCCGGTTGTCGCCCGCGCCGGGATCGTCGTCCTCGTTGACGGGCAGCAGCCGGGGCACCGTCAGCGAACGCGGAATCACGCTCGTACGGTCCTCGGCGATGTCGTGCTCCGCGGTGAGCGCCTGGGGCGGCACCGCGTCCAGCTGCTCGTCGCTGAGCGCCGCGCGGCACTCCCGCACCTGGGCCAGCAGCGCCACGGCGTCATGCGGCCGGACCGCCGCCGTGCGGGCGGTGGCCGAGGCGACCAGCTCGTCCAGCTCGTACGGCAGCCCCGGCACGGCGGCCGAGGGCGGCGGCACGTCCTCGTGGAGGTGCTTGTAGAGCACCACCGCCGGGGAGTCACCCTCATGCGGCTTTGCCCCGGTCAGCATCTCGTACAGGACCACGCCGCACGCGTACACGTCGACACGGGGGTCCGCGGTGCCGTTCTCGATCTGCTCCGGCGCGAGATACGCCACGGTCCCCAGCACGGCCCCCGTCGTACTGGTCACCGTGTCCACCGACCGCACAAGGCCGAAGTCCGCGACCTTGACCCGCCCGTCGTCGCCTATGAGCACGTTCTCGGGCTTCATGTCCCGGTGCACGAACCCGGCGCGGTGTGCGGCGCCGAGCGCGGCCAGCACCGGCTCCAGGATGTCCAGCGCGGCCCGCGGCTGGAGCGCGCCCCGCTCCCGCAGCACGTCGCGCAGGGTGCAGCCGGCGACGTACTCCATGGCCAGGTAGACATACGACCCGTCCGCGCCCTGGTCGAACACCTGGACGACGTTGGGGTGGGCGAGCCGGGCGACCGACTTCGCCTCCCGGATGAACCGCTCCACGAACGACCCGTCGGCCGCCAGCGCCGGATGCATCACCTTGAGGGCGAGGATGCGGTCGAGGCGGGTGTCCAGGGCCCGGTAGACCGTGGCCATCCCGCCGACCGCGATCCGCGCCTCGACGCGATAACGTCCGTCGAGCACCTGCCCGACGAGAGGGTCCTGAAGGGTCGTATCCACGCTGGTGAGTTTACGATCCGGGACCGACAGCGCCCCTGGTTCCACCGTCGCAACAGCACGACTACAACCAACCTGTGACGCACCCCACCCCCACCCGCACCCGCTGACGGCGCTCGGCCCCCACCCGAGACGCCAACCACTCGGCCGGACCCGCCACCCCCCACCCGCACCCGCTGACGGCGCTCGGCCCCCACCCGAGACGCCAACCACTCGGCCGGACCCGCCACCCCCCACCCGCACCCGCCGACGGCGCTCGGCCCCCACAGGAAACGTCCACCACTCGGCCGACAGCAAACGGGCGGTGCGCGGGTGGGAGAACACCCACCCGCACCCCCACCCACCCGCACCCGCCGACGCTCCCGCACCCCCACAAGGACCGGCGCCCGCCCCACGCTCAGAACGCAGGCCGCTCCGGGTCGAGCACGGCCAAGCCCTCCGCAGGAGACGACGCCGTGGCGAAATGCCGCCGCGGAATCCGCCCCGCCAGCCGCGCCAGCCGCCCCGCGTCCACCGCGTGCCGCATGGCGGCAGCCATCCGCTCCGGTTGCTGCGCCCGGGTGACGGCCGACGCCAGCATCACCCCCGCGCACCCGAGTTCCATCGCCAGCGCCACATCGGACGCCGTACCGGCTCCCGCGTCCAGAATCACCGGCACACGCGCGTGCTCCACGATCAGCTGGAAGTTGTGCGGGTTGCGGATCCCGAGCCCCGAACCGATCGGCGAGCCGAGCGGCATCACCGCCGCGCACCCCACGTCCTCCAGCTTCCGCGCCAGCACGGGGTCGTCGTTCGTGTACGGCAGCACCGTGAACCCGTCGTCGACCAGGGTCTCCGCCGCGTCCAGCAACTCGATCGGATCCGGCAGCAGCGTCCGCTCGTCGGCGATCACCTCCAGCTTCACCAGATCGCTGCCGAGCGCTTCCCGGGCCAGCCGCGCGGTCAGCACCGCCTCGCCCGCGGTGAAGCAGCCCGCGGTGTTCGGCAGCACCCGGATGCCGAGCCGCTGCAGCACCGACAGCACGGAGCCGTGCACACCGGGGTCGACCCGCCGCATCGCCACGGTCGTCAGCTCCGTGCCGGAGGCGACCAGCGCACGCTCCAGCACATCGAGGCTGGGCGCACCGCCCGTACCCATGATCAGCCGGGACGTGAAGGACGTACCGCCGAGGACGAAGGGATCGTCGGCCATGGCTCAGCCTCCTTGGACGGCGGTGAGGACTTCGACGCGGTCGCCCTCGCTGAGGGCGGTGGACGGCCACTGGGCGCGCGGGACGACGGTTTCGTTGAGGGCCGCGGCCACCCCGCCGGGCGCGCTGGTGAGGGTCTGGACGACGGTGTCGAGGGCCGTGCCGGGCGCGAACTCCCGGCGCTCCCCGTTGACAGAGATGATCATGCGGGCTGCTCCGTGCGGGCGGCGGCGCCGAAGCGCTCGGGCGTGAAAGGACGGGCCACCTCGGGGAGGTCCCCGGTGGCCAGGGCGTGCGCCATGACGTCCCCGGTGACCGGGGTGAGCAGCACGCCGTTGCGATGGTGCCCGGTGGCCGCGAACAGCCCGTCGAGCGCGGTCGGGCCGAGCAGCGGCGCGTTGTCCGGCGATCCGGGCCGCAGCCCGGCCCGGGTCTCGGTCAGCGGCAGCTCGGTGATCCCCGGCACCAGCTCGTGCGCGTCCCGCAGTAGCTCGTACACGCCGCCCGCGGTCACCGTCGTGTCCCAGCCCAGCTCCTCGCTGGTCGCCCCGACGACCAGTTCGCCGTTCTCCCGCGGCACCAGGTACACCTGGCTGCCGCGCACCACGGCCCGCACGGTGCGGCTCAGGAACGGCGCGTACCGCTTCGGCACGGTCAGCCGCAGCACCTGCCCCTTCACCGGCCGCACCGGCGGCAGCACGTCCCGCGGCAGGCCCGCCAGCCGTCCGCTCAGGCTGCCGGCCGCGAGCACCACCCGATCCGCGCCCAGTTCCGTGCCGTCCCCGGTGGTCACCCCGACGGCCCGGTCCCGGCGCACCGTGCAGCGCTCCGCCCACGCCCGGTGCAGGACCACGCCCGCCCGTTCGCACGCCGCGAGCAGCGCGGCGGCCAGCCGGCGCGGGTCGATCTGGTGGTCGGCGTCCACCCGCAGCCCGCCCCGCACGCCGGGCGCGAGCATCGGCTCCAGGCGGCGGCACTCCCGGCCGGACAGCCACTCGGACTCCAGCCCGGAGCGCTGCTGCAACGCGTGCAGATCGCGCAGGTACGCCCGGTCGTCGGCGTCCAGCGCGACGGCGAGGGTGCCGCACCGGCGGTAGCCGAGGTCCAGGCCGGTCAGCTCGGTCAGCTCTGCCGTGAAGTCCGGGTAGCGGCGGGCCGAGGCCAGGTTCAGGCCGAGCAGCGTCTGCTCGCCGTGGTGCAGTTCGGTGACCGCGGCCAGCATCCCGGCCGCGACCTGCGCGGCCCCGCCGCCCGGCTCGGGGTCCACGACGGCCGTGGTGAACCCGCGCTGCGCGGCCCGCCAGGCCGTGACCAGGCCGATGATTCCGCCCCCGATGACGAGAACGTCCGACGTACGTGACGACATGGGCGTCCAGCCCCTCCCTTCGCCGGCATGACCCGGATCAGGTTCGTACGGTCGGAGGCCGCCAGCCTCCCTCTCAGCCCGGTGCGTCCGGGCTCCCGCGAGTGCTTGTACGGTGGCCACCCTAGCCCGCCACCGCCCGCCTCAGTAAGGGAGCCTCCGTTCATGGCCCGCTCGCTCGACGGTCTCGTCCTCGCCCCCGTCACGGACCAGGCCCCAGGTCAGGTGGGTACCGGCACCCGGTTCACGTACCACGAGAAGGACGGCGAGATCTGGGCCGAGTACGCCGGCGGTGACATCGTGCGCGGGTATCTCGTCGGCACCCGCCGCGGCGACCGGCTGGACTTCCGGTACGTCCAGCTCAAGCACGACGGCGGCACGTCCTGTGGGCACTGCGTGTCGACCGTCGGCGAGCTGCCCGACGGCCGGGTGCGGCTCACGGAGACGTGGGAGTGGGAATCGCAGGCCGGCAGCGGGACGAGCGTCGTCGAGCAGGTCGCGCGGACCCCGGCGGTCACCGGTGATCCTGTTGTGCAACAGGTCACCCAGCACGCCCCCTGACTGACAAATTGTCAGGTGACTATGGTGATCACGTGAGCCAGCAGACGCAGCAACCCAGCCCGGCACCGGGGCGGCGCGTGGTCGTCGTCGGCGCGGGCATGGCCGGGGTGCAGACCGCGGTCGCCCTGCGGGAACAGGGCCACCGGGGCACGATCACCCTGGTCGGCGCCGAACCCCACCGGCCCTACGACCGGCCGCCGCTGTCCAAGGCCGTACTGCTCGGCAAGGCCGAGGGCTCCGCCTTCGAGGTCGACTTCACGGCACTCGGTATCGATCTCCGACTGGGCCGCGAGGCGACCGGCGTACGCCCCGGCGAGCACGAGCTGGACACCGCCGCCGGACCCGTGCCGTACGACGTCCTGGTCCTCGCCACCGGCGCCGAACCGATGCGGCTGCCCGGCGCCGAGGGTGTCCCCGGTGTGCATCTGCTGCGCACCCTGGACGACGCCCAACGGCTGCGGCCCGTGCTCGCCCGGCAGCACGACATCGTGGTCGTCGGCGCGGGCTGGATCGGCGCCGAGTTCGCCACGGCGGCCCGCGAGGCGGGCTGCGCGGTCACGGTGGTCGAGGCCGCCGACCGCCCGCTCGCGGGCGCCCTCCCGGCCGAGGTCGCGGCGCCGATGACCGGCTGGTACGCGGACAGCGGCACCGAACTGCGCACCAACGCGCGCGTGGCGAGCGTCGAGCCCGGCGCGGTGCTGCTCGCCGACGGCTCGCGGCTGCCCGCGGGCGCCGTGGTCGTCGGCATCGGCGCGCGCCCCGCCACCGGGTGGCTGGCCGGCTCCGGCATCGAACTGGGCGCCCACCGGGAGGTCGTGGCCGACGCGTACCTGCGCACCTCCGCGCCGGACGTGTACGCGGTCGGCGACTGCGCCTCCTTCCCCTCCGCCCGCTACGGCGAGCGGCTGCTCGTGCACCACTGGGACAACGCCCTCCAGGGGCCGCGCACGGTCGCCGCGAACATCATCGGCGAGGCCCCGGCGGTCTACGACCCGGTGCCGTACTTCTGGTCCGAGCAGTTCGGCCGCTTCGTGCAGTACGTCGGCCATCACCCCGCGGCCGACACGCTGCTGTGGCGCGGGGACCCCACGGGGCCCGCCTGGACCGTCTGCTGGCTGCGTGCGAACCGGCTGGTCGCTCTGCTGGCCGTGGGCCGTCCGCGTGACCTGGCGCAGGGGCGGCGGCTGATCGAGGCGGGCACGCCGATGGCTCCGGAGCTGCTCGCGGACCCGGCGCGGCCCCTCAAGGAGGCCACCGCGTGACGCGCGGACACCCCAGGTCGGACCGTCCCGGCTTCCGACTGTCAGTCCCAGATGGCAGGCTGGTTCCGTGACCGAGATTGACGCAAAGATCGATGCTCTCGTCCCCGCCTGGCTCACCCTGCCCGACATCGCCGAACAGCTCGGCGTCGAGGTGACACGTGTGCGGCAGCTGGTCAAGGAGGGCCAGCTCATCGCCGTACGCCGTGGCGAGAACCGCGCGCTGCACGTTCCCGCCGCCTTCATCGACGGGGACAAGGTCGTCAAGGGCCTGTCCGGGACCCTGACGCTGCTGCGGGACGACGGCTTCACGGTCGAAGAGATGCTGGAGTGGCTGTTCACCCCCGACCCCACCCTGCCCGGCACCCCGGCGCAGGCCCTCAGCGAGAACCGCGGCACGGAGGTGAAACGCCGAGCCCAGGCCCTCGCCGTCTGACCCCACGACCCCCTGCGGGGCTTCAACCGCGGGCCCACTGCGCCCGGACCCGCTCCCCGGCGCAGCCGCTTCCCTGCGGGGCCGCGGCTGCGCCGTGGCCGGGGGTGGTCTCCGGTGGGGCTCGTGCCGCGGGTGTGCCGTGGGCCGGGGCCGCCCCCGGCGGGGCTTCGGCCGTGGGGGCGCCGCGGCCGGCCGTGCGCACACGTCTGCCCCGGACCCGCAAGGCAAGAGACGCCGCCAGGTCGGTGGCTGTGGGTACTCGAACCCGTGGGCCAGGTGGAGCTGGTCCAGTGACGGAGCAGTAGGCTCGGCCGGGCCGGGGATGGCCCCGGTCCGCCCCCGGCCAGAGCGCACCGACAGCCCAGGCGCCGCCGGGCACCGCCCCAGTCACAGCACACCCACGGCCCAGGACCCCGCCAGGGACCGCAGCGCGCCCACAGGCGAAGCTGCCGCGGGGGAGTGAACCCGCGGCCGAAGCCCCACCAGGAAGCGGACCCGGGCCACAACGTACCCGCGGCCGAAACCCCTCCGGGAAACCACCCCCCAGCCACAGCACACCCGCAGCCGAGAACCCCCGTCGGGACCCGCCCCAGTCACAGCACCCGCGGCCGAAGTCCAGCCGGAGAACGGCCCCGGCCAGAGCGCACCCGCAGCCGAGAACCCCACCGGGCCCCCGGGGCGTGGCTCGTGGGTTCCTTCGGGTCTGCCCGCATGGCACCGCCAATACCTGTGGCACCGTTAGCCGCGTGGGCCACAGCTGCACCGAGGCCACGGCGGACCAACCGACACCCATCGCACCGTACTCAGGGGGACGCACCGTATGTCTGATTCCGTGAGCGACGGCTACACCGCCGCGCGTGTGGCGCTTGCCGGGGCGCGGCTTTACCTGTGCACGGACGCCCGCACGCGCCAGGGCGACCTCGCCGAGTTCCTGGACGCGGTCCTGGCCGGCGGCGTCGACATCGTGCAGCTGCGGGACAAGGGCATGGAGGCGGCCGAGGAACTGGCGCGCCTGGAGGTGTTCGCCGACGCCTGCGCCCGGCACGGCAAGCTGCTCGCGGTCAACGACCGCGCGGACGTCGCCCACGCCGCCGGTGCCGACGTGCTCCACCTGGGCCAGGGTGACCTCCCGGTGCCCGCGGCCCGCGCCATCCTGGGCGCCGACGTGCTGATGGGCCGCTCCACGCATGCCCCGGAGGAGGCCGCCGCCGCGGCCGTCCAGGACGGCGTGGACTACTTCTGCACCGGCCCGTGCTGGCCCACCCCCACCAAGCCGGGCCGGCCCGCGCCCGGCCTGGACCTGGTCCGGTACACGGCCGCCCTGGGCACCGACCGGCCCTGGTTCGCCATCGGCGGCATCGACCTGGGCAACCTCGACCAGGTGCTCGACGCCGGTGCCCGCAGGGTGGTCGTCGTCCGTGCGATCACCGAGGCCGACGACCCGGGAGCGGCGGCGGCCGAATTCGCCGGGCGGCTGCGGCGGGCCTAGAGCCCAGGCTGTCCAAGGAGTGGACAAGAAATCGGCAAATCGGGCAAATTTCCGGTCCTCGGTTGGGGGACCGGCCGCCCCTGGCTAACCTGCGGGTATGGCCCTTGGAACCGCGTCCACCAGGACCGACCGCGCGCGCACTGTGCGTGACATCCTGCGTACCGGCAAGACGACGTACTCGTTCGAGTTCTACGCGCCGAAGACGCCCAAGGGTGAGCGGTCCCTGTGGAACGCGCTGCGCAGGGTCGAGGCGGTGGCTCCCGACTTCGTGTCCGTGACCTACGGCGCCGGCGGCTCCACCCGCGCGACCACGGTCAAGGAGACCCAGCAGATCGTCGTGGACACCACGCTGACGCCGGTCGCCCACCTCACCGCCGTCAACCACTCCGTCGCGGAACTGCGCAACATCATCGGCCAGTACGCGGACGCCGGTATCCGCAACATGCTCGCCGTCCGCGGCGACCCGCCCGGCGACCCGATGGGCGAGTGGGTGCCGCACCCCAAGGGCCTGACCTACGCGGCCGAACTCGTCGCGCTCATCAAGGAGTCCGGTGACTTCTGCGTGGGTGTCGCCGCCTTCCCTGAGATGCATCCGCGCTCCAGTGACTGGGACACGGACGTCACACACTTCGTCGACAAGTGCCGTGCGGGCGCCGACTACGCCATTACGCAGATGTTCTTCGAGCCGGAGTCGTATCTGCGGCTGCGCGACCGGGTCGCGGCTGCCGGCTGCGAGACCCCGGTCATCCCCGAGATCCTGCCGGTCACGAGCGTGCGGATGCTGGAGCGGCTGCCCCGGCTCAGCAACGCCTGCTTCCCCGAGGTGCTGAAAGAGCGGATCCTCACAGCGAAGGACGATCCGGCGGCGGTACGCTCCATTGGCATCGAGTTCGCCACGGAGTTCTGCGCGCGGCTGCTGGCCGAGGGAGTGCCCGGCCTGCACTTCATCACGCTCAACAACTCCACGGCGACGCTGGAGATCTACGAGAACCTGGGCCTGCACCACCCCCCGCGGGCCTAGACCGGCCAACCGGTATACGACACACTGCGTAGCGGTCACTGGGAGAGGGGCGTACATGGGCTGGACGGTCCTCTACATCGCGTTCGGCATCGTCGCGCTGTGGTTGCTCGGCGAGGTGCTGCTGCAGTACAAGGCGCGGCTGCGCTGGCGGCTGCTGGCGTTCGTCGGCTTCGTCGGCGTCGTGCTCGGCGTGCTGATCTCCGCCGTCGTCGTCATCGCACTGGGCGCGGTGGCCTTCGCGGTCGGCCAGACGTACGTCACGCTGTCGTTCCGCCGTGGCTTCACCGACGGCTGGGCGGTCAGCCGCCGCGGCGAGGGCGGCGGCAAGCGCCGGGGCGAGCAGCCGGACCACCCGGAGCCCACGCCGGAGGCCCTGGACCCGGAGCCGGCCGGGACCGGCCACGGCCGGCCCGACGACGGTTACCGCCAGGACGGCGGGTACGGACCGGACGGCGGGTACGGTCAGGACGCCGGTTACGGCGGCGACGGCACCCCGTACGGCCGTGACGGCGACTACGAACGCGACGACGTGTTCGCGCCGGCCCCGCGCACGGCCGAGCACTCCGCCGCCGAGGCCACCGCCGTCTACGAACCGCAGCCCCTGCCCGACGACACCGGCTCCTACGGCATATACGGCGACGCGGCCCACGCGGCCGCCGCCCAGCACCAGGACCCGACCTATGCGACGGCCGCCCAGGGCGCCGACCAGGGCTACGCCTACGACTACCCGGGCTACGGCCAGCAGCAGTACGGCTACGACATCAACGGCCAGCAGCAGTACGCCAATTACTCCGACCCGTACGTCGGCGCCCAGGGCCACGGAGACGCCTCGTACGATCCCGGCTACGACGGTCAGCAGTACGGCCAACCGCCCTACGGCCAGGACCAGTACGGCACCGGCGGCTACGGCGAGACCCCGCCCGGCGGCGTCTGGGTCCCGCAGCAGCGCACCGACGAGACCTACGGCGGCCAACTCCCGCCGGAACAGCCCTACCCGTACCAGAACAACGGGCAGCAGCAGGGCAACGGCACCGGCACCGGATACGACGAGCACTACCGCTTCTGACGGGCCGCTCCCGCGACGCCGTCACCCACGCCGAGCCCCGGCCCCAGCGAGCCGAGCGCCCCGCTCGCGCGCCGAGCCCCGGCTCACCGCACCGAACCCTCGCTCACCGCGAGCCGAGCGCCCCGCTCACCGCGAGCCCCGGAAGTCCGGCCCCTCCACGATCAGCCCGGCGACCAGCGCGCCCGACATGCCGGCGTGCGCGAGCCCGCCCCCCGGATGCGACCAGCCGCCGACCGCGAACAGGCCCGGTATCTCGGTGCTGTTGGACGGACGCAGGGTTCCCTCGGCCGCGGCCAGCGCAGGCGGGGGCACGGCACCGCCCTCGGCCCCCGTCTCCCGCTCGGTGTGCACCGGTGTGCGCACCTCGCGCCACAGCACGCGCTCCCGCAGCCCCGGCACCGCCCGCTCGGCGGCGGCGACCATCCGGTCCGCGAAGGCGTCGGCGGCGCCCGGCGCGCTCCAGTCGTACCCGGCCGCGGACGGCACCGTCGCCGTCACCACCACGGACTCGTGCGCCGCGTCCGGGCGCAGGGCGGGGTCGTCCGGCCGGTCGACGCGGACCGTGGGCCGCTCCGGCACCCCCTCCGCCGTGAACAGATCCAACTCGGCCGTCGCGTCCGGGGAGTGCACCACCGTGCGGTGCGCGGCCCCCGGCTCCCGGCCGCCGCGCAGCGCGAGGCACACCACGACCCGGCCAGGGAACAGCCCCTCGGCGGTCGGCGTGACGGCGCCCGGCCCGTACGGCTCCCGGCCGGGCAGCAGGCCGCGCAACCGCCAGGGGCCCGTGGCGATCACCGCGTCCGCCTCCGCGGCCGTCCCGCCCCCCGAGCCGCCCTCGGCCCACTCCACGCCCGCCACGCGGCCGTCCTTCTCCAGGATCCCGGTGACCTCCGCCCCGAAGACGAACTCGACCCTGCGCCGCACGCACCGCTCGTACACCGCGCGCGCCAACTCCCGTATGCCGCCCCCGACATACCAGACGCCGAAGGCGTGCTCCATGTACGGCAGCACGGCCGCGGCGGCCGGAGCGGTCCCGGGGTCCAGGCCGTACCCGAGCGCATGCCCCGCCAGCAGGGCGGCGAGCCGCGGGTCCCGCAGCTCCCACGCGCCGATCTCGGCCAGCGTGCCGGCCCGCCGGGTGCGCAGCAGCCGCTTGTGGGGGACCGCCGGATAGGGCTCGCGCCCGGCCAGCACCGACCAGTTGGGCCACAGCGGCTCCTCCAGCAGGGGCCGGCGGGTGCGGTCCCAGGTCTCGCGGGCGCGCACCAGGAAGTCGCCCCAGCGCTGCCCGGCGCCGGACCCCAGCGCCTCGTCCAGGGCGGCGACGACACCCGCGCGCGAGGCGTTCGGCAACGACACCTCCGTGCCGTCCGCGAACACGTGCCGTGAGGACGGGTCGACCTGGGTGAGCCGGACCTGGTCCTCCAGTGGCTCCTTGCCGGTCTTGAGGAACAGATCGCGCCACACCGCGGGCAGCGGCAGCACACCCGGGCCGGTGTCGAAGCCGAAGCCGTCCCGCTCGAACCGGCGCACCGCTCCGCCGTACGTCTCCGTACGCTCGTACACCACCACCCGGTGGCCCGCGACGGCCAGCCGGGCGGCGGCCGCCATCGCGCCCATCCCGGCGCCGATCACCGCAATCCGTGCCATGCCTGCGACTTTATCGACCGCCATTGACAGCCGGGGCCACGGGCGGTCAGTCGGGCGGCCGGGCCGCCCCGACGGCCGGCCGGCGCTCCGCACGGCGCCGTGCCCGGCGGCGCAGGAACCGCCGGATCCGGGAGACCAGGAAACACAGCGCCGCCACACCGGCGGCCAGCAGCGCCGCCGCGACGATCGCCGCCGCCTTCGGATGGAACACGGCGAAGGAGACGACGGCGCCCACGCCGACGTCCTCGGCCGTGCTCAGGATCATGTTGCTGAAGGGCTCCGGCGAGGCGTTGACCGCCATCCGCGTCCCGGCCTTGACCGCATGGCTGGCGAGCGCCGTCGAACCGCCGAGCAGGCCCGCCGCCACGTCCGGGAGCGAACCGCTCTGCCCGGCGAGCAGCGCCCCGACCCAGGCGCCCGCGAGCGGCCGGACGACGGTGTGCACGGCGTCCCACACCGAGTCGACGTAGGGAATCTTGTCGGCGACGGCCTCGCACAGGAACAGCGCGCCGGCCGCGATGAGCACTTCGGGGCGTTGCAGCGTCTGCGGAACGTCCTCGCTCACTCCGGTCGCACCGAACAGGCCGAGCAGCAGCACCACGGCGTAGGCGTTGAAACCGCTGGCCCAGCCGCTGGTGAACACCAGGGGGAGTACGGACACGGAGGTGATCGTAGCCAGCGGGCGGCGCCGCGTCCTGTGCCTGCGCGCGGACGGCTGAGTAGGCGTACCTAGGCGGTGAGTTGAGTACGTGCGCGGATGGGCTCCGAACTGCGGGAACGGGAAAGTGGAGGCACGGCAGCAGGACAGGGACCGGCACCGCCGACACGGGGCGGCGGAACGGCGACCGTCCTTTGCCGCTCCTTCCGCCGACTCGTCGGCGGAAGTGAGGACACGGGGGAGCCCAGGGGGAAGACCACAACGGGGGTTCCCAGGGGGAACACGGGGGAGCACAGGGAAGCGCCGGTCCGAGGTGGCCCGCGGGGGACGCGGCCACGGCGGACCGGCGCTTTGCCGTCAGCCCATGCCGCTCACCCGGCCCTGCAACAGCCGGGACAGGGCGGCGTGCACGTCGTCCAGGGACCGCTCCGGCTGGAACGACTTCCAGTCCAGCGCCGCCACCAGCACCATGCCGACCAGGGCCGCCGCCGTCAGAGGCACATCGATCTCCGCGCCGAAATCGCCGCCCGCCACACCCGCGCGCAGCACCCCCTCGACCACCGCGACGGCCTGCTGCCGCACCACCAGCAGGGTGGACTGCCAGGCGCGGTTGGTGCGCCACAGCTCGGCCACGTACAGCTGGGTGAAGGCCGGGTAGCGGTCGATGAAGACGAGACCGGCGCGGATCATCGCGTCCAGCGCGGCCACCGTGCCGCCGCCCTCGCGCGCCGTCCGCTCGGCGGCCTCCCGCAGGGAGGCGGTGAGCACGCCCACGCCGTGCCGCAGCAACTCCTCGAAGAGGACCGACTTGCTGGCGAAGTTGTAGTAGACCGTGCCCTTCGCGACCCCGGCGCGCTCGGCGATCTCGTCCACCGTCGTGGCGGAGAAGCCCTGCTCGGCGATGAGCGTGACGGCCGCCTCGAAGAGCCGCTGCCGGGTGACCTCGCGGCGGGTGCTGCCGCCGCGCGCGGCACTGCTGCTTTCCATGGCGCCGATTCTCACAGCAACGGGCTCAGCGCCGGGCCGTACCGGCGCACCGCGGCCCCGGCGCCGGTGACCGCGACGGACGCAGGCCACGCACCGGACCGGCCTGCGATCGAACGGTCGATCGAGGCAAATGACCAGGTCAGAACGGATTGTCAGTGGCATACCGCACGATGGGCGCATACGGCACCTCGTAGCGGGTGTGCCGTCAACAGACGACAGGAGGTTCGTCATGGCCAGCTCGTCCGCAGCAGCCGCCCACCGGCGCCGCGCCACCGGCCCTGCCCCCTCACTGACCGGCCCGGCGAGCGATGTGCACCCCGTGCTCCGCCGGGCCACGGCCCCGCCCGCCGCCCTCGACCTGCTCGCCCAGGCCCGTGCCGGACTCGACGAGGCCGCCGTCCTCGAAACGCCCAACGAGCGCTATGCGACGGCCCATCTCGCCGCCCTGCGCACCGCAGCCGCCGTCCTCGCCGCCCGGGGCCGCCCGGAGCCGACCGCCCGGCGCCGGGCGCGGATCCGCAGCGCCTGGGAGGTGCTTCCCGAGATCGCACCCGAACTCACGGAGTGGAGCGCCCTGTTCGCCTCCGGCGCGGCCCGCCGCGCCCGCGCCGAGGCGGGCATCCGGGATGCGGCCGGCCGTCGCGACGCCGACGATCTGATACGGGACGTGGCGATGTTCGTCCGGATCGTGGAGCGGATGCTGGTGCTCCAGCCGGTCCTGCCGCAGCCCCGTCAGGAAACCGCCGAACCGGCCGTCCGCACCACCGGCACGGACCTCACTGACCGGGACATGCCGGACGCGGGATGACCGCCCCGCGCCGTGCGGCCGCGCCCGCCCCGCACGGGGAGGGGGACGCCGGGACCGGTCCGCCCCGGGGGACGCGCAGGCCGCGCGCCCCCACGATGACCAGGTACGGCGCCGGAGGCAATAGGGTGGAGAGCGCCTGAAGCCTTCCCTCCTCCCGCGTCCCGGGCGGGGGAGGGACCCCGTTCGCGCCGCCGGTCAGCAGGCGGTGCCGCGCCGAGGAGTCAACTGTCGTGTCGGACCCGATGCGCCCCCGCGCCTCCCTCCGTACCGCCGTGGTCTGGGAGGTCCTTCAGGACGCCCTCGACCGCCGGGTCAAGGCCACGGGGCGGGACTCGCTGGACGTCCTCGACACCGGAGGCGGCAGCGGCAAGTTCGCGGTGCCCGTGGCCCGCCTCGGGCACCGCGTCACCGTGGTCGACCCGAGCCCCAACGCGCTGTTCGCGCTGGAGCGGCGGGCCGGCGAGACCGGGGTCGCCGACCGGGTCCGGGGCGTCCAGGGCGACATCCACGGCCTCTTCGACGTCGTGGCGCGCGGCGGCTTCGACGTCGTGCTGTGCCACGGCGTCCTGGAGTACGCCGACGACCCGGCCGAGGGCGTCCGCAACGCGGTGGCCGCCCTGCGCCCCGCGGGCGTGCTCAGCCTGCTCGCGGCCGGACTCGGCGGTGCCGTGCTGGCCCGCGCCCTGGCCGGACACTTCACGGAGGCCAGGCACGCCCTCGCCGACCCCGACGGCCGCTGGGGCGCGGGCGACCCGATGCCCCGGCGTTTCACCGCCGAGCAGCTGACCGCGCTGGTCGAGGGCGCGGGTCTCGCGGTCGGCGCCGTGCACGGCGTGCGGATCTTCGCCGACCTGGTACCCGGAGTCCTCGTCGACACCGAGCCCGGAGCGCTCGACTCCCTGCTGAAGCTGGAGGCGGCGGCGGCCGAGTTGCCGGCGTTCCACTCCGTGGCCACCCAGCTGCATGTGCTCGGCGAGACCCACGGGGCCGACGAGACCTGAGCGGCCTTCAGGGCCACACCGCTGATCAGCGACGCGACAGCAGATGGAGTACGCCACAGGCCCCCCGATCGCGGGGTTCGCGCCGTATGATCGAGGGAGACCGCCCGGCATGACGGGTCGGCCGCTGGGGAATGGAAGCTTCAGCGAGCCGGGACGGCCATGGCGGGTTCCGGTTGGCCAATTGGCCTAGAGGGGCGGGTTTCACGGGGGCGATTCCCTGCCTATCCTGAAGGGACCCCCCGGGTCGCCCCGGCGACTGCACGATGAGGAGGACTCCGTGCCGCTCTCGGAGCACGAGCAGCGCATGCTCGAGCAGATGGAGCGAGCGCTGTACGCCGAAGATCCCAAGTTCGCGACAGCGCTTGAGGGAAACGGGCTGCGTACGTACACCCGGCGACGGGTCTACCAGGCGGTCGCAGGCTTCCTCGTAGGTATCGCGCTCCTCATGGCCGGAATGGTCGCGCAGCAGATTTGGGTCAGCGTGGTGGGCTTCCTCGTCATGCTGGGCTGTGCGGTACTCGCCGTCACGGGCTGGCGCAAGGCCCCCAAGCCGGGTGAGCAGCCCGCCGCGGGCGCCCCGCACACGCGGCGTCAGGCACGGTCGAAGCGGTCCCTGATGGACCGTATCGAACAGCGCTGGCAGCGCCGCCGCGACGAGCAGGGCGGCCGTTAGAGGCGCCACAGGGAGAGCAGGGCCCCCATACGGACATGACTGAGGGGTGACCACCCGTCACGGGTGGTCACCCCTCAGTCATGTCTCATGCGGCCACCGGTTTGGCTGTTCCGGGGAGCCCACCCCGGCTGTCCTGGACAGCCGGGGGCCCCGCCTCAGCTCTGCTGGCCGGACGGCTTGCGCAGGGTCGGCCGTGCCGCCGCCACCCGCGCCCTGAGCGCCGCCGACCAGGCCGACACCGCCCACAGCGCGCGCACGGCCGAGCGCGGCGCGAACAGCGCGCGCAGTCGCGTACCGCGGCTGACCGCGCCGCTCAGCGCCCCGGCCACCCGGCGCACATCCTCCGCGAGTCCGGCCGTCGGCCGCGGCCGAGGCGCGTAGAGGACCTGCTCCAGGGCGTCCGCCACCCGGTGCACCGCGGCACCGGCCGCCGCATCGAGGTGCCCGAGCCGGACGATCCGGTCCGCCGCCCGGCGCGGCGTCAGCGACTCGTCCGGCAGGATCCCGAAGTCCCACGCGGTGTCGGTCAGCTCCTGCCAGGCCGCCAGCGCATGCGCCGCCGCGCCCTCCTCGGTGCGGGCATGCCCGCCCAGCCGAACCGCCCGCAGCCGCTTGCGCCACAGCAGCGGCGACAACGGCAGGACCAGCACGACGAGCCCGCCGACGGCCCACAGCGCCGACTGCCACCACTTCGGACCGTCACCGCCGCCCGCCGCCGCGGCCGGCACCGACGGGCTGTCGCACGCCTCCAGCTTGCGCATCTGCGCCGTGCAGCTCTCGCTCGGCGAAGCCGCGGCGGAGGGCGCCTCGGACGCCTGCTGCGAGGGGCGCGTCACGTCCGGCAGGGACGTGCCGGGCGTGTCCGACTGGGTGTACTCGGGCGCCGTGCCCCGGGTCGGGGTCGGCTCGAAACGGGTCCAGCCCACGCCCTCGAAGTACAGCTCGGGCCAGGCGTGGGCGTCCTTCAGACCGACCGAGACCGTGCCGTCCGACTGCGGCGTACCGGGCGCGAAGCCGACCGCGACCCGGGCCGGAATGCCCAGGGTGCGGGCCATCGCGGCCATCGCGAAGGAGAAGTGGATGCAGAAGCCCTGCCTCTTCTCCAGGAAGGTCGCTATCGCGTCCGGTCCCCGGCCGACCTGCACCTCGGTGTCGTACTGGAAGCCACCGGTCACGGCGAAGTAGTCCTGGAGCTTGACCGCCTCCTCGTAGTGGCTCGTCGCCCCCGCGGTGACCTGCTCGGCCGTGCTCGCCACCACCGACGGCAGCGACTTGGGCACCTTGGTGTACTCGCGCCGCAGCGCCTGCGACGGCTCCGGCGCCGAGGCCAGCTGCTCCGCGGTCGGCTGCACGTCCAGGCTGGTCACCTCGTACGCCGCACCGCGGGTGTTCTGGCCGTGGTCGCCCACCAGCGTCATGCCCACCGGTTCGTAGCGCCACTTGCCGGCGACCCGCACACCGCTCGGCGGGTACGGCATCGGCAGCCAGTCCTGCGCGTACCAGTCGGCTGCCGTGATCCTCGTCCTGACCTGCGAGCGCCTGACGTCCTCACCCAGCCCGGCCGGCGTGGGAAACGGGTCCGGCACGCCGACGATGTGCCGCTGGGACGGCTTCCAGGTGGTGCCGTCGAAGTCGTCCAGGGAGACGATCCGCAGATACAGGTCCGCGATGTCGTTGGAGCTGGTCCGCACGGACAGCACCTGGCGGTCCTCGTCCACGTTCAGGCTGTCGCGCAGCGACACCAGGGGGTTGACCGCGGAGATGGTGCCGCCGTTGCCGTTGCCCGCGCCCACCCCGGTTCCGGTGCCGTCCAGGAGGCCGCCCTGCATCGCCGGCAGGGCCAGGGGCACCACCACGGCGACGCCCAGCGCGACCACGCCGATGCGCCGGCCCGTGCGGACGGGCGCCACCGCGCCGCCGGCCGGGCCGCCGGGGGAGCGGGCGGCGCCGCCGAAGACCCGGCCCCACTGGGACAGCCGCTCCCGGCCCTCGGTGAGCAGCAGCATCAGATAGCCGGCGGCGGCGACCAGGAACCACAGCCAGTCGGTGCCGCCGTCGGACAGGCCCGCCGCCACCGAGTACAGGGCCAGCAGCGGAAGCCCGGCCGGGGCCGCGCTGCGCAGCGTCACCGCGAGGAGGTCCACGATCAGCCCGATCACCAGGACACCGCCGACGAGCATCAGCCGGATGCCGTCGGACAGCGGCGCCGGGATCGCGAACCGGCTCACGTCGTCCGAGCCCTGCTGGAGCAGGTCGGCGAAGTGGCGGAAGGCATCGGGCCCGGGGATCAGCCCGAGCAGCGCCTGCTCCCGCGCGAAGACCAGGGTCAGCAGCACGAGGCTCACCAGGGCCTGGATCGCCACGGTCAGCGACCGGGCCAGCGGCACCCGCCGGGTCGCCGCGCCCACGGCCGTCTGCACCGCCACCAGAAGGCCCGCCTGGAAGATCCAGGTCGTCGGGGAGACCAGCGGCAGCAGCGCGCACGCCGCCATCATCGTGGCCACGGCGGCGCCGATCGCCAGTCGGGCCCGTCCGCTCATGCCGTCACCTCCCGCACACGCGGCCCGCCACCGGGCCCCGGCGCCCCCGCCGCGGCCCCAGCCGCACCTGTCCCGGCCCGCCGCGTCCGTTCCGTTCGGGTCCCGTCACCGTTCATGACCGTGCCTCCCCGCCACTCAGCGCGGCCGCGCCCGTGCGTTCGTGGTCCGCCCGGCGCCACAGTTCCTCCAGCGAGGCGCCGCGCGGCACGCTCACGGTCGTCCAGCCCGCCTCCCGCAGCAGCCGCACCCGGTCCGCCTGAGCGCTTCCCGGTCCGGGCACGTCCGCCGGTTCCCGCACCCAGGTGTCCGGGTCCAGCAGAAAGGCGACGGCGCCGCCGCTGCGCCGGCGCATCTTGGCGACCACGGCGGCCTGCTCCTCGTCCAGTTCGCCGAGGAAGGCCACCAGCAGACCCTCGCTGCCGCCGCGCAGCACGTCGTAGGCACGGGACAGGCCCGCGCCGTCCGAGTGGTCGATCACGGCGAGGGTGTCCATCATCATCCCGGCCGCGTCCGCCGTCTCCTGGCTGGCGCCGGCGAACCCGTCGCTTCCCTCACCGGGCACCGAGCTGCCGGTGTCCGTCAACAGGCGTACCGAGAAGCCGCGTTCGAGCATGTGCACCAGCACGGACGCGGTGCCGGACACCGCCCACTCGAAGGCCGAGTCCGGGCCGGCGCCCGCGAAGGCGATGCCCCGGGTGTCCAGCAGCACCGTGCACCGGGAGCGCTGCGGCTGCTCCTCGCGGCGCACCATCAGCTCGCCGTAGCGCGCGGTGGAGCGCCAGTGGACGCGGCGCAGATCGTCGCCGTACCGGTAGCCGCGCGGGATCACGTCGTCCTCGCCGGCCAGGGCCAGCGAGCGCTGCCGCCCGTCGCCGTACCCCTTCGCCTCGCCGCTGAAGCGCACCGGCGGCAGCGCCTCCACGCGCGGGATCACCGTCAGGGTGTCGTACGTCGAGAAGGAGCGGGTCAGCTCGCACATCCCGAACGGGTCGGTCAGGCGCAGTTGCAGCGGGCCGAGCGGATAGCGGCCCCGCAGGTCGGAGCGGACCCGGTAGGACACCTCACGGCGACCGCCGGGCTCCACCCGGTCGAGCACGAAGCGGGGCCGCGGCCCGAGCACGTACGGCACCCGGTCCTGGAGCATCAGCAGGCCCGTGGGCAGCCGTGAGACGTTGTCCATGCGCAGATGGACCCGGGCCTCGGCGGCCGCGGGCACCCGCGAGGGGGAGAGCCGGCGGCTGCCCGCCACCCGGTAGCGCGTGCGGTAGAGCACCGTCGCGCAGATGAGGGGCAGCGCGGCCAGCAGCAGCCCGACCCGGAGCAGTTCGCCCTGCCCCAGCACATAGGCGCAGACGGCGGCGGCGACGCCGGCCGCCAGGAACGAACGGCCGCGCGTGGTCAGCCCGGCCAGCGCCGTGCGGACACCACCCTTGTCGTCGCGTTCGGTCTCCGGCCGGCCCGTCCCCCCGCCGCTCATCACAGCCTCCGCGGCGGCTGCTGGCCGTACGCGGTCGCACCCAGCCCGCCGAAGCCGCTCTGCCGTGGCGCCGCGGGCACCGGCGTGCGCTGCACGATCTCCTGGACCACCTGCTCCGAGGTGCGCCGGTTGAGCTGGGCCTGGGCGGTGGGCAGCAGCCGGTGCGCGAGGACCGCCACGGCCAGGGCCTGGATGTCGTCCGGCAGCGCGTACTCCCGGCCGGCCAGGGCTGCTGCGGCCTTCGCCGCGCGCAGCAGGTGCAGCGTCGCGCGCGGGGAGGCGCCGAGTCTCAGATCGGGGTGGCTGCGGGTGGCGGCGACCAGGTCGACCGCGTAGCGCCGGACGGTCTCCGCGACATGCACCCCGCGGACGGCCTCGACCAGCTTCACGATCTCGTGCGCGTGGGCGACCGGCTGGAGGTCCGTCAGGGGCGAGGCGCCGCCGTGCACGTCCAGCATCTGCAACTCGGCCTCGACGCTGGGGTACCCGACGGAGACGCGGGCCATGAAGCGGTCGCGCTGGGCCTCAGGCAGCGGATAGGTGCCCTCCATCTCCACCGGGTTCTGCGTGGCCACCACCATGAAGGGGCTGGGCAGTTCATAGGTCTGCCCGTCGATGGTGACCTGCCGCTCCTCCATGGACTCCAGCAGCGCCGACTGGGTCTTGGGGGACGCGCGGTTGATCTCGTCGCCGATCACGATCTGCGCGAAGATCGCGCCCGGCTTGAACTCGAAGTCCCGGCGCTGCTGGTCCCAGATGGACACACCCGTGATGTCCGACGGCAGCAGGTCGGGGGTGAACTGGATGCGGCGCACGGAGCAGTCGATGGACCGCGCCAGCGCCTTGGCGAGCATCGTCTTGCCCACGCCGGGGACATCCTCGATCAGAAGATGCCCCTCGGCGAGCAGTACGGTCAGCGAAAGCCGTACGACCTCGGGCTTGCCCTCGATCACTCCTTCCACCGAGCTGCGGACACGCTCCACAGTGGCGGTCAGATCAGTGAGGCTCGCTCGATCGTCATAGGTCGTCACCCGGCCCTCCTCGGCCCGTTCTCACTCCGGGCCGTCGCTGTCAGCTGCGGACCGGCCCACCCCGAAACACGGACACCACACGGGAAAAGTTCCGCGTGACGCCACACCCGCATTCTTCCTGCCGTTACCGATTCGTGTCACTCGCCTGTGGACAACTGCCCGCACCCTGTCGGTTCCAGGCCCCTTCGAGCGGCCCGTCCGGCGCCGGACGCCGGCCGTTCACGGGGCGGCCGAGGGCGCTCAGGCGGGGTCGACCTCGCGCAGCAGGCCCGACCTGACGTCGAACACAAAACCGCGCACGTCATTGGTGTGCAGCAGGAACGGCGAGGTGCGCACCCGCTGCATGGACTGCCGCACGTCCTGGTCGACGTCCCGGAAGGACTCCACCGCCCAGGAGGGGCGCTGGCCCACCTCCATCTCCAGTTCGTGCCGGAACTCCTCGGTGAGGGATTCCAGGCCGCAGCCGGTGTGGTGGATGAGGACGATGCTGCGGGTGCCGAGGGCCCGCTGGCTGATCGTCAGGGAGCGGATCACGTCGTCGGTGACGACACCGCCCGCGTTGCGGATGGTGTGACAGTCGCCGAGCTCCAGGCCGAGCGCGGCGTGCAGGTCGAGACGGGCGTCCATACAGGCCACGACCGCGACATGCAGAACGGGACGGGCGTCCATCCCGGGATCGGTGAACGCGGCGGCGTACCGCTCGTTGGCCTCCACGAGACGGTCCGTCACGGTGCCCTTGCCCGTTGTGGCGCCTTCGGACCCGGCGGGAACTGCTGCAGAAGTCGTCATAGTCACGACGGTACTGGTCACTGGGCGATCGGTCCTGCTACGGGAGGGACAAAGAAGGTCATCGTCGCGTGGTGTGAATTAACCCACACGGAGGAGAATGCCGAGTCGTACAGGTGATTCTTCCGGATCGCGCCGCCGACCGGAGTGCGCTGCGCGACGCGCAGGCCGGTTGATTGACCGCGCCAGACCGTGGACTAAAGTGACGCGAAGCGGGAGGCGCGTCTCTCCCCGCTGGACTGAATTCACCAGGAGACCCCGGCACGCGCGCGGTCCGTCTCCCCACGTGCGCGGCGCGTACGTACGGCTCGGCCTCCTCCCGCTCCCGGCCGGCTGACGCTTTCGGCGCCGGCAGGCCTCCCCTTCACGAGCGGGCGGGGACCCGGCGGTGCGTACGGCCCGCGCCGGACCTGAGAGGGCCCCTTGAGCCAGAGTCGACACGTCCCGGTGATGCTCCAGCGGTGCCTGGACCTGCTGGCGCCCGCCCTGGAGCGGCCGGGAGCCGTGGTCGTCGACTGCACGCTGGGACTCGGCGGGCACAGCGAGGCACTGCTGAGCCGGTTCCCGCAGGCCCGGCTCGTCGCCCTGGACCGCGACAAGGAAGCCCTGCGTCTGTCCGCGCAGCGGCTCGCGCCCTACGGCGAGCGTGCCACCCTCGTGCACGCCGTCTACGACGAGCTGCCCGACGTCCTCGCGCGGCTCGGCATCGCGCGCGTGCAGGGCGTCCTGTTCGACCTCGGTGTCTCCTCCATGCAGCTCGACGAGGCCGACCGCGGCTTCGCCTACGCCCAGGACGCGCCCCTCGACATGCGCATGGACCAGTCGACGGGGATCGGCGCCGCCGAGGTCCTCAACACCTATCCGGCCGGCGAACTCGTCCGGATCCTGCGCGCCTACGGCGAGGAGAAGCAGGCCAAGCGGATCGTCGCCGCGATCGTCCGCGAGCGCGACAAGGAGCCCTTCACCACCAGCGCGCGCCTGGTGGAGGTGATCCGGGACGCGTTGCCGCAGGCCGCCAAGCGCACCGGCGGCAACCCGGCCAAGCGCACCTTCCAGGCGCTGCGCATCGAGGTCAACGGCGAACTGGCCGTCCTGGAGCGTGCGGTACCCGCGGCGGTGAAGGCGCTCGCCGTGGGCGGCCGGATCGCCGTCCTGTCGTACCACTCGCTGGAGGACCGCCTGGTCAAGCAGGTGTTCGCGGCCGGTGCCGGTTCCACAGCGCCGCAGGGGCTGCCGGTCGTGCCCGAGCGGTACCAGCCTCGGCTCAAGCTGCTCACGCGCGGTGCCGAACTTCCCACCGAGGAAGAGGTCGCCGACAACCGCCGGGCGGCCCCGGCGCGGCTGCGCGGTGCCGAGCGCATCAGGGAGGACGCCGAGTGAGCGAGTGGGGTCCCCGGACTCACCGGAGGACAAGTGGCTAGGAAACCCGAAGTGAAGGGCAGGGCCGCCCGGCTCGCCCGGCTGCTGCCGGCCGGCCGCGCCCGGGCGGCCCGCACCCCGTTCGTCCTCCTCGTCGTCCTGCTCCTCGGTGGTGGCCTCATCGGTCTGCTCGTGCTGAACTCGGCGCTCAGCGAAGGCTCGTTCCGGCTCGACGACCTGCAAAAGCGCACCAAGAGCCTCACCGACGAGGAACAGGCGCTGCGGCGCGACATCGACGCCTACTCCGCGCCCGACGCCCTTCAGCGGCGTGCCCGCGAGCTGGGCATGGTGCCCGGCGGCGACCCGGCCTTCCTCGGCCCCGACGGCACCGTCAAGGGCGTCCCCAGCCCGGCCGCCCGGCAGTCCGCGCCCCGCTCGCCCGCGCCCCCGGAGGCCCTGACCGGCGCCACCCCCGGCGCGAGCCCGTCCGCCTCCGGCGCGCCCCCGTCCGCCCCCGGCGCGAGCCCGTCCGCCTCGTACGCCGAGCGGGGCGCCCCGTACGCCGGCGCGGTCTCCTCGTACGCGAGCCCGTCCGGCCCGGCCGCGGGCCCGGCGGCCGGTCCGCCTGCCGCGGCGTCCACCGCGTCGCCGCCCGCCCCGCCCTCCTCCGCCCCCCGGTCCGTCTCGACCCCGACCCCCGGCAGGTGACGGAAGTGTCCGACAGGGAACCGCCGCGCCGCCGTGTGCCCGGCCCCGCCAAGCCCGTTCCACCCCGGATCCGCGCGGACCGGGGCGACCCGCACCGTGCGGGGCCGGGCGGCCGGCGCCCCGCCGGCCCAGGGGCCCGCCCGGCCCGGCGCCCGAGCCCGCCCCGGCCGGCCCCGCCGGTCCTGAGGCTGGGCAGCCCCCGCCCCCGTCTGCGCATGGTCAGCCTCGCCCTGACCCTCGTCCTGCTCGCCTTCGTCGTCCGGCTGCTCCAGGTCCAGGCCGTCGACGCCAGCGCGTACGCCGCGAAGGCCGAGCAGAACCGCTACGTGGCGCACACCCTGACCGCCGAGCGCGGCGGGATCACCGACCGCAACGGCGTCTCTCTCGCCGTCAGCGAGGACGCCGACGACATCACGGCCGACCCGACGATGTTCACCCGCAAGCAGCTGGGCATCGACGACGGTCCCGAGCAGGCCGCCGCGCTCCTCGCGCCGATCCTCGGCCAGGACCAGGCCGACCTGGTCCGCAAGCTGCGCCCGGCGAACAAGGAGCTGCGGTACGTCAAGCTCGCCGGCCGGCAGACCCCGCAGGTCTGGAAGCAGATCAAGGACCTCAGGAGCGCGCTCGCCAAGAAGGCCGAGACGGACAAGTCCACCGTCAACGTGCTGGCCGGGGTGTTCTCCGACCCCAGCAGCCAGCGCGTGTACCCCAACGGCGACCTCGCCGCCGGGATACTGGGCTGGGTCAACGCCGAGGGCAAGGGCGGCGGCGGCATCGAGCAGCAGCTGAACAAGAAGCTGGCCGGCAAGGACGGCAAGATCCGCTACGCCCAGTCCGGCGGCCGTCAGGTGCCCACCGCGGGCTCCACCGAGACCCCCGCGGTGCCCGGCTCCGACATCGAGCTGACCATCGACCGCGACATCCAGTGGGCCGCGCAGAAGGCCATCACCGAGCAGGTCGCCAAGTCCAAGGCCGACCGCGGCTATGTGATCGTCCAGGACACCCGCACCGGCGAGATCCTGGCCATGGCGAACTCGCCCGGCTTCGACCCCAACGACCTGTCGAAGGCCCATGCGTCGGCGATGGGCAACGCGGCCCTCCAGGACGCCTACGAGCCCGGCTCCACGGCGAAGGTCATGTCGATGGCGGCCGTGCTGGAGGAGGGCGCCGCCACCCCCCTCACGCACGTGGAGGTGCCCAACCGGCTGCACCGCGGCGACCGGCTCTTCCAGGACGACGTCGACCACGCGACCTGGTACCTCACGCTCAACGGTGTGCTGGCCAAGTCCAGCAACATCGGCACCATCCTGGCCACCGGCCAGCTCGGCAAGACCCAGCCGGAGGCCAACCGGGTCCTCTACTCGTACCTGCGCAAGTTCGGCATCGGCGGCTACACCGGGCTCGGCTTCCCCGGTGAGACCAGGGGCATCCTGGCCGCCCCGGGCGACTGGTCGACGTCGCAGCAGTACACGGTCCCTTTCGGCCAGGGCTTCTCCATCAACGCCATGCAGGCCGCCTCCGTGTACTCGACGATCGCCAACGGCGGTGTCCGTGTCGAGCCGACCCTGGTGCGCGGCGAACGGGGGGCCGACGGGCGCTTCGCCCCGGCCCCGGAGCCCAAGAAGACCCGGGTGGTCAGCGAGAAGACGGCCAAGACCCTCGCCCAGATGCTGGAGTCCGTGGTCGACGACGAGCAGGGCACCGGCGTCAAGGCCCGCATCCCCGGCTACCGGGTCGCGGGCAAGACCGGCACCGCCAACCGCGTGGATCCGGCCACCGGGAAGTACCGCGGTTACACGTCGTCGTTCGCCGGATTCGCACCCGCGGACAAACCCCGGGTCACCGTCTACTGCGCGATCCAGAACGCCACCTCCGGCAGCTACTTCGGCGGTCAGATCTGCGGGCCCATCTACAAGGAGGTGATGGAGTTCGCCCTGAAGACCCTCCAGGTCCCGCCGACCGGCGCCAAGGCCGCCAACCTGCCCGTGACCTACAAGCCCTGATCAGCACCTCCGGGAACGACCACCAGGAACCAGCCCGTGACAACGATCACTCCCGACCCCGGGAACCACACACCGCCCGCGCCCTCGCTTCGCTCCGAGGCGGCCGCGCCCGGTACGCTCACCGCCGTGCCACACGCTGATCAGTCCCAAACCACCCAGAAGGGCGCATCCGTGACATCGCCGGGGCCGCCACGACCGGTTCGGGTTTCCGCCACACCCCTCGCGGAACTCGCCGATCAGCTGGGTGCCGCGGCGCCGGCCGGCGCCGCCGGGGTCACCGGCATCACCCATGACTCGCGTGCCGTCCGCCCCGGCGACCTGTACGCCGCCCTGCCCGGCGCCCGCCTGCACGGCGCCGACTTCGTCCGCCAGGCCGCCGGTCTCGGCGCGGTCGCCGTGCTGACCGACCCGGCGGGTGCGGAGCGGGCCGCCGCGACCGGTCTGCCGGTCGTGGTGGTCGACGATCCGCGCGCCCGGATGGGCGCGCTCGCGGCCACGATCTACGGCGACCCGGGCCGCGACCTGCTCCAGATCGGCATCACCGGCACCTCGGGCAAGACCACCACCGCCTACCTCGTGGAGGGCGGCCTGCGGACGGTCAGGTCCACCGGGCTGATCGGCACGGTCGAGATGCGCATCGGCGACGAGCGCATCAAGTCCGAGCGCACCACCCCCGAGGCCACCGATCTGCAGGCCCTGTTCGCCGTCATGCGCGAACGCGGCGTCGAGGCGGTGGCCATGGAGGTCTCCAGCCACGCCCTGGTCCTCGGCCGGGTCGACGGCTGCGTCTTCGACGTCGCCGTGTTCACCAACCTCAGCCCGGAGCACATGGAGTTCCACTCCGGCATGGAGGACTACTTCCAGGCCAAGGCGCAGCTGTTCACGCCCGCGCGCAGCAGGCTCGGCGTGATCAACACCGATGACGCGTACGGCCGCCGGCTCGCCCAGGAGGCGTCCGTGCCGGTGGTCACCTACTCCGCCGAGGGCCACCCCGACGCGGACTGGCGTGCCGAGGACGTGCGGATCGGCCCCCTGGACTCGACGTTCACGGTGCTCGGCCCGCACGGCGAGCGGATCGCCGCCAGGTCGCCGCTGCCCGGCCCGTTCAACGTGGCCAACACCCTCGCCGCGGTCGTCGCGCTCGCCGCCGCGGGCCTCGACCCGCAGGCCGCTGCCGACGGCGTCGCCGCCGTGCCGGGCGTGCCCGGTCGGCTGGAGCGGGTGGACGCCGGACAGGCGTATCTCGCGGTCGTCGACTACGCCCACAAGACCGACGCCGTCGAATCGGTCCTCAAGGCCCTGCGGAAGGTCACCAAGGGCCGTCTGCACGTGGTCCTCGGCTGCGGCGGCGACCGTGACCAGACCAAACGCGCCCCGATGGGCGCCGCCGCGGCCCGGCTCGCCGACACGGCCGTACTGACCTCCGACAACCCACGCTCCGAGGATCCCCTGGCGATCCTCGCCACCATGCTCGAAGGCGCGGCGTCCGTGCCCGCGCACGAGCGGGGCGAGGTGCTGCTCTTCGAGGACCGGGCCGCCGCGATCGCCGCGGCGGTCGGCCGGGCGGGGCCCGGGGACACCGTGCTGGTCGCGGGCAAGGGCCATGAGCAGGGCCAGGACATCGCCGGGGTGGTCCGTCCCTTCGACGACCGCCAGGTGCTTCGCGAAGCTATCCAGCAGACCCAGGGATGAACTTGTGATCGCCCTCTCCCTCGCCGAGATCGCAGCAGTCGTCGGCGGGCAGACGCACGACATACCGGATCCGTCCGTCCAGGTCACCGGGCCGGTGGTCCGGGACTCCCGTGAGGTGGAGCCCGGCAGCCTGTTCGTCGCCTTCGTCGGCGAGCACGTGGACGGCCACGACTTCGCGGCAGCGGTCGTCGGGGCGGGCGCGGTCGCCGTGCTGGCGTCGCGCCCCGTCGGCGTGCCCGCGATCGTCGTCGCGGACGTACAGAGCGCCCTCGGTGCCCTCGCCCGGCACGTCGTGACCCGCCTCGGCGCCACCCTCGTGGCCCTCACCGGCTCCGCGGGCAAGACCAGCACCAAGGACCTCGTGGCGCAGGTGCTGCGCCGCAAGGCGCCGACCGTGTTCACGCCGGGCTCCCTGAACAACGAGATCGGGCTGCCGCTGACCGCCCTGTCCGCCACGGAGGAGACGAAGTTCCTCGTGCTGGAGATGGGCGCCCGCGGGATCGGCCACATCCGCTACCTCGCCGGCCTCACCCCGCCGAGGATCGGCATCGTCCTGAACGTCGGCACCGCCCACATCGGCGAGTTCGGCGGCCGGGAGCAGATCGCGCAGGCCAAGGGCGAACTCGTGGAGGCGCTGCCGGCGGCCGCGGACGGCGGCACGGCGGTGCTGAACGCCGACGATCCCCTCGTACGGGCCATGGCCTCCCGTACGAAGGCGAAGGTGATCCTTTTCGGAGAGTCAGGCGAAGCGGACGTACGCGCCGAGAACGTGCGACTCACGGACAGCGGACAGCCCTCCTTCAGGCTTCACACACCCTCCGGTGCAAGCGATGTGACCATGCGCCTGTACGGTGAGCACCACGTGTCGAACGCGCTCGCCGCGGCCGCCGTCGCCCATGAGCTGGGCATGTCCGCGGAAGAGATCGCCACCGCGCTCTCCGAGGCGGGCACCCTCTCCCGCTGGCGGATGGAGGTCACCGAGCGCCCGGACGGCGTGACCATCGTCAACGACGCCTACAACGCCAACCCCGAGTCCATGCGGGCCGCCCTGCGCGCGCTGGCAGCCATGGGCGAAGCCTCACGGCAAAAGGGGGGCCGCACGTGGGCGGTGCTCGGCAAGATGGCCGAGCTCGGGGACGAGGCGCTCGCCGAGCACGACGCGGTCGGGCGGCTCGCCGTCCGACTCAACGTCAGCAAGCTCGTCGCGGTCGGGGGCAGGGAAGCGTCCTGGCTGCAACTGGGCGCATATAACGAGGGTTCGTGGGGTGAGGAGTCGGTGCACGTGTCCGACGCACAGGCGGCGGTCGACCTGTTGCGCAGCGAGTTGCGCCCGGGAGACGTCGTACTCGTGAAGGCGTCCCGTTCGGTCGGCCTGGAGGGCATCGCCGAGGCGCTGCTCACGGCCGGCACCGAGGGTGAGGTCGCCGCCCGATGATGAAGCAGATCCTGTTCGCGGGCGTCATTGGTCTCTTCCTGACCCTGATCGGCACCCCGCTGCTGATCAAGCTCCTCGCGCGCAAGGGCTACGGCCAGTACATCCGCGACGACGGTCCGCGCGAGCACGCGAGCAAGCGCGGCACGCCGACCATGGGCGGCATCGCCTTCATCCTGGCGACGGTCGCCGCGTACTTCCTGAGCAAGGTGATCACCGGCTACCCCCCGACCTACTCGGGTCTGCTCGTGCTCGGCCTGATGGTCGGCATGGGCCTGGTCGGCTTCCTCGACGACTACATCAAGATCGTCAAGCGGCGTTCGCTGGGTCTGCGGGCCAAGGCGAAGATGGCGGGCCAGCTGCTGGGCGGCATCGCCTTCGCGGTGCTCTCGCTCCAGTTCGCGGACTCCCGCGGCAACACCCCGGCCTCCACGAAGCTGTCGTTCATCACCGACTTCGGCTGGACGATCGGCCCGGTGCTGTTCGTCGTCTGGGCGCTGTTCATGATCCTCGCGATGTCGAACGGCGTGAACCTCACCGACGGCCTCGACGGCCTCGCCACCGGCGCCTCGGTGCTCGTCTTCGGCGCGTACACGTTCATCGGGGTGTGGCAGTTCCAGGAGTCCTGCGCCAACGCGACGACCCTGACCAACCCCAACGCCTGTTACGAGGTGCGCGATCCGCTCGACCTCGCGGTCGTCTCCTCCGCGCTGATGGGTGCCTGCCTCGGCTTCCTGTGGTGGAACACCTCGCCGGCGAAGATCTTCATGGGCGACACCGGTTCGCTGGCGCTCGGCGGTGTGCTCGCGGGCCTGGCGATCTGCTCCCGCACCGAGCTGCTGCTCGCCATCCTCGGCGGCCTGTTCGTGCTCATCACCATGTCGGTGGTCATCCAGGTCGGCTCCTTCCGGCTCACCGGGAAGCGGGTCTTCCGGATGGCACCACTCCAGCACCACTTCGAACTCAAAGGCTGGTCCGAAGTCCTTGTGGTGGTCCGGTTCTGGATCATTCAAGGCATCTGTGTAATTGTCGGACTGGGCCTCTTCTATGCGGGATGGGCAGCGGACAAGTGACCGACTGGCAGGACAGGAACGTCACCGTCGCGGGACTCGGCGTCTCCGGCGTCCCCGCGGCCAGGGTGCTGCACGGCCTCGGCGCGCACGTCACCGTCGTCAACGACGGCGACGACGAGCGGGCCCGCGCCCAGGCGGCCGAGCTGACGGCACTCGGCGTGACCGTGCGCCTCGGTGACGGCGACACCCTGCCCGAGGGCACCGACCTCATCGTCACCGCGCCCGGCTGGCGGCCGGACAAGCCGCTGTTCGCCGCCGCCGAGCGGGCCGGCGTGCCCGTCTGGGGCGACGTGGAGCTGGCCTGGCGGCTGCGCGGCCCCGACGCCCCGCCCTGGCTGGCCGTCACCGGCACCAACGGCAAGACCACCACCGTACGGATGCTCGCCGCCATCCTTGAGGCGGCGGGCCTGCGCACCGCCGCCGTCGGCAACATCGGCGTCTCCCTGCTCGACGCGGTCCTCGGCGATGAGGAGTACGACGTCCTCGCCGTGGAGCTGTCCAGCTATCAGCTGCACTGGGCGCCCTCGCTGCGCGCCCACTCCGCCGCCGTCCTGAACCTGGCACCGGACCACCTCGACTGGCACGGCTCCATGGAGGAGTACGCCGCCGACAAGGGCCGCGTCTACGAGGGCAATCGGGTCGCCTGCGTCTACAACGCGGCCGACAAGGTCACCGAGGACCTGGTGCGCGCCGCGGACGTCGAGGAGGGCTGCCGGGCCATCGGCTTCACACTCGGTGCCCCGGCCCCGTCCCAACTCGGCGTCGTGGACGGCATCCTGGTCGACCGCGCCTTCGTGGCGGACCGGCAGCGCAACGCCCAGGAACTCGCGGAGGTCGGCGACATCGACCCGCCCGTGCCGCACAACATCGCCAACGCCCTTGCCGCCGCGGCCCTGGCGCGCGCCTACGGCGTGCCGGCCAAGGCCGTACGGGACGGCCTGCGGGCCTTCACCCCGGACGCCCACCGCATCGCGCACGTGGCCGACGTGGACGGCGTCGCGTACGTCGACGACTCCAAGGCCACCAACACGCACGCGGCGCAAGCCTCGTTGGCCGCCTACGAGTCCGTCGTGTGGATCGCCGGCGGCCTCGCGAAGGGCGCGACCTTCGACGAACTCGTGGCCGGGGCGGCTGCGCGGCTGCGCGGCGCGGTCCTGATCGGCGCGGACCGCGCCCTGATCCGGGAAGCCCTCGCGCGACACGCGCCGGAAGTACCCGTCGTCGACCTCGACCGGACCGACACTGGGGCGATGCTCCAGGCGGTCCAGGAGGCGAAGCGGCTCGCGCGGCCCGGCGACACGGTGCTCCTCGCGCCGGCCTGTGCCTCCATGGACATGTTCACCAACTACAACAAGCGCGGTGACGCGTTCGCGGAGGCGGTACGCGAACTCGGCGCGGGCGCCTGACGGCGGTTCTCGGCCACGGCGGGTGCTCCGGGACCCATGGAGGGACGCGTGACTCGGAAGTGGCTGGCGGCGCCCGGACGGACCGGGGCGCCCCCGGGCGGGCGTGCCCCCCGCGGCTGGTCAGGAGCCGGCGATGCCCGGTAGCCGCACGGGGCGCCCTCCGGTGCAGCGGTCCGTACGGCGGCCCGCGGCACCCCCCAGGGCCCCTCGGGACAACCCGCTGCGCGGGCTCCGCGACCGTGCGAAGAAGGCATGGGACCGGCCGCTCACCGCGTACTACCTGATCCTCGGCGGCAGTCTGCTCATCACCGTGCTCGGTCTGGTGATGGTCTACTCGGCCTCTCAGATCACCGCGCTGCAACTGTCCCTGCCCGGTTCGTACTTCTTCCGCAAGCAGTTTCTGGCCGCCGCCATCGGCGGCGGGCTGCTGTTCGCCGCCGCCCGCATGCCGGTGAAGCTGCACCGGGCGCTGGCCTACCCGATCCTCGCGGGCGCCGTCTTCCTGATGGCCCTGGTGCAGGTGCCGGGGATAGGAATGGCGGTCAAGGGCAACCAGAACTGGATCGCCCTCGGCGGCTCGTTCCAGATCCAGCCGAGCGAGTTCGGCAAGCTCGCGCTGGTGCTGTGGGGCGCCGACCTGATCGCGCGCAAGCAGGACAAGAAGCTGCTGGCCCAGTGGAAGCACATGCTGGTGCCGCTCGTCCCGGTCGCCTTCCTGCTGCTCGGGCTGATCATGCTCGGCGGCGACATGGGGACCGCGATCATCCTGACGGCGATCCTGTTCGGGCTGCTGTGGGTCGCGGGGGCGCCGACCCGGCTGTTCGTCGGCGTGCTGTCGATCGCCGCCACGCTCGGTGTGATCCTCATCAAGACGAGCGACAACCGGATGGCCCGCCTCGCCTGCATCGGCGCCACGGAACCCAAGGAGGGCGTCGCCGACTGCTGGCAGGCCGTGCACGGCATCTACGCCCTCGCCTCCGGCGGACTCTTCGGCTCCGGGCTCGGCGCGAGCGTGGAAAAATGGGGCCAACTCCCCGAGGCCCACACCGATTTCATCTTCGCCGTGACCGGTGAGGAACTGGGCCTCGCGGGGACACTGTCGGTGCTGGCCCTCTTCGCGGCTCTAGGCTATGCGGGTATCCGCGTGGCCGGACGCACGGAGGATCCCTTCGTGAGGTATGCCGCGGGAGGCGTGACGACCTGGATCACCGCCCAGGCGGTGATCAACATCGGTGCGGTGCTCGGCCTGCTGCCGATCGCGGGCGTCCCCCTCCCGCTGTTCTCCTACGGAGGATCCGCCCTGCTGCCGACCATGTTCGCCATCGGGCTGCTGATCGCCTTCGCGCGCGACGAGCCCGCTGCGCGAGCGGCGCTTGCGATGCGGCAACCTCGCTTTGGTAGAAAGCGGGCGGGGGGCTCCGGCTTCGGCCGGGAGCCTCGGAGATGGAACACGATGCGACGGCGTGCCTCGGCGGCGCGTTCGTCCGGAGAGCGGTGAATTTCGGTGCATGTCGTACTCGCCGGCGGGGGCACCGCGGGCCACATCGAGCCCGCGCTCGCCCTCGCGGACGCCTTGCGCAGGCAGGACCCGACCGTGGGGATCACGGCCCTGGGCACGGAGCGCGGCCTGGAGACCAGGCTCGTTCCCGAGCGCGGCTACGAGCTGGCGCTGATCCCCGCGGTGCCGCTGCCGCGCAAGCCCACACCCGAGCTGATCACCGTGCCAGGCCGGCTGCGCGGCACCATCAAGGCGGCCGAGCAGATCCTGGAGCGCACCAAGGCGGACGCCGTCGTCGGCTTCGGCGGCTATGTCGCCCTGCCCGGCTATCTGGCCGCCAAGCGCCTCGGCGTGCCGATCGTGATCCACGAGGCCAACGCCCGCCCCGGCCTGGCCAACAAGATCGGTTCCCGGTACGCGGCCCAGGTCGCCGTCTCCACACCGGACAGCAAGCTGCGCGGCGCCCGCTACATCGGCATCCCGCTGCGCCGCTCCATCGCCACGTTGGACCGGGCCGCCGCGCGCCCGGAGGCCCGCGCGATGTTCGGCCTGGACCCGAACCTGCCGACGCTGCTCGTCTCCGGCGGCTCGCAGGGCGCCCGCCGCCTCAACGAGGTGGTCCAGCAGGTCGCTCCCTGGCTCCAGCAGGCCGGCATCCAGATCCTGCACGCGGTCGGCCCGAAGAACGAACTGCCACAGGTCCACCAGATGCCGGGGATGCCCCCCTATATCCCGGTAAGTTACCTGGACCGGATGGACCTCGCGTACGCCGCGGCCGACATGATGCTCTGCCGTGCGGGCGCGATGACCGTCGCCGAACTCTCCGCCGTCGGCCTCCCGGCCGTCTACGTCCCGCTGCCCATCGGCAACGGCGAACAGCGCCTGAACGCCCAGCCGGTGGTGAAGGCCGGCGGCGGGCTCCTCGTCGACGACGCGGAACTCACGCCCGAGTGGGTGCAGCAGAACGTCCTGCCCGTGCTCGCCGATCCGCACCGGCTGTACGAGATGTCCCGTGCCGCGGGCGAGTTCGGCCGCCGGGACGCCGACGACCTGCTCGTCGGCATGGTGTACGAGGCAATTGCCTCGCGCCGTTAGGACCGTATGACGAAAGGGTGCCCAGCGTGGCCGGACCGACCACCGCCGAGCGCGGGGAACGCCAGCAGGAGTCGTCCGGCCCGCCGCCCGCCCGGCGGTCGAGGAGACCCCGCCTTCGTACGATCGTCATTCTGGCCGTGGCCGTCGTCCTCCTCGCGAGTGGTTCTGTCTGGCTGTTGTACGGCTCACCGTGGCTGCGAGTGGAGCGCGTCTCCGTCTCCGGGACCCGGGTACTGACCCCCGCGCAGGTGCGTTCCACCGCCGCCGTTCCGGTCGGGGCGCCACTGGTGTCCATCGACACCGATGCGATCGAGGCCCGACTGCGCAGGAAACTGCCGCGAATTGACTCCGTCGACGTCGTCCGGTCATGGCCGCACCAAATCGGCGTGAAGGTGACCGAGCGCACTGCGGTTCTCGTCATGCACAAGGGCGGGGAGTTCGTCGAAGTGGACCACGAAGGTGTCCGTTTCGCCACGGTTGCGCAGGCGCCGAAAGGCGTTCCCGTAATGGAATTGGCCATCTCCCGGCCGGGTACGGCCGCGGCCGGCCTGCGGCGTTTCGGCACCGAAGGACTGGTGCGCGAGGCGGTGCGGATCGCCGCCGACATTCCGCCCGCCGTCGCCCGCACCACCCGCACTCTCAAGGTCCGTTCCTACGACGACATCTCACTGGAGTTGAGCGGCGGCCGGACGGTCTCGTGGGGGAGTGCCGAGAACGGCCCGGCGAAGGCCCGCACGCTCACCGCCCTCATGAAAGCCGCCCCCGACGCGCGGCACTTCGACGTCACGGTGCCCACCGCACCGGCGTCATCGGGGAGTTGACGCACATCAGCGCAGGCCAGCACCCTGGGTGGGCAGCGCTACGGCTGATCACATAGGGTGAAAAGAAAAACGGGAGGTTCGGCGTGTTCGTTGAACGTGCGCCACTTGTCGACTTAGTGTCCTGTCCGGAAGAGTCCAAGGAACAGGCACACTGGTAACCCTAAACTTCAGCGTTAGGGTTCGGGTCGGCTCTCGGACCGTCCCATTCGGCATCAGTCGTCGGATCGCGGCAAGGTCGCGAGGCGTCGACACGTAATCGAGGCGAGAGGCCTTCGACGTGGCAGCACCGCAGAACTACCTCGCAGTCATCAAAGTCATCGGTGTCGGCGGCGGTGGTGTCAATGCCATCAACCGGATGATCGAAGTCGGTCTCAAGGGCGTCGAGTTCATCGCCATCAACACCGACGCGCAGGCGCTGTTGATGAGCGACGCCGACGTCAAGCTCGACGTCGGCCGCGAACTCACCCGCGGGCTCGGCGCGGGCGCCAACCCGGCCGTCGGCCGCAAGGCCGCCGAGGATCACCGCGAGGAGATCGAGGAGGTCCTCAAGGGGGCCGACATGGTCTTCGTGACGGCCGGTGAAGGCGGCGGCACCGGCACCGGCGGCGCGCCCGTCGTGGCCAACATCGCACGCTCCCTGGGCGCCCTCACCATCGGCGTGGTCACGCGCCCCTTCACCTTCGAGGGCCGGCGCCGCGCCAACCAGGCCGAGGACGGCATCGCCGAACTCCGCGAAGAGGTCGACACCCTCATCGTCATCCCGAACGACCGGCTGCTGTCCATCTCGGACCGCCAGGTCTCGGTGCTTGACGCCTTCAAGTCGGCCGACCAGGTCCTGCTCTCCGGTGTCCAGGGCATCACCGACCTCATCACCACGCCCGGCCTGATCAACCTCGACTTCGCCGACGTGAAGTCGGTCATGTCCGAGGCCGGCAGCGCCCTCATGGGCATCGGCTCGGCCCGCGGCGACGACCGCGCGGTGGCCGCGGCCGAGATGGCGATCTCCTCGCCGCTGCTGGAGGCGTCCATCGACGGCGCCCGGGGCGTGCTGCTCTCCATCTCCGGCGGCTCCGACCTCGGCCTGTTCGAGATCAACGAGGCCGCCCAGCTGGTCAGTGAGGCGGCCCACCCCGAGGCCAACATCATCTTCGGCGCGGTCATCGACGACGCCCTCGGCGACGAGGTGCGGGTCACCGTGATCGCGGCCGGCTTCGACGGCGGCCAGCCGCCGGCCCGCCGGGAGAACATGCTCGGCTCGGCCTCCACCTCGGGCCGCCGCGAGGAGCCGGCCCCGGCCCGGCAGCCCGAGAGCCGCCCGTCCTTCGGCTCGCTCGGCAGCGTGACCCCGCAGGAGGAGCCGGAGCCCGCGCCCGCCCCGGTCAGCGAGGCCCCGGTCGCCCCGCCCATCCCCCCGGCGCCGCGTACCTACGCGGACAGCGCGGCCGAGGAACTGGACGTGCCGGACTTCCTGAAGTGATAGGACAGCGCGACACCGTGAACGGCGCGCACTTCGCCTTCACCGACAGGTGGGGCGGGGTGAGCGCCGTTCCGTACGAGGAGCTGAACCTCGGCGGAGCGGTCGGTGACGACCCCGACGCCGTACGCGCCAACCGCGAACTGGCCGCCAAGGCGCTGGGGCTCGACGCGGCGCGGGTGGTGTGGATGAACCAGGTCCACGGCGCCGGCGTCGCCGTGGTCGACGGCCCCTGGGCGGACCGCCCGGCACCTGAGGTCGACGCGATCGTCACCGTCCGGCCCGGGCTCGCGCTCGCCGTGCTCACCGCCGACTGCACACCCGTCCTGCTCGCCGACCCCGTCGCCCGGGTCGCCGCCGCGGCCCACGCGGGCCGGCCGGGGCTGGTCGCCGGGGTGGTCCCCGCCGCGGTCCACGCGATGATGGAACTGGGCGCGGACCCGGCCCGGATCGTCGCCCGCACCGGGCCCGCCGTCTGCGGCCGGTGCTACGAGGTGCCGGAGGCGATGCGCGCCGATGTGAGTGCCGTCGAACCGGCGGCGCACTCCGAGACGAGCTGGGGCACACCGGCGGTCGACGTGAGCGCCGGCGTGCACGCGCAGCTCGATCGGCTCGGGGTGCGCGACCGGGCGCAGTCACCGGTGTGCACGCTGGAGTCGGATGATCACTTCTCGTACCGCCGCGACCGCACCACCGGGCGGCTCGCGGGCTATGTGTGGCTGGACTGATGGGGCATGACGGACCGTAGGGATGAGATCGCCGCGAACCTGGCGAAAGTGGAGGAACGGATCGCCGCGGCCTGCGCGGCGGCCGGGCGCAAGCGGGAGGAGGTGACCCTGATCGTGGTCACCAAGACCTACCCGGCGAGCGATGTACGGATCCTGTCGGAACTCGGTGTGCGCCATGTGGCGGAGAACCGCGACCAGGACGCCGCACCCAAGGCGGCCGCCTGCTCGGATCTGCCCCTTGTATGGCACTTTGTCGGTCAGTTGCAGACCAACAAGGTGCGTTCCGTGGTCGGTTATGCCGATGTCGTGCAGTCCGTCGATCGCTCCCGGCTCGTCACGGCGCTCTCGAAGGAGGCCGTGCGCGCCGGACGCGAGGTGGGCTGCCTCATCCAGGTCGCCCTCGACGCGGCGGAGCCCGCGGGCCCGGCGGCACCGGCGCCGGGCGGGGTCCCGGGGGCCGAGCGCGGCGGCGTGACGCCGGGCGGAATCGAAGAGTTGGCCGGCCTCGTCGCCGGCGCGCCGGGGCTGCGGCTCGACGGGCTGATGACCGTCGCCCCGCTCGCCGGTGAGTACGCCGGCCGTCAACGCGCCGCCTTCGACCGGTTGATGGATTTGTCGACTGACCTGCGCCGAGCCCATCCGGCTGCCACCATGGTCTCCGCAGGGATGAGTGCGGACCTCGAACAGGCCGTGGCGGCCGGGGCGACACATGTGCGCGTCGGCACCGCGGTACTCGGAGTCCGCCCCAGGCTCGGGTAACGTCGCCAAGAAGTCGGACCACAGCAGAAAATATGGTCAATGTCGCCGAAAGGCGGCGCAACGACCTCGTGGATCGCGGGCACTTGGCAGTCGTCAGTCGATCCACCACAGAGCGGAGGACTCAGAGCATGGCCGGCGCGATGCGCAAGATGGCGGTCTACCTCGGCCTCGTGGAGGACGATGGGTACGACGGCCGCGGATTCGACCCCGACGACGACTTCGAGCCCGAACTGGACCCGGAGCCCGAGCGGGACCACCGACGGCACGAGCCGTCACACCAGGCGCACGGATCACATCAGCCCCAACGGGGCGAATCGGTACGAGTGGTGCAGCCGCCGGCGCCGCGCGAACCGGTGTCCCATCCCGCTTCGCTATCCGCGGAATCCGGACGTCCTGCGCGTATCGCGCCCGTGGCGTCCATCACACAAGAACGTCAGTCCCTGGAGAAGAGCGCACCGGTGATCATGCCCAAGGTCGTGTCCGAACGAGAGCCTTACCGGATCACCACGCTTCACCCCCGGACCTACAACGAGGCCCGTACCATCGGGGAACACTTCCGTGAGGGCACTCCGGTGATCATGAATCTGACTGAGATGGATGACACAGACGCGAAGCGACTTGTCGACTTTGCGGCCGGTTTGGTGTTTGGTCTTCATGGCAGCATCGAGCGGGTGACGCAGAAGGTGTTTCTGTTGTCGCCTGCTAACGTCGATGTCACGGCGGAGGACAAGGCCCGCATCGCAGAGGGCGGGTTCTTCAACCAGAGCTGAGACGCAACACCGGACAGCGCACGGAAACAGGGGAGAGGGAAGCACGGATCATGAGCGTGTTCCTGGACGTGGTCTACATCGCGCTGATGTGCTTCCTCATCGTGCTCATCTTCCGGTTGGTCATGGACTACGTCTTCCAGTTCGCCCGCTCATGGCAACCCGGCAAGGCGATGGTGGTCGTTCTGGAGGCCACCTACACTGTCACCGATCCACCGCTCAAGCTCCTGCGGCGGTTCATCCCGCCGCTGCGTCTCGGGGGCGTGGCGCTCGATCTGTCCTTCTTCGTACTGATGATCATCGTCTACATCCTGATCGCGATCGTGAGTCGGCTGTGAGCGATGTGAACTACCGTCTTGCCGAATGCCGACGACTACGTTGAGGTGAAGAGATGCCGTTGACCCCCGAGGACGTGCGGAACAAGCAGTTCACGACCGTCCGCCTCCGAGAAGGCTATGACGAGGACGAGGTCGATGCCTTCCTCGACGAGGTCGAAGCCGAGCTGACCCGTCTGCTCCGCGAGAACGAGGACCTGCGCGCCAAGCTGGCGGCCGCCACGCGGGCCGCCGCGCAGAACCAGCAGAACATGCGCAAGCCCCCGGAACAGGACCAGCAACAGGGCATGCGAGGTCCGGGCGCTCCGGTGCCCGCCGGCATATCGGGCCCGCCGCAGCAGCAGATGGGTGGCCCCATGGGTGGGCCGCCCCAGCTGCCGAGCGGTGCCCCGCAGCTGCCCGCCGGTCCCGGCGGCCAGGGCGGTCCGCAGGGTCCCGGCCCGATGGGTCAGGGTCCGATGGGCCAGGGCCCGATGGGTGGTCAGCCCCCCATGCAGCAGCAGATGGGCGGTCCGATGGGCGGCCCCCCCATGGGCGGTCCGATGGGCGGCCCCGGTCAGGGCCCCGGTGGCGACAGCGCCGCCCGTGTCCTCTCGCTGGCCCAGCAGACCGCCGACCAGGCGATCGCCGAGGCCCGCTCCGAGGCCAACAAGATCGTCGGCGAGGCCCGCAGCCGCGCCGAGGGTCTGGAGCGTGACGCCCGTGCCAAGGCCGACGCCCTGGAGCGGGACGCGCAGGAGAAGCACCGTGTCGCGATGGGCTCCCTGGAGTCCGCGCGCGCCACGCTGGAGCGCAAGGTCGAGGACCTGCGCGGCTTCGAGCGCGAGTACCGCACGCGCCTGAAGTCGTACCTGGAGTCGCAGCTGCGTCAGCTGGAGACCCAGGCCGACGACTCGCTGGCCCCGCCGCGCACCCCGGCCGCCGCCTCCCTGCCGCCGTCCCCGGCGCCTTCCATGGCCCCGGCCGGCGCCGGCGCCCCGTCGTACGGCGGCAACCAGACGATGGGTGGTCCGCCCGCGCCGCCGGCCCCGTCCTACGGCGGTCAGCAGCAGATGTCCCCGGCGATGACCCAGCCGATGGCTCCCGTCCGTCCGCAGGGTCCGTCCCCGATGGGCCAGGCCCCCTCGCCGATGCGTGGATTCCTCATCGACGAGGACGACAACTGAGGGCCGCCGGACGGTAAGTAGTACGCCGTAGGCGTCGGCAGCGTTCACAGGGCGGGGCCCCGGATCTCGATCCGGGGCCCCGCCCTTGTGCTCCGCGCGTTCACGGTGTCCCCGGCGGCTGCGGCGAGTTGAGGCGGATCCGATGCCGGTCCGGCGGCGGGTGACCGATGTGCCCCCTGCGACTGAGTGCCTGGTGCGGCAGGTGGGGCACAAGTGCTCTGTGGAACACATGTGTTGGTGCGACACCGAAGGGCCGGGGGGGGGGGGGCCCCCCCCCCCCCCCCCCCCCCCGGGGGGGGGGGCGGGCCCCCCCCCCCCCCCGGCCCTCTCCGGTTCCGCTGGGCTACGCCTTGCGCAGGCGGAAGGTCAGCGACAGCCCCTCGTCGGTGAACGGGTCCCCGTAGGAGTCGTCCGCCTCACCCTGGGCGAAGTCCGTGGCCAGGACCTCCTCGGCGATCAGGCCCGCATGCTCGGACAGTGCCGCGATGACCGCCGGGTCCGTGGCGGTCCAGCGCAGCGCGATCCGGTCCGCCACGTCGAGGCCGCTGTTCTTGCGGGCCTCCTGGATCAGCCGGATCGCGTCACGGGCGAGGCCCGCCTGCCGCAACTCCTCGGTGATTTCCAGGTCGAGGGCCACGGTGGCGCCCGAGTCCGAGGCCACCGACCAGCCCTCGCGCGGGGTCTCGGTGATGATCACCTCGTCCGGGGCGAGGGCGACCGTCTCGCCGTCGACCTCCACGGACGCCGTGCCCTCGCGCAGGGCCAGGGACAGCGCCGCCGCGTCGGCGTTCGCGATGGCCTTGGCGACGTCCTGGACGCGCTTGCCGAACCGCTTGCCCAGCGCGCGGAAGTTCGCCTTGGCCGTCGTGTCGACGAGGGAGCCGCCCACCTCCGAGAGGGAGGCCAGGGAACTGACGTTCAGCTCGTCGGTGATCTGCGCGTGCAACTCGGGGTGGAGGGACTCGAAGCCCGCGACCGCGACCAGCGCCCGGGACAGCGGCTGCCGGGTCTTGACGCCCGACTCCGCGCGCGTGGCCCGGCCCAGCTCCACCAGCCGGCGGACCAGGACCATCTGTCGCGACAGCTCCGGGTCGATCGTGGACAGCTCCGCCTCGGGCCAGGACGCCAGGTGCACCGACTCGGGCGCGCCCGGGGTGACCGGCACGATCAGGTCCTGCCAGACGCGCTCCGTGATGAACGGGGTCAGCGGGGCCATCAGCTTCGTCACCGTCTCGACGACCTCGTGCAGGGTGCGCAGCGCGGCCTTGTCGCCCTGCCAGAAGCGGCGGCGCGAGCGGCGGACGTACCAGTTCGAGAGGTCGTCGACGAACGCGGACAGCAGCTTGCCGGCGCGCTGGGTGTCGTACGCCTCCAGGGACTGCGTCACCTGGTCGGTGAGCGCGTGCAGTTCGGAGAGCAGCCAGCGGTCCAGCAGCGGGCGGTCGGCCGGTGCCGGGTCCGCCGCGGACGGGGCCCACTGCGATGTGCGCGCGTACAGGGCCTGGAAGGCGACCGTGTTCCAGTAGGTCAGGAGCGTCTTGCGGACGACCTCCTGGATGGTGCCGTGCCCCACGCGGCGGGCCGCCCAGGGCGAGCCGCCCGCCGCCATGAACCAGCGCACCGCGTCCGCGCCGTGCCGGTCCATGAGGGGGATCGGCTGCAGGATGTTGCCAAGGTGCTTGGACATCTTGCGGCCGTCCTCGGCGAGGATGTGGCCCAGGCAGACGACGTTCTCGTACGACGACTTGTCGAAGACCAGGGTGCCGACCGCCATCAGCGTGTAGAACCAGCCGCGGGTCTGGTCGATGGCCTCGGAGATGAACTGCGCCGGGTACCGGCTCTCGAACAGCTCCTTGTTCTTGTACGGGTAGCCCCACTGCGCGAACGGCATCGAGCCCGAGTCGTACCAGGCGTCGATGACCTCCGGGACGCGCGTGGCCTCCTTGGCGCACTCGGGGCAGGCGAAGGTGACCTCGTCGATGAACGGACGGTGCGGGTCGAGGCCGGACTGGTCGGTGCCGGTCAGCTCGGTGAGTTCGGCGCGGGAGCCGACGCAGGTGAGGTGGCCGTCCTCGCAGCGCCAGATCGGCAGCGGAGTGCCCCAGTAGCGGTTGCGGGACAGCGCCCAGTCGATGTTGTTGTTCAGCCAGTCCCCGTACCTGCCGTGCTTGACGGTCTCCGGGAACCAGTTGGTCTTCTCGTTCTCCGCCAGCAGCCGGTCCTTGATCGCCGTGGTGCGGATGTACCAGGACGGCTGCGCGTAGTAGAGCAGCGCCGTGTGGCAGCGCCAGCAGTGCGGGTAGCTGTGCTCGTACGGCACGTGCCGCAGGAGCAGGCCGCGCGCGGCGAGGTCCGCGGTGAGCTTTTCGTCTGCCTTCTTGAAGAAGACGCCGCCCACCAGCGGGACGTCCTCCTCGAAGGTGCCGTCCGGGCGGACCGGGTTGACGACCGGCAGGCCGTAGGCGCGGCAGACCTTGAGGTCGTCCTCACCGAAGGCGGGGGACTGGTGGACCAGGCCCGTACCGTCCTCGGTCGTCACGTACTCGGCGTTAACCACGTAGTGGGCCGGCTCGGGGAACTCCACCAGCTCGAACGGGCGCTGGTAGGTCCAGCGCTCCATCTCGGCGCCGGTGAACGTCTGCCCGGTGGTCTCCCAGCCCTCGCCGAGCGCCTTGGCGACCAGCGGCTCGGCGACGACCAGCCGCTCCTTGCCGTCGGTCGCGACGACATAGGTGACCTCGGGATGCGCCGCGACCGCCGTGTTGGACACCAGGGTCCAGGGGGTGGTCGTCCACACCAGGAGCGCGGCCTCGCCCGCGAGCGGTCCGGAGGTGAGCGGGAAGCGGACGTAGACGGACGGGTCGACGACCGTCTCGTAGCCCTGCGCCAGCTCGTGGTCCGACAGGCCCGTGCCGCACCGCGGGCACCAGGGGGCGACCCGGTGGTCCTGGACCAGCAGGCCCTTGTTGAAGATCTCCTTCAGCGACCACCAGACCGATTCGATGTACTCGGGGTCCATCGTGACGTAGGCGTCGTCGAGGTCGACCCAGTAGCCCATGCGGGTCGTCAGCTCGGAGAAGGCGTCGGTGTGCCGCAGGACGGACGCGCGGCACTTGGCGTTGAACTCGGCGATGCCGTACGCCTCGATGTCCTGCTTGCCGGAGAAGCCCAGCTCCTTCTCGACCGCCAGCTCCACCGGCAGGCCGTGGCAGTCCCAGCCCGCCTTGCGGCCCACGTGGTAGCCGCGCATGGTGCGGAAGCGCGGGAAGACGTCCTTGAAGACGCGGGCCTCGATGTGATGGGCGCCGGGCATGCCGTTGGCGGTGGGCGGGCCCTCGTAGAACACCCACTCGGGGCGGCCCTCGGACTGCTCCAGGGTCTTGGCGAAGATCTTCTGCTCGCGCCAGAAGTCGAGCACCCCGTGTTCCAGGGCGGGCAGGTCCACCTGGGCGGGCACCTGGCGGTACGTCGGCGCTGTCATCTGCGGGCTTCCTCCAACGGAGAGTGCTGCCTTCCGTCGGAGGGACGAGAGCCTTCTGGCCTGTCGACGCCGTGTGCGGCGCGCTCCCGCGGTACCACCCTCCTTGGCCCCCCGGTGCGTCGCAAACGCCGGTGAGCCCCCTCATTGAGGCGCGATGCCGGCTCTACTCGCCGTAGTGGGTGCTCCACGGCTTTCTTCCGGCGGCTCCGGGGTGATCTTCACGTCGCGCTCGCCCCCGGGCTTCCACCGTCCCCGGGTCGCTCTGGGCTGCGTACGCCGCTACTCGTCCCCATCCACGCTTTTCGCTCCGCCCAGTGTACGGCGCCCCGGCGACAGCGGCCGACCCGGTTTCCGGCACCGGTGGCGGGGGATCCCCGCAGGTGGTGAGATGACCCGAATGGAGAGGTACGGGTGTTCGTATCCTGGGATGCCCGGCTCGGCGGATTACCCGGCGGGCAGCTGGGCACAACGCTTGAAGGCTTGCCGCGCGGGGGTCGCGGGGCGGGCGGATCGGGCGGCGTGCCCCGTTGCCGCGGGACTCAAGTCGATTTATCGTCCCAGCACGATTCGCGAGCAAGATCACAATATGTGAAGGGGCCGCGGCCATGGTGGTGAAGAAGACCGCCGTACAGCAGTCGGCATCGGGCAGGTCCCGGGCCGCTGCCGCGGGTGCCTCCGGCGGCCCGGCCAAGGGCGCGGGAGGCAGGAAGAGCACGCAGGCACGGGCCGCGAAGACGACGCCCGCGCCGTCCCGGGCGCCCTCGAAGAAGGCGGCCGGGACGGCGGTGGAAAAGGGCCCGGCCAAGGAGATCGCCGCGACGGCGACTCCCCGGAAGGCCGCAGCGCGGAAGAAGACGGCCGAGAAGGCCGTGGGCAAGGAGACGGCACCGAAGGCCGCCGAGGAGACCGCCCTGGAGGAGCCGGCCACCGAGGAGCCGCAGCCGAAGAAGCAGGCCGCGAAGAAGCAGGCCGTGCGGGAGTCGGCAGCGAAGAAGACGACTGTGAAGAAGACGACTGCGAAGGAGACGGCCGCGAAGAAGCCGGCTGAGAAGAAGACGGCGGCTGAGGAGCCGGCCGCCGAGGAGACGGCACGGAAGAAGACGGTCCAGGAGAAGGCCGCCCAGAAGAAGACGGCCGCCAAGAAGGCGGCCAAGGGGTCGGCGGCCGCCGAGCGGACGGTCGCGCAGGAGGGCGGCTCCCCGAAGGACGCCGCCGAGGGCGCGGGCAGGAAGAGCACGGCCAAGAAGGCGGACGCGGCGCAGGCCGCGAAGCAGACGGGAGCCACGACAGTGGTTGCGAAGAAGACTCCTGGCACGGCCACGGCGGCCAAGACCGCCGTCCCCAAGGCACGCATCGCCGCGGCGGCGGAACCCGGCGAGCTAGCGGTCCGCCCCGGCGAGGACCCCTGGACGCCGGAGGAGGTCGAGGAGGCGCGCGCGGAACTGCTGTCCGAGGAGACGCGGCTGCGCACCGAGATCAGCTCCTCCGAGGCGTCGCTCGTGGGCCTGATGCGGGACTCCGGTGACGGCGCGGGCGACGACCAGGCGGACACCGGCACCAAGAACATCACCCGTGAGCACGAGATGGCGCTGGCCGCCAACGCGCGCGAGATGCTCCTCCAGACCGAACGCGCCCTGCAACGGCTGGACACGGGCACGTACGGCCTGTGCGAGAACTGCGGCAACCCCATCGGCAAGGCCCGGATGCAGGCCTTCCCGAGGGCCACCCTGTGCGTCGAGTGCAAGCAGAAGCAGGAACGCCGCTACTGAGCGCGTGGGCCGTCCCGGGCGTGCCGTAGTCTCATCCCCAGTCAGGTACCTAGGTTGAGGGACTCACGTGGCAGAGGCGGAGCGCATCATCGGTACGCCGGACACCCCGGACGAAAGCGACGAGCGGACGGCCGGAGCGGACCAACAGGACATCCCGGCCGAGCGGCCCCGGGGCAGGCGCCGGATCGCCGTGCTCTTCGCGGTGGCCGTCTTCGCGTACGCCCTCGACCTGGTCAGCAAGATGATCGTGGTCGCGAAGCTGGAGCACCATGCGCCGATCGAGGTCATCGGGGACTGGCTGGAGTTCAACGCCATCCGCAACCCCGGCGCCGCCTTCGGGGTGGGACAGGCCTTCACGATCATCTTCACCGTGATCGCGGCGGCCGTGATCGTGGTGATCATCCGTCTGGCCCGCAAGCTCTACAGCCTGCCCTGGGCGATCGCGCTCGGGCTGCTGCTCGGCGGCGCGCTCGGCAACCTGACCGACCGGATCTTCCGTTCCCCGGGCGTCTTCGAGGGCGAGGTCGTCGACTTCATCGCCCCCAAGGGCTTCGCGGTGTTCAACCTGGCCGACTCGGCGATCGTCTGCGGCGGCATCCTGATCGTGCTGCTGTCGTTCCGCGGCCTCGACCCGGACGGCACCGTCCACCGGGACTGACCGCGGCGGACCCCGGATCCGGCCCACCGGGCCGCGGGACTCTCGTACGGGAGTGTCGGTCCCGTCCGGCATACTCGACGGGTGAGCACGATTCCCGAGATCCGTACCCTGCCCGTGCCGGACGGCCTGGAGGGCGAGCGCGTCGACGCCGCCATCTCCCGCATGTTCGGCTTCTCCCGGACGAAGGCGGCGGAGCTGGCCGCGGCGGGCAAGGTACAGGTCGACGGGGCGGTGGTCGGCAAGTCGGAGCGGGTGCGCGGCGGGGCCTGGCTGGAGGTCGAGATGCCGCAGGCGCCCAGCCCGGTGCAGGTGGTCGCCGAGCCGGTCGAGGGCATGGAGATCGTGCATGACGACGAGGACGTCGTGGTGATCGTCAAGCCGGTCGGCGTCGCGGCCCATCCGTCACCGGGCTGGAACGGTCCGACGGTCATCGGCGGGCTCGCCGCCGCCGGCTACCGGATCTCCACCTCCGGCGCGGCCGAGCGGCAGGGCATCGTGCACCGCCTCGACGTCGGCACATCGGGCCTGATGGTGGTCGCCAAGTCGGAGTACGCGTACACGTCGCTCAAGCGCCAGTTCAAGGAGCGCACGGTCGACAAGCGGTACCACACGCTGGTCCAGGGCCACCCGGACCCGACCAGCGGCACCATCGACGCGCCCATCGGCCGCCACCCCCAGCACGACTACAAGTGGGCAGTCACCGCCGACGGAAAGCCCTCCGTCACGCACTACGACCTGATCGAGGCGTTCCGCGCGGCCTCCCTGCTCGACGTGAAGCTGGAGACCGGCCGCACCCACCAGATCCGGGTCCACATGGCCGCCCACCGCCACCCCTGCGTCGGCGACCTCACCTACGGCGCCGACCCCACGCTCGCCAAGCGGCTGCGCCTCGGCCGCCAGTGGCTGCACGCCGTGCGCCTCGGCTTCGAGCACCCCGGGGACGGCGCCTGGGTCGAGTTCGCCAGCGACTACCCCGAGGACCTGCGGCAGGCGCTGGACCGGGTCCGTGAGGAGACCTACGCGTGACCCCGCCGTACGCGGTGCGCGTCGCCGAGGACAGCGCCGACCGCGAGGCGTGCTTCGCGGTGCGCAAGGAGGTCTTCGTCGTCGAGCAGGGGGTCCCGCAGGACATCGAGTACGACGCGTACGACGCCGTCGCCGTGCATGTCCTCGCGGTGCGCGAGGACGGGGAGCCGCTCGGCACCGGCCGGCTGCTGTACGGCGCGCAGGCCGCCGAGAAGACCGGCGGCGACCCCTCGCTCGGCTCGCTGGGGCGGCTCGCGGTCCGCCGGGAGGCGCGCGGGCTCGGCGTCGGTGTGGCCCTGGTGCGGGCCATCGAGGAGGCGGCACGCGCGCGTGGCCTGACGGCGGTCGACCTGCACGCCCAGACGCACGCTCTCGGCTTCTACGAGCGGCTGGGCTATGTGCCGTACGGGCCGGAGTACCCGGAGGCGGGGATAGCTCACCGGGCGATGCGGCGCGCCCTGTAGCGGTCGGCGCCGGGTGGGCGCAAAGCGGGACATGGCAGGCTTGAACACTGTTGTGTGATCGTCGACTCCCGGAGCGCTGGCCGTGGATCAGTTGGCCCTGTTGTTCGTGTTGCTGCTCGGGGCTCTGGTCAGCGTCCCGGTGGGGGACCGGCTCGGGCTGCCGGCACCGATCCTGGTGACCCTGCTCGGCATCGTCCTCGCGGTGCTCGACTTCGTGCCGAACGTGAACATCCCGCCCGAGCTGATCCTGCCCGCGCTGCTGCCGCCCCTGCTGTACGCGGCGGTGCGGCGCACGTCCTGGCGGCAGTTCGCGGCCAACAAACGGCCGATCTTCCTGCTGGCCGTCGCCCTGGTGTTCGTCACGACCGTCTGCGTGGCTGTCGTGGCCAACGCGATCGTGCCCGGACTGCCGATCGCCGCCGCGGTGGCGCTGGGCGCGCTGGTCGCCCCGCCCGACCCGGTCGCCGCCACCGCCGTCGCCGGGCAGCTGGGACTGCCACGCCGGCTGGTGTCGATCCTGGAGGGCGAGGGTCTGTTCAACGACGTCACCGCGATCGTGCTGTACCACGTGGCGATCGCCGCCGCCGTCAGCGGCGCCTTCTCGCCCTGGCGGGCCGGGCTCGACCTCGTGCTGTCCGCCGTGGTCGCCGTCGCGGTGGGACTCGCCCTGGGCTGGGGCGCGAACAAGCTGATGGACGTGCTCGGGGACGCGACGCTGCAGATCGGGCTGACCCTGCTCGTACCGTACGTGTCCTATGTGCTCGCCGAGGAACTGCACGGCTCCGGCGTGCTGGCCGTGCTCACCACCGCGCTGTTCATCTCCGAGTACGCCACCGACGCCGACGACGTGATGACCCGGCTCGCCGGGCACACCTTCTGGGACATCGTCGACACGCTCGTCACCGGGGTCGCGTTCGGCCTGATCGGGCTCGAACTGCACAACGCGATCCGGACCGCCGCCGGTCACTGGGCCCAGATGCTCGGCTGGGCCGCGGCCGTGGTGGGCGTCGTGGTGTTCGTGCGGCTGCTGTGGCTGCTGCCCGCCACCTGGCTCACCAAACGGCTGCACGCGAAGCGGGACTTCGACGAGGACATCCCGATGAGCATGCGCGAGACCGTCGTCATGTGGTGGTCGGGGATGCGCGGGGTGGCCTCGGTGGCCCTGGCGCTGGCCATCCCGCTGAAGACCGAGAACGGTTCACCGTTCCCCGACCGGGACGAGATCGTGTTCATCGCGTTCGGGGTGATCATGGCGACGCTGGTGCTCCAGGGGCTGACCCTGCCGTGGCTGGTGAAGCGGCTCGGCGTGCGGGCCGACACGGAGCGGGAGAAGGAGTTCGAGAAGGAGCTGGCGGTGCGGGCGGCGCGGGCGGCCAAGCGGCGGCTGCGGGAGATCGAGGAGGTCGAGGACCTGCCGGAGGAACTGTCCGAGCAGATGCTGCGGCGGGCCTTCGACATCGGCGTGCGGATCAGTCCCGACATCGGCGAGGAGGAGCGCCGCGAGGCGCATGACAAGCGGGTGCGGCGGGTGAAGCGGCTGCGACGGATCCAGGCGGAGCTGCTGAGCGCGGCACGGCACGAGGTGCTGGCGGCGCGGAGCGAGCCGGGGGCCGATCCGGAGATCGTGGACCGGGTGCTGCGGCATCTGGACGTGCGCAGCCTGCGCTGAGGCGATCGGCTCGGCCGGTTCGGGGTGCCGATCTGTGGGTGCCGGTCCGGGGTGCCGATCCGTGGGTGCCGGTCCGCCGGTCTGCGAATGGTCGTATGAGCACATGGGGGCTGTGGATATCCGGAGGCCCGGGCGGCGCCCCGCTCGTACTCTCGGATCATGGCTCGCAACATTGTGATCAGTGGTGGTGGGACGGGGATCGGGCTCGCGGCGGCCCGTGTCTTCGCGGCGGACGGGGACCGGGTGCTGCTGCTCGGCCGGCGCGGCGGGGTGCTGGAGCAGGCGGGAGTGCCGGGGGCGCTGACGTACGCCGCCGACCTTCGCGACCCGGCGGCCGTGCGCGGCGTGGCGCGGTTCGTCGCCGAGGAGTTCGGCACCGTGGACGTGCTCGTGCACAGCGCCGGCGGCAACGGGGGCCGGGAGGCCGGGGCGCCCGCCGAGGACCCCCTCGACGCCGTCGCGCACACCTGGTCGCTCAACTTCCGGATCAACACCCTGACCGCCGTGCTCCTCACGGAGGCACTGAAGGAACGGCTCGCCGAGCCCGGCGGGCGGGTGCTGTTCCTCAGCTCCATCGCCGCCTACCGCGGCTCCGGAACCGGGGCGTACGCGGCGGCCAAGGCCGCCCTGCATCCGTACGCGCACGATCTGGCCCGGCAGTTGGGCCCGCGCGGCATCACCGTGAACGTGGTCGCGCCCGGCTATGTGGAGGACACCGAGTTCTTCGGTCAGGCGATCGAGGAGGCGAGACGGGAGCGGCTGGTCGCCGAGACGTCCACCGGCAGGGCCGGCACCCCGGGGGACGTCGCGGCCACCCTGCACTGGCTGGCCTCGCCGGGCGCCGCGCACATCACGTCCCAGATCGTCCAGGTCAACGGAGGTGCGGAACGCGGCCACTGACCGAGCCGGCGCGACCGCCGGCCGGCGAGGTCACCCGCGGTCCGTCCGCGGCGGCTCGTGCGCCCGCCGCGCGGCCGGGCCGTCCTGGGCGGGGATGCCGCCCGGCGGCTGCACCGCGTCCGCCGTGTTCACCCGGGGCAGCGCGTACGGGTGCTCCGCGCCCAGCCAGCGGATCATCTGCTCGCGCACCGTGACCCGGACCGTCCAGACGTCGTCCGAGTCCTTGGCGGTCACCAGGGCACGGACCTGGATGGTGTTCGGCGTCGCGTCGGTGACCGCGAGGTTGCAGGCGCGGCCGTCCCAGGCCGGGCACTCGCGCAGGATGTCGCGCAGCTTCTCCCGCATCGCCTCCAGCGGCGCCGAGTGGTCCAGGTGCCAGTAGACGATGCCGGTCATCTGCGGGGTGCCGCGCGACCAGTTCTCGAACGGTTTGGAGGTGAAGTACGACACCGGCATGGTGATACGTCGCTCGTCCCAGGTCCGCACGGTCAGGAAGGTCAGCGTGATCTCCTCGACCGTCCCCCACTCCCCGTCCACGACCACCACGTCGCCGAGCCGCACCATGTCGCCGAACGCGATCTGCAGCCCCGCGAACAGATTGGCCAGCGTGGACTGGGCGGCGACACCGGCGACGATGCCGAGGATGCCGGCCGAGGCCAGCAGCGAGGCGCCGGCCGCGCGCATCGCCGGGAACGTCAGCAGCATCGCCGCCGCGGCCATCACGCCGACCACGGCGGCCACCACGCGCATGATCAGCGACACCTGGGTGCGCACCCGGCGGACCCGCGCCGGATCGCGGTGCGCCCGGGCGTAGCGGGAGTAGGAGGTCTCGACGATCGCCGCCGCGATCCGCACCACCAGCCAGGCCGCCGACCCGATCAGCACCAGGGTCAGCGTCCTGCCCACGACGACCCTGTGGTCCGGCAGCAGGCGCGCCGGTTCGTAGGAGCCCCGGAGCAGGGCCGCGGACAGCACCAGCTGGTACGGGATCCGGCCGCGCCGCAGCAGGCCCCACAGCGGGGTCTCGTGGTGCCGTGCGTCGGCCTTGCGCAGCAGCAGGTCCGTGGCCCAGCCGATGAGCAGGGTCAGAACGACACAGCCACCGACCACGATGAGGGGGCGGAGCACGTTTTCCATGCCTGAGAACGTAACCGGCTCCGGCGGCCCTGAACCTGCGGATCGGTGACGGGAGGGATTGGGCCGTGTGGCGTTGTCGTACCCGGCTGGCACGATGGCGGCATGAACATCATGCTCTTTCACTCGGCCTACGGCCTCAGACCGGCGGTGCGCGCCGCGGCCGACCGGTTGCGGGCCGCCGGGCACGAGGTGTGGACGCCGGACCTCTTCGCGGGGCGCACGTTCGAGACGGTCGAGGAGGGCATGGCCTGCAAGGACGAGATCGGCAAGGAGGAGCTGCTGAAGCGGGCCGTGCTGGCGGCGGCCCCCTACTCCGAGCGCGGGCTGGTGTACGCCGGGTTCTCGCTCGGCGCCTCCCTCGCGCAGACCCTGGCCCTCGGCGACGAGAAGGCGCGCGGACTGCTGCTCCTGCACGGCACATCGGACCTCACGCCGGGTGTCTCGGTGGACGGCCTGCCGGTCCAGTTGCATGTGGCCGAGCCGGACCCGTTCGAGACGGACGACTGGCTGAGCGCCTGGTATCTGCAGATGGGCAGGGCAGGCGCGGACGTCGAGGTGTACCGGTACGCCGGGGCCGGACATCTGTACACCGACCCCGGGCTGCCGGACTACGACGAGGAGGCGGCCGAGGCCACCTGGCGGGTGGCGCTCGGCTTCCTCGACGCCCTGTAGTCCCCGGCCGGACTGGGTCGGTGCCCGGCTGGGCCGGGGCGGTTCCGACTACACCGGGTCGTAGCCTGCGGCGGCCTTGACGACCGTACGGCGGCATGGCGAGGGGGAGTTGGGGCCCCCGGATGCTCTGTGCCGACTGGTCACGACCGATCAGGTCACTGATCGGTATGAACGAGAGCGGGCGAACGGGGAAGTTCGCCCGCTCTTCATCCGGGGGTCAGATCCGGCCGGGCGTCAGCCCTTGAGGGCGGCGTCCACGACCCGGTTGAAGTCGTCCACCGTCATGGGCGGGTTGCCCTGGCTGTCGGCGGTGAGGATCTTGCCGTCCATGACGAAGCTCGGGGTGCCCGTCACGCCGTCCTTGTTGGTGTCGAAGGTCTTCGACATGGCGAGGGCCCAGGCGTCGTAGGTGCCGTTCTTCACCGCGTCCTGGAACTTGGTGTTGCCCTTCAGCGCCGGCACGGTGTCCGCGACCTCGATGAGGTAGTCGTCGCTCTTGAACTTGTCGTCGGTCTCCTGCGGGTGCCACTTCGCCGAGTAGAGAGCCGCCTTGTAGTCGAGGAACGCCTCCGGGCTGACGTTCAGCGCGGCGCCCATGGCGCTCATCGCGTTCTTGGAGCCCTCGCCGTTGCTGCCGACCTTGCCCTTGCCCAGCGAGTCGCCGTCGAGGAACGTGCCGCCGATGTACTGGATCTTGAACTTGCCGTCGTCGACGTCCTTCTTCAGGGTCGGACCGACGGTCTGCTCGAACTGGGCGCAGACCGGGCAGCGCGGGTCCTCGAAGACCTTGAGGGTCTTCTTCGCGCTGCTCTTGCCGATCTCCACGGTGGTGCCGTCGGTGCCGGTGGTGTTGGCCGGGGCGACGACCTTGTCGTCCTTCTGGGCCTCCCAGTAGCTGGGCTTGTTGGCCTGGACGACGGCGAAGCCTATGCCGCCCGCGGCGGCGAGCACGCCCACCACCGAGCAGGCCACGACGAGCTGCCGCCTGATCTTGGCGCGCTTGGCCTGCCGCTCGCGTTCCTCGCGCAGCCGCTCCCGGGCCGCCGACTTCGCCACCTGGCTGTTCCGCTTGCTCATATTGGTGATCTCCATGTGGGACGCGCACATGTCGTACGCGGAATACGTGTGAGGGGACTTCTGGTGCTCAGCTGTGTCCGGTTGTTTCCGGTCGCAGCGACGGGTCGGCGGCCTTGCTCAGGCGAGGGCCGAAGAGCCCGACGGGGCCGGGGGGCACGAGCACGGCGGTCCACGCCGTCCCAAGGAGTGCACAAGAAGCCGGTCGCGGGCGGCGGCCGCCCGCGGCGCGGGGCGCGGCAGCCGACGCGCCGGAACGAGCCGCACCGTCACCGCCACCGCGGCCACCGCCAGCAGCAGCGGCCGGAACGTGGTGGCGGCCACCGCGCGCAGCAACTGCGCCAGCGCCCGCTCGCCGCGGCGCAGCCAGCAGGCCGCGAGGAGTCCCACGCAGACATGCGCGGCGAGCAGCAGCCAGGCGGCGGCCGGGTCGGCGTGCGCGAGCAGCGCGGAGCCGCGGCCGGGGCCGCCGGTCATCTGGGCCAGCGGGGCGCCCACGGTGCCGCCCTGGCACAGCACATCAAGACCCACCGCGCGCAGCGGGCCGGCGACCGGGCCGCCGGCCCGGCCGTAGCAGGCGTGCTGGCCGGTGGTGAACACCGTGTCGGCGGCCAGTTCCAGCGGAATCAGCAGGGCCGCGATATGGCCGAAACCGCGTTCGCGGCCCGCCGGCGCGTACGCGGTGACGAAGACGCCGGCGGCGACCGCGGCCACCGTCGGCAGGGGCAGCGGGGCCCGCGACAGCAGCACGTGCGACGCGGTGCTGAGCGTCACGACGAAGGCCGTGAACAGCGCCGCGCGCACGGCTCTGAGCTGGGTCCCGGATATGTCCATAGCGCTGGAGAGTCTGTCACGTCCTCATGTAAGAGACCCCTAAAGGGTGCCTGTGAGTTCCGCTGGTCACAGCCCCGGAATCCGGCCGTTGCGGAACAGGTCGACGAAGATCTGGTGGTCGGCACGCGCGCGTGCGCCGTAGCGGTGGGCGAAGTCGGTCAGCAGCGCCGAGAAGCCGTCCTCGTCGGCCGCGATCGCCGCGTCGATGGCCCGCTCCGTCGAGAACGGCACCAGGGACTCGCCGGAGGTGTCGTCCGCCGCGGCGTGCATCGTCGCGGTGGCCCGGCCCAGGTCGGCCACGACGGAGGCGATCTCCTCCAGGTCGTCGATGTCGCCCCAGTCCAGGTCGACGGCGTACGGCGAGACCTCGGCGACCAGCTGGCCCGCGCCGTCCAGCTCGGTCCAGCCCAGCCACGGGTCGGCGTGCGCCTGAAGGGCACGCTGGGAGATCACCGTGCGGTGGCCCTCGTGCTGGAAGTAGTCGCGGATCGCCGGGTCGGTGACATGCCGGGAGACGGCCGGGGTCTGGGCCTGCTTGATGTAGATCACGACGTCGTTCTCCAGGGCGTCGCTGTTGCCCTCCAGGAGGATGTTGTACGACGGCAGCCCGGCCGAGCCGATGCCGATGCCGCGCCGCCCCACGACGTCCTTCACGCGGTAGGAGTCCGGGCGCTCCAGCGAGGACTCCGGCAGCGTCTCCAGATAGCCGTCGAAGGCGGCGAGCACCTTGTAGCGGGTCGCCGCGTCCAGCTCGATGGAGCCGCTGCCGGGCGCGAAGCGGCGCTCGAAGTCGCGGATCTCGGTCATGGAGTCCAGCAGCCCGAAGCGGGTCAGCGAGCGCGCGTCACGCAGCGCGTCCAGCAGCGGACCCTGCGCCGTGTCCAGCGTGAAGGGCGGCACCTCGTCGCGCTTGGCGCCGGTGGCCAGGGCGTGGATGCGCTCCCGGTAGGCGGACGCGTACACGGCGACCAGGTCGGTGATCTGCTCGTCGCCGAGCGCCTTCGCGTAGCCGATGAGGGCGATGGAGGCGGAGAAGCGCTTCAGGTCCCAGGTGAACGGGCCGACGTAGGCCTCGTCGAAGTCGTTGACGTTGAAGACCAGGCGGCCGTTGGAGTCCATGTAGGTGCCGAAGTTCTCCGCGTGCAGGTCGCCGTGGATCCACACGCGCGAGGTGCGCTCGTCCAGGTACGGCCCGGCGAGTATCCGTCCGGCACCCCGCTCCGCGTACTCGGCGTCGAGGTCGTGGTAGAAGAGGCACGCCGTGCCCCGGTAGAACGCGAACGCCGAGGCCGCCATCTTCCGGAACTTCACGCGGAACGCGGCCGGGTCGGCGGCCAGCAGCTCGCCGAAGGCGGTGTCGAAGACGGCGAGGATCTCCTCGCCGCGCTGCTCGTCGTTGAGCTGGGGGACCGACATCGCTGGGTGCCTCCTGGTGCGGATGGTGCGTGACATGGGGGCGGATCTTCCTCCCTCCCGGCAACGTGCGACGGGTCGGGGGAGTGCCCGTGCTCTCGGGACGAAGGTACGCGGGGGAGCCCGCCGGGTGTCAGTGCCGAGGCATAGACTTCGACGCTGTCCCCCCGGACCGTCCGCAGCCGATCGGAAGATCGTCGACGATTGTTTCCTTTGGAGGCCGAAACCGTGTCGAAGCCGCCCTTCACGCACCTGCACGTCCACACCCAGTACTCGCTGCTGGACGGTGCCGCGCGGCTCAAGGACATGTTCAACGCCTGCAACGAGATGGGCATGACCCACATCGCCATGTCCGACCACGGCAACCTCCACGGGGCGTACGACTTCTTCCACACCGCGAAGAAGGCCGGGGTCACCCCGATCATCGGCATCGAGGCGTACGTCGCCCCGGAGTCACGGCGCAACAAGCGCAAGATCCAGTGGGGCCAGCCGCACCAGAAGCGGGACGACGTCTCCGGTTCCGGCGGTTACACCCACAAGACGATCTGGGCGGCGAACAGGACGGGCCTGCACAACCTCTTCCGGCTCTCCTCGGACGCGTACGCGGAGGGCTGGCTGCAGAAGTGGCCCCGCATGGACAAGGAGACCATCGCCAAGTGGTCGGAGGGCCTGATCGCCTCCACCGGTTGCCCGTCCGGCGAACTCCAGACCCGGCTGCGCCTCGGCCAGTACGACGAGGCGCTGAAGTCGGCCGCCGAGTACCAGGAGATCTTCGGTAAGGACCGCTACTTCCTGGAGCTGATGGACCACGGCATCGACATCGAGCGCCGGGTCCGCGACGGCCTCCTGGAGATCGGCAAGAAGCTCGGCATCCCCCCGCTGGTCACCAACGACTCGCACTACACGTACGCGCACGAGGCGACCGCCCACGACGCGCTGCTGTGCATCCAGACCGGCAAGAACCTCTCCGACCCCGACCGCTTCAAGTTCGACGGCACCGGCTACTACCTGAAGTCCACGGACGAGATGTACGCCATCGACTCCTCGGACGCCTGGCAGGAGGGCTGCCGCAACACGCTGCTGGTGGCCGAGCAGATCGACACCACGGGCATGTTCGAAAAGCGCGACCTCATGCCCAAGTTCGACATCCCCGAGGGCTACACCGAGGTCACCTGGTTCCAGGAGGAGGTCCGGCGCGGCATGGCGCGCCGCTTCCCCGGAGGCGTACCCGATGACCGCCAGAAGCAGGCCGAGTACGAGATGGACGTCATCATCCAGATGGGGTTCCCGGGCTACTTCCTCGTGGTCGCCGACTTCATCATGTGGGCCAAGAACAACGGCATCGCGGTCGGCCCCGGCCGCGGCTCGGCGGCCGGCTCCATCGTCGCGTACGCCCTCGGCATCACCGACCTCGACCCGATCCCGCACGGCCTGATCTTCGAGCGGTTCCTCAACCCCGAGCGCATCTCGATGCCCGACGTCGACATCGACTTCGACGAGCGCCGGCGCGTCGAGGTGATCAGGTACGTCACGGAGAAGTACGGCGCCGACAAGGTCGCCATGATCGGCACCTACGGCACCATCAAGGCGAAGAACGCGATCAAGGACTCCGCGCGCGTGCTCGGCTACCCGTACGCGATGGGCGACCGCATCACCAAGGCCATGCCCGCCGACGTCCTCGGCAAGGGCATCCCGCTGTCCGGCATCACCGACCCGCAGCACCCCCGCTACTCGGAGGCGGGCGAGGTCCGCGGGATGTACGAGAACGAGCCGGACGTGAAGAAGGTCATCGACACCGCGCGCGGTGTCGAGGGCCTGGTGCGGCAGATGGGCGTGCACGCGGCCGGCGTGATCATGTCCAGCGAGACCATCACCGAGCATGTCCCGGTGTGGGTGCGGCACACGGACGGCGTGACCATCACGCAGTGGGACTACCCGAGCTGTGAGTCGCTGGGCCTGCTGAAGATGGACTTCCTGGGCCTGCGCAACCTCACGATCATGGACGACGCCGTCAAGATGGTGAAGGCCAACAAGGGCGTCGACATCGACCTCCTCGGCCTCCCGCTCGACGACCCGAAGACCTTCGACCTGCTCCAGCGCGGCGACACCCTCGGCGTCTTCCAGTTCGACGGCGGCCCCATGCGCTCGCTGCTGCGCCTGATGAAGCCGGACAACTTCGAAGACATCTCCGCCGTGTCCGCCCTGTACCGGCCGGGTCCGATGGGCATGAACTCGCACACCAACTACGCGCTGCGCAAGAACGGCCAGCAGGAGATCACGCCGATCCACCCGGAGCTCGAGGCACCCCTCAAGGAGGTCCTGGACGTCACCTACGGCCTGATCGTCTACCAGGAGCAGGTGCAGAAGGCCGCCCAGATCATCGCGGGCTACTCGCTCGGCGAGGCCGACATCCTCCGCCGCGTCATGGGCAAGAAGAAGCCCGAGGAACTGGCGAGGAACTTCACCATCTTCCAGGCCGGCGCCCGCAAGAACGGCTACAGCGACGAGGCCATCCAGGCCCTGTGGGACGTGCTGGTCCCGTTCGCCGGCTACGCGTTCAACAAGGCGCACTCGGCCGCGTACGGACTGGTGTCGTACTGGACCGCGTACCTCAAGGCCAACTATCCGGCCGAGTACATGGCCGGGCTGCTGACCTCCGTCAAGGACGACAAGGACAAGTCGGCGGTCTACCTCAACGAGTGCCGCCGCATGGGCATCAAGGTGCTCCCGCCGAACGTCAACGAGTCCGAGTCGAACTTCGCCGCGCAGGGCGACGACGTGATCCTCTTCGGCCTCTCTGCGGTGCGCAACGTCGGCACGAACGTGGTGGAGTCGATCATCAAGTGCCGCAAGGCCAAGGGGAAGTACGCCTCCTTCCCCGACTACCTCGACAAGGTCGACGCAGTGGTGTGCAACAAGCGCACCACGGAATCGCTCATCAAGGCGGGCGCCTTCGACACGATGGGCCACACCCGCAAGGGCCTCACGGCGCAGTACGAGCCGATGATCGACAACGTGGTCGCGGTCAAGCGCAAGGAGGCCGAGGGCCAGTTCGACCTCTTCGGCGGGATGGGCGAGGACACCGGGAGCGAGCCCGGCTTCGGCCTCGACGTGGAGTTCACCACCGAGGAGTGGGAGAAGACCTATCTACTCGCCCAGGAGCGGGAGATGCTGGGTCTGTACGTCTCCGACCACCCGCTCTTCGGCCTGGAGCACGTGCTGTCCGACAAGGCCGACGCGGGCATCGCCCAGCTCACCGGGGGCGAGCACGCGGACGGCGCCGTCGTCACCATCGGCGGCATCATCTCGGGCCTGCAGCGCAAGATGACCAAGCAGGGCAACGCCTGGGCGATCGCCACGGTGGAGGATCTGGCGGGCTCCATCGAGTGCATGTTCTTCCCGGCCACGTACCAGTTGGTGTCGACCCAACTCGTCGAGGACGCCGTGGTGTTCGTCAAGGGCCGGCTCGACAAGCGCGAGGACGTGCCGCGGCTCGTCGCGATGGAGCTGATGGTCCCGGACCTGTCCAACGCGGGCACCAACGCGCCCGTGGTGCTCACCATCCCGGCGCTCAAGGTGACCCCGCCGATGGTCAGCCGCCTCGGCGAGATCCTGAGCCACCACAGGGGCGACAGCGAGGTCCGGATCAAGCTCCAGGGCCCGCGCAAGACGACGGTGCTGCGCCTCGACCGGCACCGGGTGAAGCCGGATCCGGCGCTGTTCGGCGACTTGAAGGTGCTGCTCGGTCCGTCCTGCCTGGCCGGCTGACCGCCCGCGGCGGCGGACCGCGCGACGGGCCCGGCGGCCCGCACCAGCCGACGAGGGGCGCACCCGCGCAGGGTGCGCCCCTCGTGTGCCTGGGTCGCGGCGGCCCCGTCGGGCTGTCGCGAGTCCGAGCCGGCGCGCGTCAGTTGTGGCCGAAGCTCTTCTTCTGCTTACGGGCACCGTCCGCCGGGCCGCCCTGGGCGTGCGTCATCGACGCCTCGTGGGACTCCGTCGTCGTCCGCGGCGACTGCTGCTGGGCCTGCTCGCCCTGCGCGGCGCGGTTCTGCGGGCCGGCCTGCTTGCGGTTCTTGTTCTTGGCCATGGTGATCTGCCTCCTGTGGGGAACTAGGGGCCAGGGCCGCCATCAGATTCACATAGGCTGACAACAGTCGCATTTCGGATAATTACCGTGTGTGACAGGGCAGGTCGGGACAAACAACCCGGATACGCCACGCCGAAGATCGAGTTCGAGCCGTTAACCCTCGCGTGGTCGGGCAGACTCGAAGCACAGCCTGAAGCAAACCTCCCGGGAAGAGGGTGAGTCGCGTGGACCGCTGCATCGTCCTGGTGGACGCTGGGTATCTGCTGGGGGCCGCCGCCAGTCTCCTCGCCGGTGAGCCCTCCCGCTCCCGCATCACCGTCGACCACGCCGCGCTCATCCAGGCGCTGCGCGAACGCGCCGAGGCCGACACGGAACGGCCGTTGCTGCGCATCTACTGGTTCGACGGCGCCCCCGACCGGGTCCCGCAGCCCGAACACCGCCGGCTGCGCGTGATGCCCCGCGTCACCGTCCGGCTCGGCGCCCTGACCCGCAGCGACGGACGCTGGGCACAGAAGGGCGTGGACGCGGCCATGCACGCCGAGCTGACCGAACTGGCCCGCAACCGCGCCTGCTCCGACGTCGTCCTGGTCACCGGCGACGGCGACCTGCTGCCCGGCATGATGGCCGCCAAGGAACACGGCGTCGCCGTCCACCTGTGGGCCGTACAGGCCGCCGACGGCGACTACAACCAGTCCGAGGACCTGGTCGCCGAGGCCGACGAGCGGCGCGTCCTCGACCGTACGTGGATCACCAAGGCCGTACGCGCCAAGGAACTCACCGGCATCTGCGCACCGCCGCCCGCCCCCCGGCCCGAGATCGCCGCGATCCTCTCCGCGCCGCTGCCCGAGTCCGCGCTCACCGCCGCCGAACCGTCCGCCGTTGAGGACGCCGAGCGTGCGCCGGCGGCCGGGACGGCGCAGGACGGCGCGCAGGAACGGGTGCCCGCGCCCAAGGGCGTCCCCACCCCCAAGGACCTCGCCGCGCTGCGCGCCCCCGGCGCCCAGGCTGCCCAGCACCCCACGACCGCGACCCTGCGCTGGTCCTCCGACAAGGGCTGGGTGGACCGGCCCGGCGTCCCGGCCGAGTCCCCCGACGCCGCCTCCATGCCGACGCTGGCGCAGCTGACCACGGCCGAGCAGCGCTGGGCCGACCGGGAGGAGGACATCACGACCGTCGGCGGCGACCCCTACGAGGTCGGGCAGGTCTTCGCCCGGCGCTGGATGTCCCGCCTCGGTGACACCGGCCATCTGCAGAAGCTGTCCGGCATGTACCCGCGGGTCCCGCACCGCATCGACGGCGAGCTGCTGAGGTACGCCGCACGCTTCGGGCTCCTCGCCCACAAGGACGACCAGATCGACGAGCACGACCGTTACGCCATCCGGGCGGGGTTCTGGCGGGAGATCGACGTCCGCACCGCCGCCGAGCACGGCCCCGGCGCGGAGCGGGCCGAGCCGACGGCCCCCAACGCAGAGCGGGCGCCGCGCACCCCTTAGGCTCGTCCCTTGTGATGACGCGCGCGGCACAGGCACTTCGGCACCGGGATGACGTCGTGTGCGCGGTGCGCGGACTGACCAAGACCTATCCGGCGGTGCGCGGACGGCGCGGCGCCGCCGGCACGCCCGAGGTGCGCGCCACCGACGCGGTGGACCTGGACGTCCGGCGCGGCGAGATCTTCGGACTGCTCGGGCCGAACGGGGCCGGCAAGACCACCCTGGTGCGGCAGATGACCGGACTGCTCAGGCCGGACCACGGCGGCGTCGAGATCCTGGGCCATGACATCGTGCGCCACCCCGAGCGGGCCGCCCGCATCCTCGCCTACCTCGGCCAGGAGTCCACCGCCCTCGACGAGCTGACCGTGTCCCTCGCCGCCGAGACCACCGGGCGGCTGCGCGGCCTCGACGTACGGCAGGCCCGCGCCGAGCGGGACGCCGTACTGGACGAACTGGGGCTCACCCCGATCGCCGGGCGGGCCCTGAAGAAGCTGTCCGGCGGGCAGCGGCGGCTCGCCTGCTTCGCCGCCGCGCTGGTCGGCGAGCGCCCGCTGCTCGTCCTCGACGAGCCGACCACCGGCATGGACCCGGTGGCCCGGCGCGCGGTGTGGGCGGCCGTCGACCGGCGGCGCGCCGAGCACGGCACCACCGTGCTGCTGGTCACCCACAACGTCATCGAGGCCGAGACCGTCCTCGACCGGGTCGCCGTCCTCGACCGGGGCCGGGTCATCGCCTGCGACACCCCCGCCGGACTCAAGGAGCGGGTGGCAGGCGAGGTGCGGGTGGAGCTGGTGTGGCGGGAGCGGGCGCCGCTGGAGGTGCCCGAGGTCGCCGTGCTGCGGGACCGGGCCGTGGAGTCCGGTCGCCGCTGGACGCTGCGCCTGGGGCCCGAGGAAGCCCGGGCGGTCGTCGCCACGGTGACCGGCGGGGCCGCGTTCGCCGCCCTGGACGACTTCACCCTCGCCACGCCCAGCCTGGAGGACGTCTACCTGGCGCTGGGCGGCGCCGCGCGGCAGGGGCTGGTGAAGGCATGACCGGGGCCCCGAGGAGCGTGATGCGCACGATGAGCGCCGGGACCGTCGCGTCCGTACCGTCCCCGAGGGGCGGCCCGGCCGCCGTGCGGGAACCGGGCGTCGTAGGGAAGAGGAGCAGCACGACGTGAGCGTCACACCCGTGAAGGTGCCGGCGGGCAGGGCCCCGACCGTGGCGGACACGGCCGGCGGCCCGGCCCGGCTCGGACCGCGCGCGCGGCTGTGGCCGTCGCTGATGGCCGTCTACCGGGCCCAGCTGTCCCGGGCCCGGGTGGCGCGGATCCCGCTGCTGTTCGTCGCGACCTTCCAGTCGGTCGGCATCATGATCATGATGCGGGGGGTGGTGGACACCCGCGGCGAGGCGCAGTCCGTGGTGGCCGGTTCGTCGATCGTGGTCGTCGCCTATGTGGCGCTCAACCTGCTCGCCCAGTACTTCGGGCAGCTGCGGGCCAGCGGCGGGCTCGACCACTACGCCACGCTGCCGGTGCCGCCCGCGGCGGTGGTGCTGGGCGCGGCGGCCGCGTACGCGTCCTTCACCGTGCCGGGGACCCTGGTGACCGCCGTGTTCGGCTGCCTGCTGTTCGGGCTGCCGCTGACGAACCTGTGGATCCTGCTCACGGTGATCCCGCTCGCCGGAGCCGCGCTCGCCGGGCTCGGCGCGGCCTGCGGACTGCTCGCGCCGCGTCCCGAACTGGCCACCCTGCTCGGACAGTTGGGCATGTCGGCGGCACTGCTGCTGGGCGTGCTGCCGCCGGACCGGATGCCGGAGATCGTCCGGCTGGCCCGCGATCTGCTGCCCTCCACCTACGGCGTCGAGGCGTATGCGCGGACCTTCGGGGACCGCCCCGACTGGGCCCTCGTCCTCGCTGACCTGGGCGTGTGCGCCGGAGTCGGGGTGATCTCGCTGGCCGTGGCCACCTGGGCGTACCGCCGGGCCGCCGTCCGATGACGCGCCGCACAGGCCGGCCTGGCACGATGTCAGGGTGACCGCACCGCTGACTCCGCCTCCGCCGCCACCCGACCAGTCCCCGCACCAGGTCTGGCAGGCGCCGCCTGACGGTGCGGTGGGCGGCGCGTACGAACAGGACGGTCCCGGAATGAAGTCCGAAGTGCGCGAGGCCGTGGTGGTCACCGTTGCCGTGGCGCTCTGCGGGGTGCTGCTCGGCCTGCTGTGGTGGTGGCTGGCCCCGCATGTGCCGCTGGTCGGCGACCAGGTGGGCAAGAACTGGGTGGTCTACCTGAAGGACAGCGAGGGGGAGCAGGCGATCGGCGTCGACGGCACGTTCACGCTGCTGGCCCTGGCCTTCGGCGTGGTCAGCGCGGTCGTCGTCTTCCTGGCGCGGCGGCGCGGCGGGATACCGCTCGTGGTGGGGCTGGCCGTCGGCGGGCTGCTCGGATCGCTGCTGGCGTGGCGTCTCGGGGTGTGGCTCGGGCCCACTCAGGACGTGATCGCCCACGCGAAGTCCGTCGGCAAGGGCGTGACCTTCCCGGCCCCGCTGAAGCTGGGCGCGCCGGGGGTGCTGCTCGCCTGGCCGGTGGCCGCGCTGGTGGTGCACCTGGGCCTGACGGCCCTGTTCGGCCCCCGCGACCCCGACCCCTACCACCAGGACCCCCGCCACGCCCCCTACGCAGCACCCCCGGCCTAGACACGTCCCCTGCCGGGCGCGTGAACGGGTCCCGCCGGGTTCCTGGGCGGTGGACCGCGTCCTGCTCGGGGCGCTGTCGACGGGGTGGGTCGCGATGATGGTTCCCGGCGCGCTCCAGGTCAGCTGCCCCACTGCCGTCTGCCGGATGCCGTCGGGGCGCGTGACGTCCGGCCCGGGGCGTTGCCGCCGGAGGCGGGGCGGGGCGGCGTTTCAGGTCGCCCGTCGCGCTGGGCCGCCGTTTTGGACGGCCGGGCACGGCTGGGACGCCTGACTCCGGCCCGGCCGCCGCACCCGCTCGCGCACCCCGGGCCGGTTCGGCGCGTGCCTCTGGCCCGGCCGCCAGCGCCGGCTCGCGCAGTCTGGTCGGTCCGGCCGCCCACGTCCGCGCCTGCAGCCTGGGTCGGTCCGGCGCGTGGCCGTGGCCGGGTCGGCCGCGCCGGTTCGCGCAGTCTGGGTCGGTGGCCGCCCGTGGCGGCCCAAGCGTCCGGCCCGGGGCGTTGCCGCCGGCGGTGGGGCGGGGCGTTTCAGGTCGGCCGTCGCGCTGGGCCGGCCGTTTTGGACGACCGGGCACGGCCCGGACGCCTGACCCCGGCCCGGCCGCCGCACCCGCCCGCGCACCCCGGGCCGGTTCGGCGCGTGCCTCTGGTCCGGCCGCCAGCGCCGACTCGCGCAGCCTGGGTCGGTCCGGCTGCCCGCGTCCGCGCATGCAGCCTGGGTCGGTTTGGTGTGGGAGCTGGGGTCGGTGGTCCGTGCCGGGCCGGGCCGCCGGAGGCGCGGTGGGCTACGCCGGGCGGCTTCCGTGGTTGGCGCGGTGCTTCTTGGTGCGCCACTTGCGTTTCCGGGTCTTCTTCGACATGCCCCCCTGCTTAACCGAGGAGACGGCGTCCGTCGAGGGGTCACGCACGCCCGATGGGCGCGCGGACCGCGTCGGTGAGCGCGGCCAGGTCGTCGGGGGACAGCTCGACCTCCAGGCCGCGGCGGCCCGCCGAGACACAGATCGTGCCGTGGGCGGACGCCGACTCGTCGAGGACCGTAGGGAGCTTCTTGCGCTGGCCGAGCGGGGAGATGCCGCCGCGGACGTAGCCCGTGGTGCGTTCGGCCAGCGCCGGATCGGCCATCACCGCGCGCTTGCCGCCCACCGCCGAGGCCAGGGCCTTGAGGTCGAGGGAGCCCGCCACCGGGACCACCGCCACGGTCAGCGCGCCGTCGACGTCCGCGACCAGGGTCTTGAAGACGCGGTCGGGGGAGACGCCCATCGCCTCGGCCGCCTCCTCGCCGTAGGAGGGATGGGCCGGGTCGTGCTCGTAGGAGTGGACCGTGAAGGCCACGCCCGCGGCGGTGAGCGCCACCGTGGCCGGGGTGCCGCCCTGCTGCTTCTTCGACTTCTTCGCCATCGGCTCTTGGGTCTCAGTTCAGACTGGTCGGGCCGCGCGTCAGGTCCGACGCCGGCAAGGACGGCAGATTACGGATGATGGCGGTCTCCGCGCGAAGGAGTTTCAGTTCGTCCCGCAGCCGGGAGGCGGTGTCCGGGGCCTGGAGCAGACGCTGCTTCGTCGGGGTGTCCAGCATCATCGCCGCCGCCACGAGGTAGGAGACCACCGACGGCTCGTCGGGGAGTTCGGAGCCCGTCGACAAGGACCGCTCCCGGGCCCCCGCCAGCCGCTTCTGGTACTGCCGGAACGACCGCAGCACCCCCTCCGCCAGGGCGCCCGCGCCGTCGCCCGGCACCTCGGGCAGCTCCTCCAGCTCGGCGGTCAGGAACGGCCCCGACGCGTCCACCGACAGCAGCCGCACCCGCCGCGTCCCGGTCGCGAGCACTTCGAAGGTGCCCCCGGAGCGTTCCCGGATCGTCGCGGCGTCCGCCACACAGCCCACGCCGTGGAAGGCCCGCAGCGGGTCGGCGCCGAAACCGGCGGCCGGGCCGCGCTCGGGCACCGCCGTGGGGTCCGGCATGCCCGGTGCGCTGGGCGCCACCTCGTGGCCGTCGCGGATCGCCACGACGGCGAACCGGCGCGGCTCGTCCTCGGCGGTCTTCAGCAGCTCGCGCATCATGGCGCGATAGCGCTCCTCGAAGATGTTCAGGGGCAGCACAAGCCCCGGGAACAGTACCGAGTTCAGCGGGAAGAGGGGCAGACGGACGGTGGTCACGGCGTCACAGCCTAATGGTCACCGGCGGCGGCATGTCCGCCGTGCTCACTCCGTGGTCGTCGGGGACCCGCTGCGTGGCCGCCGCGGAGAGGGGATCAGCCCGTCCCGGGTGGGCCGGCCGGCCCCCGCGGGAAGCTCCTCACGCAGCCGCAGGAACAGCCCCAGCGGGTCGTCCGACACCCGGTCCCAGGGGAAGGACGTGACGTACGGGCCGGTCAGGCGGAACTGGTCCAGGGCGTCCGACCCGCGGTCCAGGCACACCAGGACGTACGCCAGGAGATTGCGCACCTCGGCCGGCCACGGGTCGGCCGCCGGGTACCGGGCGGAGAGCGCGATCGCCCGGTCCGCGGCGGCGTCCAGGCGCTCCGGGGGCACTCCGGCGCCCGGCCCCAGGCAGGCGAGGGCCGCGTGCGCCGGGAGTGCCTGGACGAGCGCGCCGGGCGGCGCGTCCTGGGCGGCCGACTCGGCGAAGTCGAGGCATTCCCCGTGGGAGCCGTGCCAGGTGGCGGCGAGGTAGCGCAGCGCGGCCACGTGGCAGCCGTAGTGGTGCGGGGAGCGGCGGACCGCCTCCGTCCACAGCCGCTCGAAACCGGTGTGGCAGGCTCGGGTGCCGCGCGCGTGGTCCAGCGCGATCCGCCACGGCACCGGGTCGCCGGGCTCGGCCTCGGTTGCCGCGGCGACGAGCGGGCTCACCCCGAGCAGCAGTTCGGCCCGCGCGGGGGAGGCCCAGCACCGGTCCACCGCGAGCTGGGCGCGCAGCAGCAGGGCGTCCGGGTCGCCGGGTGCGCCGGCGTGCCACTGCTCGGCCCACTCGGGGCGGGAGCGGGCGAAGGCGGCCAGGCGCCGTACGTAGCGGTCGCGGTCCTCCCACTCGGCGGCGTCGCGGGTGGTGGCGAGCAGCTTCGCCGCGGGCTCGTACTCGCCCCGGCCGGCCGCTACCAGCGCGGGGGCCAGCCGCTCGTCGGGCGCGTCGAGCAGCACCTCGTCGTCGGCCGGCGGTGCGTCGCCGTGGCGCGAGGCGGTTCGGGACCTCCGTGCGGAACGGAGCAGCGCGCGCAGCAGAGCCATGGTGTCGACCATTGAAAGTCCGCAGGTCGAGCCGACGCCAGGGCCTTCACACAACCCACGGAAAGTTGTACATTCCCCGGTCAAGTGAGGGTAAAAGGTAACGCAGCGCCCCGGAGGGGCGCGGGGAACTGCGCGACCAGCCACAACGCACCCGCAGCCGCCCGACGGCCTATAACGGCCCAACCAGCGGAGCTACCCTCGTCGGAGCAGCCGCGTAGCCCCCGCCGCCACCGTGGTCGCCAGGATCCAGCCCAGCAGGACCATCGCCGCGGCCAGCCACTGCCAGCCGCCGCGCAGCTGCCACTGGCTCGCCTGCCCCAGGTCGATCACCGGCAGCAGCAGGTCCAGGGCGAACAGGGCCGGGCTCCAGCCGGGATGCCCCGAGTTCATCGGCTCCAGGGTGGTGTGCGCGAAGGCGAATGCGCCCGCCGCCCACAGCACCGCCATCCACACGGCGGCCCGGCCCGGCCGGTACCCGTAGGCGACCGTCCAGTCCTGGGCGTACCCCCACAGCTTGCCGGCCAGCGGCAGCGTCTCCCGGCGCCTGCGCTGCTTGGCGAGCAGCACCTCGCGCGCGTCCTCGTCCTCGCCGGCGCCGCGCAGCACCGCGGCCAGCCGCTCGTACGGCTCCGGGTTGTACTCGGCGGTCGCCGCCGCCACCCACTCCAGCCGCCGGGTCAGCGGGAACGGGCCCCGCGGCACCAGGGTCTCGTAGCCGAAGCCGCCCATGTGCAGATTGCCCGGCCCCGGCCAGCTGCCCGCCCGGTCCACCAGGGTGACCACCCGCGCACCGGACAGCACCACCTTGCCGTGCTCCGGCCGCTCCCCGAGGAAACGCAGCTCGGGCGTCTGCACCCGGCGCAGCGACAGCTCCTGCTCGTCGGTGAAGACGAACCGGGCCCCTTCCAGGTCGACCGCGTCCCCGAACCGCCCGTCGTCGAGCCGGACCCCGCCCTGGCACTCGAACCGCTGGATCCGGGTGCCGCGGGCGGGCGTGGTGCCGCTCAGCAGCGGGTTGCCCAGGCCGGCCGGGGTCAGATACAGGGTGCGTTCGACGGTCAGCTGGGGCGCGTTCAGGGCGAGGCGGGTGTACGGGTTGGCCAGCCGCGCGCCGCGCAGGCTCAGCGACACGCCGACCTGGGCGCTGCGCAGGCGCAGCTCGCCGTGCGACTCAAGCAACTCCGCCTGGAGGTCCTGCCCGACGGTCAGGCCGTCCGCGGCGATCGAGCGGCCCGTCCGGTCCCGGTAGACGACGGCCTGGTTGAGCAGCAGGTCCGTGCCGATGTGCGCGTCGGTCAGCCGGACCCCGTTGTGGAACCGGCAGCGCGGCAGATGCAGATCGCCCTCGGTGTGCACGCGGGCCGCCTCCAGGCGCGGCACCGCGCAGTCCACAAGACGCACCGTCGTGAACCGGGCCTCCGGCAGCAGTACGTCCCGCTCGAACCGGCAGCCCTTCATCTCGACGTACGGCGTGACCGTGCCGCCCGCCAGGTCCAGGGTGCCGGTGATCCGCACCCCGGCCAGCTTCAGGGACGACACCCGGCCCGCCAGCGCGGGCGGCCCGTCGAGCAGCAGCCAGGCGATGATGCGGGCCCGCACGCTGCGCTCGGGCCCCCAGGGGTGCCCGCCGTGCGGATCGTCGACGATGGCGTCGCCGTTGCTCAGGTCGTAGACGCTGCCGTTGCGGAACGCCTGCCACATCCCGGCCTCGGTGGCGGTCAGGTCGTCGGGCACGTCCCCGGCGCGCAGGCCGGTCCCCTCGCTCACCGCTGTTCCCTCCTCCTTTACGGCTTTACGGTCACGCGCGGGTCCACCCCGTCGTGTACCACCGGTCATGCCCGCTGAGTGACGCGCCGAACGCCGTATGTGAAGAGGATCTTCCGGCTTCCGGGCGAGTTCTGTATCAGCCATTGATACGCGCGCACCACCCGTCACCCCGGTCTGCGAGAATTGAGCCTGTGATCTCCCGAATCGATCTGCGCGGCGACGCCCTTCCCGAGGGCCCCGCCCTGCGCGACCTGCTGCCCCGAGCCGACTTCGACGTTCAGGCCGCACTGGAGAAGGTGCGCCCGATCTGCGAAGCCGTGCATCATCGCGGGGACGCGGCGCTGATCGACTTCGCGGAGCGGTTCGACGGGGTGCGGCTGGAATCCGTCCGGGTGCCGGCCAAGGCCCTCACGGACGCGCTCGCGGCCCTCGACCCGGCGGTCCGCGCGGCCCTTCAGGAGTCGATCCGCCGCGCCCGCCTCGTCCACCGCGAGCAGCGTCGTACGACGCACACGACCCAGGTCGTGCCCGGCGGTTCGGTGACCGAGAAGTGGGTGCCGGTCGAACGGGTCGGGCTCTACGCGCCGGGCGGCCGCTCGGTCTACCCGTCCTCCGTGATCATGAACGCGGTGCCCGCGCAGGAGGCAGGCGTCGCCTCGATCGCGCTCGCCTCCCCGGCCCAGGCGGAGTTCGGCGGCCTGCCGCACCCGACGATCCTGGCCGCCTGCGCGCTGCTCGGCGTCGACGAGGTGTACGCGGCGGGCGGCGCGACCGCGGTCGCGATGTTCGCGTACGGCACCGAGTCCTGCGCCCCCGTGAACATGGTCACCGGCCCCGGCAACATCTGGGTAGCCGCCGCCAAGCGGTTCTTCACCGGCCGGATCGGCATCGACGCCGAGGCCGGGCCCACCGAGATCGCGATCCTCGCGGACGACACCGCCGACCCGGTGCACGTGGCCTCGGACCTGATCAGCCAGGCCGAGCACGACCCGCTGGCCGCGGCCGTGCTGGTCACCGACTCGGTCGAGCTGGCCGACGCCGTGGACAAGGAACTGGCGCCGCAGGTCGCGGCCACCAAGCACGTCGACGACCGGATCGTCCCGGCGCTCGGCGGCAAGCAGTCCGCGATCGTGCTGGTCGACGGCGTCGAGGAGGGCCTTCGGGTGGTCGACGCGTACGGCGCCGAGCACCTGGAGATCCAGACCGCCGACGCCGCCGCCGTCGCCGACCGGGTCAAGAACGCCGGCGCGATCTTCATCGGCCCCTGGGCGCCGGTGTCCCTGGGCGACTACGCGGCCGGATCCAACCACGTCCTGCCGACCGGAGGCTGCGCCTGCCACTCCTCCGGCCTGTCCGTCCAGTCCTTCCTGCGCGGCATCCACATCGTCGACTACACCAGGGACGCGCTGGCCGAGGTCGCACACCACGTGGTCACCCTGGCGGAGGCGGAGGACCTGCCCGCGCACGGCGCGGCCGTCAAGGCGAGGTTCGGCTGGAAGGTACCGACGAGCAAGTGAACCCCGGAATCGACGATCTCCCCGTACGGGACGAACTGCGCGGCAAGTCCCCTTATGGCGCGCCCCAGTTGGACGTCCCCGTACGGCTGAACACGAACGAGAACCCGTACCCGCTGCCCGAGCCGCTGGTCGAGCGGATCACCGAGCGGGTGCGCGCCGCGGCCCGCGACCTGAACCGCTACCCCGACCGGGACGCGGTCCAGCTGCGCACGGAGCTGGCCAAGTACCTGACGCGGACCGGCGGATACCCGCTCGGCATCGAGAACGTCTGGGCGGCAAACGGCTCCAACGAGGTCATCCAGCAGCTGTTGCAGACCTTCGGCGGCCCCGGCCGCACGGCGATCGGCTTCGAGCCGTCGTACTCGATGCACTCGCTCATCGCGCGCGGCACCGGCACCGGCTGGATCTCCGGCCCCCGCACCGAGGACTTCACGATCGACCTCGCCGCCGCCGAGCGGGCGATCGCCGAGCACCGCCCGGACGTCGTCTTCATCACCACCCCCAACAACCCCACCGGCAACGCGGTTCCGCCCGGGACGGTCCGCGCGCTGTACGACGCGGCGCAGGCGGCCAAGCCGTCCATGGTGATCGTGGACGAGGCGTACGTCGAGTTCAGCCACGGCGACTCGCTGCTGCCGCTGCTCGCGGGCCGGCCGCACCTGGTCGTCTCGCGGACCATGTCCAAGGCGTTCGGCGCGGCCGGGCTGCGGCTCGGCTACCTGGCCGCGCACCCGGCGGTGGTGGACGCCGTCCAGCTGGTCCGGCTGCCGTACCACCTGTCGGCGATCACCCAGGCGACCGCGCTGGCCGCCCTGGAGCACACCGACACGCTGCTGAAGTACGTCGAGCGGCTGAAGGACGAACGGGACCGGCTGGTGCGCGAACTGCGCGCGATCGGCTACGCCGTCACCGAGTCCGACGCCAACTTCGTGCAGTTCGGGCGGTTCGCCGACGCGCACGTGGCCTGGCAGCGGATCCTCGACCGGGGCGTCCTGGTCCGGGACAACGGCGTACCGGGATGGCTGCGGGTGTCCGCCGGAACCCCTCAGGAGAACGACGCGTTCCTCGACGCGGTACGTGAGTTGAAGAAGGAGCAGAGTTCATGAACCGCGAAGGGCGCGTCGGACGCGTCGAACGCACCACCAAGGAGACCGCGGTCCTGGTCGAGATCGATCTCGACGGCACCGGGCGCACCGACATCGCCACCGGCGTCGGCTTCTACGACCACATGCTCGACCAACTCGGCCGGCACGGACTGTTCGACCTGACCGTGAAGACCGACGGTGACCTGCACATCGACTCCCACCACACCATCGAGGACACCGCCCTCGCGCTCGGCGCCGCGTTCAAGCGCGCGCTCGGCGACAAGGTGGGCATCTACCGCTTCGGCAACTGCACGGTCCCGCTGGACGAATCCCTCGCCCAGGTCACCGTCGACCTCTCCGGCCGCCCCTACCTGGTGCACACCGAGCCCGAGAACATGGCGCCGATGATCGGCGAGTACGACACCACGATGACCCGGCACATCCTGGAGTCCTTCGTCGCCCAGGCGCAGATCGCGCTGCACGTGCACGTGCCCTACGGGCGCAACGCGCACCACATCGTGGAGTGCCAGTTCAAGGCGCTGGCACGGGCCCTTCGCTACGCGAGCGAGCGTGATCCGCGCGCCGCCGGCATCCTCCCGTCCACGAAGGGCGCCCTGTAGACCATGAACGGACTGTCCACCCTGCTGATCGTCGTCGGCCTGTTCCTCGTCGGCGGCATCATCTCCTTCGTCAAGCAGAAGATGCCCGCCAGCCTGATCGTGCTGGTGTCCATCGGCGCCGCGATGTGCCTGGTCGCCGGCGTGCTGCGGCTGGAGGTGTGGAATTGAGCGCAGCCCGCAAGGTCGTCGTCTTCGACTACGGCTTCGGCAACGTGCGCTCCGCCGAGCGCGCCCTCGCCCGCGCGGGAGCCGACGTCGAGATCACCCGTGACTTCGACAGGGCGATGAACGCGGACGGCCTGCTGGTGCCCGGCGTCGGCGCCTTCGCCGCCTGCATGCGGGGGCTGCGCGCCGCCCGCGGCGACTGGGTGATCGACCGCAGGCTGTCCGGCGGGCGCCCGGTGCTGGGCATCTGCGTCGGCATGCAGATCCTGTTCGCGCGCGGCATCGAGCACGGCGTGGAGACCGAGGGCCTTGACGAGTGGCCCGGCTCCGTCGAGCCGCTTCAGGCGGAGGTCGTGCCGCACATGGGCTGGAACACCGTGACCGCGCCACCCGGCTCCGAGCTGTTCGCCGGCCTGGACGCGGACGCACGCTTCTACTTCGTGCACTCCTACGCCGTCCACGACTGGACCCTGCAGACGCGCGACACGCGGCTGCACGCCCCCAAGGTGACCTGGTCGGCGCACGGCAAGCCGTTCGTGGCGGCCGTCGAGAACGGCGCCCTGTGGGCGACGCAGTTCCACCCCGAGAAGTCCGGCGACGCCGGAGCCCAGCTCCTCACCAACTGGATCGGAACACTGTGAGCAAGCTCGAACTCCTTCCCGCCGTCGACGTCCGGGACGGCCAGGCGGTCCGCCTCGTGCACGGCGAGTCCGGGACCGAGACCTCGTACGGCTCCCCGCTGGAGGCCGCCCTCGCCTGGCAGCGCTCGGGCGCCGAGTGGCTGCATCTGGTCGACCTGGACGCCGCGTTCGGCACCGGTGACAACCGGGCGCTGATCGCCGAGGTCGCGAACGCCATGGACATCAAGGTGGAACTGTCCGGCGGCATCCGGGACGACGCCACCCTCGCCGCCGCCCTCGCCACCGGCTGCACCCGGGTGAACCTCGGCACCGCCGCCCTGGAGAGCCCCGAGTGGGTCGCCGGGGTGATCGCCGAGCACGGCGACCGGATCGCGGTCGGCCTGGACGTCCGCGGCACCACGCTGCGCGGGCGCGGCTGGACCCGGGACGGCGGCGACCTCTACGAGACGCTGGCGCGCCTCGACAAGGAGGGCTGCGCCCGCTACGTCGTCACCGACATCGCCAAGGACGGCACGCTGCAGGGCCCGAACCTGGAGCTGCTGAAGAACGTCTGCGCGGCCACCGACCGCCCGGTCGTGGCCTCCGGAGGCGTGTCCTCGCTGGACGACCTGCGGGCCATCGCCCAGCTGGTGCCCCTCGGTGTCGAGGGAGCCATCGTCGGGAAGGCCCTGTACGCGAAGGCGTTCACCCTCGAAGAGGCCCTGGAGGCTGTGTCGTCATGACGTCCGAAGCCGTGCGGCGCGCACAGAGCGGAAGTCCCTGGGAAGAGAGCTTCGGCTTCGCGCACGCCGTCGCGGCGGGCGACCGCGTGCTGGTGGCGGGCACCACGGCCTTCAAGGGCCTCGTGCTGCACGGGGAGGGCGACCCCTACGAGCAGGCGAAGGCGGCGTTCACCAGCGCGCTGGAGGCGATCGCCGAGTTCGGGCTGGGGCCCGCCTCGGTGATCAGGACCCGGATGTATCTGACCCATTCGCGCGACGTCGACGAGGTGGGCCGGGCCCACAAGGAACTGTTCGACGCCGTGCGCCCGGCCTCGACCCTGCTGGTCGTGGCGGGCTTCATCGACCCGCGCATCCTGGTCGAAGTGGAACTGGAGGCCTTCCGGGGCCACCATGGGCAACAAGCAGCAAGAGGAGCCGTGGATTCATGACCCTGGCGGTCCGAGTCATCCCCTGCCTGGACGTGGACAACGGCCGGGTCGTCAAGGGCGTCAACTTCCAGAACCTGCGCGACGCGGGCGACCCCGTCGAGATGGCCAAGGTGTACGACGCCGAGGGCGCCGACGAGCTGACCTTCCTGGACATCACCGCCTCCTCGGGCAACCGGGAGACGACGTACGACGTGGTGCGCCGCACCGCCGAGCAGGTGTTCATCCCGCTGACGGTTGGCGGCGGCGTGCGCACCGCCGAGGACGTGGACAGGCTGCTGCGGGCGGGCGCCGACAAGGTGGGCGTGAACACCGCCGCGATCGCGCGCCCCGAGCTGATCCGCGAGATCGCCGAGCGGTTCGGGCGCCAGGTGCTGGTCCTCTCGGTCGACGCGCGCCGCACCCCGGCGGGCGGCTTCGAGGTCACCACCCACGGCGGTCGCCGCGGCACCGGCATCGACGCCGTCGAATGGGCACACCGGGCCGCCGAACTGGGGGCCGGGGAGATCCTGCTCAACTCCATGGACGCGGACGGCACGAAGGACGGCTACGACCTGGAGATGATCGCGGCCGTACGCAAGCACGTCACCGTGCCGGTCATCGCCTCCGGCGGCGCGGGCAAGCTGGCGGACTTCGCGCCGGCCGTCGCCTCCGGCGCCGACGCGGTCCTCGCGGCCTCCGTCTTCCACTTCGGCGACCTCCGCATCGCCCAGGTCAAACGCGCCCTCCGCGAAGCCGGCCACCCGGTCCGCTGACGCCCCGCCCTGGGATACGAAAGGAAAGTTGCGCAAGGATTATTGCGCAACTTTTCTTTCGTATCTACGGTGAGGGCATGGCACGCGAGGAGACCCGCCCCATCACCGATCTCGGCACCCTGAAGGCCCTGACCCATCCGCTGCGCATGCGGCTGTACCGCCTGCTGTACGTCGCCAGGACCGCCACCGCCTCGCAGCTGGCCGACCAGGTCGACGAGGCCGTGTCGCTGGTCAGTTACCACCTGCGCAAGCTCGCCGAGCACGGGCTGATCGAAGAGGCCGACCGGCAGGGCGGCGACGGCCGTGAGCGGTGGTGGCGGCCCACCTCACACGGCGTGAGCATCCGGGACAAGGACTTCCGGGACGCCCCCGAGCGGGCGGCGGCGCACCTGGCCGCCACCCGGCTCTTCCACGACCAGCGCGCCGAGATGTACCGGCGCTATCTCGACGAGCGGGCCACCTGGAGCGCCGAGTGGAACGCCGCCGCGCCGGACAGTGAGTCGCTCGTCAGGCTCACCGCTGCCGAACTGGAGGAACTCGGCGCGGAGTTGATGGCCCTGCTGCGCCGGTACGAGGAGAAGAGCCGGTCCGCCGAGGCCGCCGGTGACACCGCGGGGCGCGAGAACGTCGCGCTGCACGTGTACGGATTCCCGTTCCGCGTCTGACAGTCCGCTTCTGACAGTCCGCGTCTGACAGTTCGCGTCCGACAGCCCGTGTCCGAGTTGCCGTCCGAGTCCCGCGTCCCAGAGAGGCCGCCGCCTTGTCCACCGTCACCGGCCTGCCCGCCGCGCCCGGCACCGGCGTCGCACGCCCCGCCCACCGCGACCCCAACGTCCTGCGCTGGCTGGGCGCCTACACCTGCTCCATGCTCGGCGACAACGTCTACTACCTCGCGCTGTCCTGGGCCGCCGTCCAGGCCGGTACGCCCGCCCAGGCGGGCCTCGTCACCTCGGCCAGCGCCCTGCCGCGGGCCCTGCTGATGCTGGGCGGCGGCGTCGTCGCCGACCGGTTCGGGCCGCGCCGGGTCGTCATCGGCAGCGACGCGGTGCGCTGCGCGGCCGTCGTCGCGGTGGCCGCGCTGCTCCTGCTCACCAGCCCGGGACTGTGGCCGCTGGCCCTGCTCGCCGTGGTCTTCGGCACCGTCGACGCCGTGTTCATGCCCGCCGTGGGCGCCCTTCCGGCCAGGATCACCGGCAAGGACCAACTGGCCCGGGTGCAGGGCATGCGCGGGCTGTCCATCCGCTTCGCGAGCGTCGTCGGAGCCCCGCTCGGTGGCCTCGGCGTGGCGCTCGGCGGCGCGGCGGCCGCCTTCGGCCTGGCGGGCCTGCTCATCGCGGTGTCGGTGCCGCTGCTGATCTCGGTACGGTTCCGCCCGCTGCCGAGCGACGACACGGTCCCCGGCGGGGGCGCCGCCCCGATACCCGAGCCACGCCCCTCGGAACCGCACCCGGCGGAGCCACATGGCGCCGGGCCACATGGCACTGAGCTACATGGCGCCGAGCCACATGGTGCCGCGCCGCATGGCGGGAACACATATGCCGCCGCGCCGCATGGCGCCGCGCCATCTGTCGGCGAGGCCCATGTCGCCGAGGCCCATGTCGTTGAGCCACATGTCCTCGAAGCGGGCTCCACCGAGCCACTTGCCGCCGAGTCGGGAGTTGCCGAGCGGGCCGACGGGTCCGCCGTCCGGTCCCGGGCCTGGGGCGACCTGGTGGCCGGGCTGCGCTACATCCGCGGGCACCGGGTGCTGGCCCCGCTGATGGCGGCCATCGCGCTCGGCGACTTCGGTTTCGTCGGCCCGCTCAACATCGGCCTGACCCTGCTGGCCGACCGGCGCGGCTGGGGCGCGTCCGGGATGGGCTGGGTGCTCGCCGGCTTCGGCACCGGCGCGGCCGTCGTGTCGCTGCTGCTGGCCGTCCGGGGCCGACTGCCACGGGCCGGCCTGGTCGCCGGGTACGCCATCCTCGCGGGCTCCGTCGCGATCGGCGCCCTCGCCTACGTCCCCCACCTCGTCGCCGCCGTTGGCGTGGCCCTGCTCATCGGGCTGTTCGCCGGGCTCAGCGGCGCCCTGTGCGGCGCCCTGCTGCAGACCCAGGCCGATCCCGCCTACCTGGGCCGTGTCACCGCCGTCGCCGGCCTGGTCAGCCTCGGCCTCGCGCCGCTGAGCATGCCGGTCGCGGCGGCCGCGATCGGCGCGTGGGGCCCCGGCCCGGTGTTCGTCGTCAGCGCCGTGGTCTGCGGGCTCGGCGGCGCCGTCGCCCTGTGCGTAGCGGGCCTGCGCCAGGCGGAACTCCCCGGCTGACGCCCCGGACCACCCACCCAGCCGCACGCCTGCCTACCGGCGCCGACGCGGAGAAAAGGGGCGGCCCCAGCGCGCCTCAGCCGCCCCACGGGGGCATCCGCCACCTCCGCGACAGCCATACGCCGACCACACCGGCCCGACCGAGACCAGCACCCCTTGTAGACCCCGCAGCCACCACCCACCAGGCCCCGCCACACCCCGGACGCCCCGCCGACACCCCTTACGGGAAGTACCTGGCGTCCCCAAGACCGCCCCCCTCCGTGTAGGAGGCGCCCCGCGCGCTCCAAGGGGGTGCGTCGGCGTCCCCTGTGGGAGGGGCCGGATGCGCCCGTGATGACGTCCCCTTGACGGCTCCCGACGGGAGGTACCGGCGTGCCCAAGTGGTGCGTCGGCGTCCTCTGCCGGAGGTGCCTGGCACCCTGCGGGCGTCCCATTGACGACCTTCCGGCGGAAAGGCGCCGACGTGCCCGAGCGTCCGCCGACGCTCTTACGGGACGTGCCCGCATGCCTCAGCGGCCCGGTGGCGGCTTGCCTGCCGGAGGCGCCCGCGTGTCTCAGATGCCCAGTTGCTTGGACTCCCGGAGCTTGGCGATCGCGTTCTCGTCGCCCGTGAGGTCCACCTTGGCCGCGCTCTGCCGGCCGAACGCGAACAGCAGCAGCTCGGCGGGCTCGCCCGTCGCCGTCACCACCGGCGCGCCCCGGTGGGCGACCGCCGTCTGGCCGTCGGGGCGGCGCAGCACCAGGCCGGTCGGCACACCCCGGCCCAGCAGCCGTGCGGTGCGCTCCAGCCGGGACCACAGGGCCTCCTGGAAGACGGGGTCCAGCTCGCGCGGCGTCCAGTCCGGCTGGGCCCGGCGGACGTCCTCCGTGTGGACGTAGAACTCGACGGTGTTGGCGGCCTCGTCGATCTGCTTGAGCTGGAAGGGGGAAAAGCGCGGCGGGCCGGTACGGATCAGCCGGATCAGCTCCTCGTACGGCTTCGCCGCGTACTCGTCCATCACCTTCTGCAGGCGCGCCGCGAGCTGCTTGACCAGCGCACCCCCGGCGGCGTCCGGGCGGCGCTCGCGCACCACCACGTGCGCGGCCAGATCACGGGTCTGCCAGCCCTCGCAGAGGGTCGGCGCCTCGGGGCCGGTGGTTTCCAAGAGGTCGGCGAGCAGAAGCCGTTCACGCTTGGCGAAGGTCGACATACCGTCAGCCTACGACCAGGTTCCGGCTCCGCCCACCCGTCTCCCGCCGCACCACCCCCGCGCGCCCACCCACTGGACAGGTCGCGGCGCTGTCGGTGCCGCGCGGCACAATGGCACCCATGACCAGCTCGCCCCAGCCCAGCAGCCTCGATCCGGAGATCGCGGCGCGCCTCAAGCGCAGCGCCGACGGGCTCCTGCCCGCCATCGCCCAGCAGTACGACACCGGAGAGGTGCTGATGCTGGGCTGGATGGACGACGAGGCGCTGCATCGCACGCTGACCACCGGCCGCTGCACCTACTGGTCCCGCAGCCGCCGCGAGTACTGGGTCAAGGGCGACACCTCGGGGCACGTCCAGTGGGTGAAGTCGGTCTCCCTCGACTGCGACGCCGACACCGTGCTGGTCAAGGTCGACCAAGTGGGCGCCGCCTGCCACACCGGCGCCCGCACCTGCTTCGACGCCGACGTGCTCCTCAAGGACGTCGGCCCCGGCGCGCCGGCCGCGGAGTCCGGCTCTTCCCGGGCGCGCTCGAACAGCACGGGCCAGTAGGGTCGGCCGCCATGGATCTTGAGACGTTCCGCAAGCTGGCCGGCGACCGCCGGGTCATCCCGGTCACCCGCAAGCTCCTCGCCGACGGCGACACCCCGGTCGCCCTGTACCGCAAGCTCGCCGCCGAGCGCCCCGGCACCTTCCTGCTGGAGTCCGCGGAGAACGGCCGCGCCGCGTTTCAGTGGTCCCGCTACTCCTTCGTGGGCGTCCGGTCGGCCGCGACCCTGACCGAGCGGGACGGACGGGCGCACTGGCTCGGCACCCCGCCCGTCGGCGTCCCCGCCGACGGCGACCCGCTGGCCGCCCTGCGCGCCACGATCGAGGCCCTGCACACGCCCCGGGACCTCGCCCACGACCTGGGTCTGCCGCCCTTCACCGGAGGCATGGTCGGCTACCTCGGCTACGACATCGTCCGCCGCCTTGAGCGGATCGGACCCGGCGAGCGTGACGATCTGAAGCTGCCCGAGCTGACCATGCTGCTCACCAGCGACCTGGCCGTCATGGACCACTGGGAGGGCACGGTCCTGCTGATCGCCAACGCGATCAACCACAACGACCTCGACACCGGAGTCGACGAGGCGCACGCCGACGCCGTGGCCCGCCTGGACGCCATGGAGGCCGACCTCTGCCGCCCGGTCGCCCAGCCCCCCGCGGTGCTGCCGCCGTCCGAGCTGCCCCCGTACACCGCGCGCTGGGGCGGCCCCGACTTCCAGGCGGCCGTCGAGGACGTCAAGGAGCGCATCCGGGCCGGCGAGGCATTCCAGGTCGTCCCCTCGCAGCGCTTCGAGACGCCCTGCACGGCGAGCGCACTGGACGTCTACCGGGTCCTGAGGGCGACCAACCCGTCCCCGTACATGTATCTGTTCCGGCTGCCCGACGGGTCCGGGGGCGCCTTCGACGTGGTCGGCTCCTCGCCCGAGGCGCTGGTCAAGGTCGAGGACGGCCGGGCCATGGTGCATCCCATCGCCGGTACCCGGCCGCGCGGCGCCACCCCGCAGGAGGACCAGGCGCTCGCCGACGAACTGCTCGCCGACCCCAAGGAGCGCGCCGAGCACCTGATGCTCGTCGACCTCGGGCGCAACGACCTCGGCCGGGTCTGCCGGCCCGGCTCGGTCGAGGTCGTCGACTTCATGTCCATCGAGCGGTACTCGCACGTCATGCACATCGTCTCCACGGTCACCGGCCGGGTCGCCGAAGGCCGCACCGCCTTCGACGTGCTGACGGCGTGCTTCCCCGCGGGCACCCTCTCCGGCGCGCCCAAGCCCCGCGCCCTGCAGATCATCGACGAACTCGAACCGTCCCGCCGCGGCCTGTACGGCGGCTGCGTCGGCTACCTGGACTTCGCGGGCGACTCCGACACGGCCATCGCGATCCGTACGGCGCTGCTGCGCGACGGCACCGCCTACGTCCAGGCCGGCGCGGGCGTCGTCGCCGACTCGGACCCGGTCGCCGAGGACCAGGAGTGCCGCAACAAGGCGGCGGCGGTGCTCCGCGCGGTGCACACGGCGAACCGTCTCGGAAGGGGCTGAGTGAACCCCGGGTGACGTAACTCCCGGGGTTCAGGCGATAGTGGAGTACGTGACAGCCGTACCTCACCCCCGTTCCGAAGCCGCAGGAGCCGCATGGGCGGGCCGCCGGAGCCTCGCCGTGGCGTTGCTGTGCGGCGCGCTCGGCGCCGCCGTGGCGCTGCTCGCCACGCGCCAGCGCTGGGCGGAGGGCACCGCCACGGTGGCCGGCGGCGCCTTCCCGCTCACCGCGAAGGGCAGCGACGTGACGGGCGTCCCCGCGGCCCTCGCCATAGTGGGCCTCGCCGCCCTCGTCGCCGTCTTCGCCGTCCGCAGGGCCGGCCGGCTCGCGGTCGCCGCCCTGCTCGCGCTGTCCGGCGCCGGCACGGTCGCCGCCGCCCTGACCGGCGCGTCCGACGGCTCCGCGCTCGACGAGAAGGCCGCCGAGGCCACCGGCGACACCTCCGCAGGCGTCGCCGTCCTCAGCCATACGGCCTGGCCCTACGTGGCCGCCGTAGGCGGTGTGCTGCTCCTGCTCGCCGGGCTCCTCGCGCTGCGCTACGGCCGGCTGTGGCCCGCCATGTCGGGCCGCTACGAGCGCGGCACGGCGCGCCCGCGGCGCCCTGCCTCGGGCGTCGACCCCGATCGGCCCGAGGATCTGTGGAAGGCGTTGGACCGCGGCGAAGACCCAACGTAGGCGCTCCGCTGGTTCGGCCGCGATACGTCGGCTGCGGCTGCGGGTGCGTTGTGGCTTGGGTTGCGATGCGTCGTTGGCTGGCTGCGGGTTCGTTGTGGCTGGGCGCGCAGTTCCTCGCGCCCCTTTGGGGCTTGGCTGGGTTCGTTGGTTTGGTGCGGGTGTGTTGTGGCTGGGCGCGCCGTTTCCCGCGCCCCTTTCGGGGTGTTCTGGGTGGGTGGTGTGGCGAAGTAGACGTTCGGTGGGGGGTACCCCTGCCCGCCGGTGGGGCAGCCGTACGGGACAATGGGCGGTGATGAGCGTCCGGCTCACACACGCATACAGCAACGAGGAGCAAGCAATGGCGGGCAGCAGCCACGGTCACACCCCGGCCGCCTGGACCGGTGTCATCATCGCCTTCATCGGGTTCTGCGTCGCGGGCGCCTTCATGGTGATGGCACAGCCGATCGGTTTCTGGGCCGGCATGGCGATCGTGGCGCTCGGCGGTGTCGTCGGCGCCATCATGCGCTCCATGGGCCTCGGTCAGCCCAAAGACGTCCACGCGGTCCCGCAGACCCGGGCCGCGGTGACGCCCGAGCCCGCCGGCGTCGAGAGCTGACCCGGCGGACGACCGCCTCGTCGACGACCTCGTGGAGGGGCGCCACGGCACCGCACCGGCCGCCGCGGCGCCCCTCACGCGCGTCCACGGCCGCAGGGGGGACAATGCGAGACGTGAACGCCGACAGTGAGCACCTGGCGCCGCGCACGGGCCGCGCGGGCGTCCTCGGCCGGCTGGCGGTCCCCGCGGGACTCCTCGCGGCCGTCGCCGGAGCCTTCGCGTACGTCGCGACAGTGGACCCGAACGAACCCGGCCACTACCCGGTGTGCCCGCTGTACGGCTACACCGGCCTGTACTGCCCCGGCTGCGGCGGACTGCGCAGCGCGCACGCCTTCATCCACGGGGACCTCACGGCCGCGCTCCAGGCCAACGCCCCGGCCGTGGCCGCCTACCTGGCCTTCGCCGCCCTGTGGACCGTCTGGGTGATCCGCGCGGTGCGCGGGCGGCCGCTGCGGCTCGCGCTCGGTCCGGTGCACCTGTGGAGCCTCGGAGCCGTACTGCTGGCCTTCACCATTGTCCGGAACCTGCCGTTCGGTGGCTGGCTCCATCCTTGATCAACTGGGTGGCGTCCAGGTAGTGGGACCGGCGCCGACCGGATGCGGGGCCTACGCCGTCCTGCGGATACCATCGCAGTGACCACGGGTTTTCGACCCGCAGGAACCACCGGCTGGAAGGGGGCCGCTCGCGTGAGTGTGCTCGACGAGATCATCGACGGAGTCCGTGCCGACCTGGCGGATCGGCAGGCGCGCGTCAGCCTCGACGAGCTCAAGGAGCGCGCGGCGAAGGCTCCGGCGGCCAAGGACGGTGCGGCCGCCCTGCGCGGCGACGGCGTCAAGGTGATCTGCGAGGTCAAGCGCTCCAGCCCCTCCAAGGGCGCGCTGGCCGCGATCGCCGATCCGGCCGGGCTCGCCGCCGACTACGAGGCGGGCGGCGCGGCCGTCATCTCGGTCCTCACCGAACAGCGCCGCTTCGGCGGCTCGCTCGCCGACCTGGAGGCGGTCCGGGCCCGCGTGGACATCCCGGTGCTGCGCAAGGACTTCATCGTCACCTCGTACCAGCTGTGGGAGGCCCGGGCGTACGGCGCCGACCTCGCGCTGCTGATCGTCGCCGCCCTCGACCAGCCGGCCCTGGAGTCGCTGATCGAGCGGGCCGTCTCCATCGGGCTCACCCCGCTCGTCGAGGTGCACGACGAGGACGAGGTGGACCGCGCGGTGGACGCGGGCGCCAAGGTGATCGGCGTCAACGCGCGCAACCTGAAGACCCTGGAGGTCGACCGGGGCACGTTCGAGCGGGTCGCCCCGGAGATCCCGGACAGCGTGGTCAGGGTCGCCGAGTCCGGAGTCCGCGGCCCGCACGACCTGATCGCCTACGCCAACGCGGGCGCCGACGCGGTCCTGGTCGGCGAGTCCCTGGTGACTGGGCGCGACCCCAGGACGGCGGTCGCCGACCTGGTGGCGGCGGGCGAGCACCCCGCACTGCGGCACGGCCGGGGCTGATCTCCCGGTAGGGTGGGCCCCGATGACTGCGACGATCCCCGTGACGACCACGGACCGGTACGCCCGCCTGGCGCGCGGCTGCCGTCCCCGTGGCTGCCGCGCGCCCGCCCGCCGGGTGCACGGGCGCCGGGTGCGCTACGTCATCGGTGACGAGCCCGGGCAGGTGAACGGCCGTCGATGGCAGCGCCCCGGACGGGGCGCGGGAAACTGCGCGACCGGGAACGACGGTCCCGCAGCCGGCTGACGGAGCCCGCACCCCACGGCGATGAGTGTCTTTCCACCAGCTCACCGTGAGGATTGCGCATGCCCAGCGAGTTCTTCGTCCCCGACCCGGAGGGTCGGATCCCCAGCGCCGAGGGCTACTTCGGCGCGTTCGGCGGCAAGTTCATCCCGGAGGCGCTAGTCGCCGCCGTGGACGAGGTCGCCGTCGAGTACGACAAGGCCAAGCACGACCCGGAGTTCGCCCGCGAACTCGACGCCCTCCTGGTCGACTACACCGGCCGCCCGAGCGCGCTCACCGAGGTGCCGCGGTTCGCCGAGCACGCCGGCGGCGCCCGGGTGTTCCTCAAGCGCGAGGACCTCAACCACACCGGCTCCCACAAGATCAACAATGTGCTGGGCCAGGCCCTGCTCACCCGGCGGATGGGCAAGACCCGTGTGATCGCGGAGACGGGCGCCGGTCAGCACGGCGTCGCCACCGCCACCGCCTGCGCGCTGTTCGGCCTCGACTGCACCATCTACATGGGCGAGATCGACACCCGGCGGCAGGCCCTGAACGTGGCCCGCATGCGCATGCTGGGCGCCGAGGTCGTCGCCGTGAAGTCCGGCAGCCGCACCCTGAAGGACGCCATCAACGAGGCCTTCCGGGACTGGGTCGCCAACGTCGACCACACCCACTACCTGTTCGGGACCGTGGCCGGCCCCCACCCGTTCCCCGCGATGGTGCGCGACTTCCACCGGGTGATCGGCGTGGAGGCGCGCCGCCAGCTCCTGGAGCGTGCGGGCCGGCTCCCCGACGCCGCGGTCGCCTGCGTCGGCGGCGGCTCCAACGCCATCGGCCTCTTCCATGCCTTCATCCCGGACGCCTCCGTCCGCCTCGTCGGCTGCGAGCCCGCCGGGCACGGCGTCGCCACCGGCGAGCACGCGGCCACCCTCACCGCGGGCGAGCCCGGCATCCTGCACGGCTCCCGCTCCTTCGTGCTCCAGGACGACGAGGGTCAGATCACCGAGCCGTACTCGATCTCGGCAGGCCTTGACTACCCGGGCGTCGGCCCCGAGCACTCCTACCTCAAGGAGTCCGGCCGCGGCGAATACCGCGCGATCACCGACGACGCGGCCATGCAGGCGCTGCGCCTGCTGTCGCGAACCGAGGGCATCATCCCGGCGATCGAGAGCGCCCACGCGCTCGCCGGCGCCCTGGAGGTCGGCAGGGAACTGGGCGAGGACGGGCTGATCGTGGTCAACCTGTCCGGCCGCGGCGACAAGGACATGGACACGGCCGCACGCTACTTCGGCCTGTACGACGGCGACGCGGACGCCGAGGTCGCCGCGGACGCGGACGGCGCGCACGCCGAGATCGAGGGGGACGCCAAGTGAGCGGGAACATCCAGCTGCTGACCGACACGCTCACCGCCGCGAAGGCGGAGGGGCGGGCCGCCCTGATCGCCTACCTGCCGGCCGGGTTCCCCACCGTGGACGGCGGCATCGAGGCGATCAAGGCCGTCTTCGACGGCGGCGCCGACGTGGTCGAGGTCGGGCTGCCGCACAGCGACCCCGTCCTGGACGGCCCGGTCATCCAGACCGCCGACGACATCGCGCTGCGCGGCGGCGTCCGGGTCGCCGACGTCATGCGCACGGTCCGGGAGGCCCACGAGGCGACCGGGAAGCCCGTCCTCGTCATGACCTACTGGAACCCCATCGACCGCTACGGCGTGGAGCGCTTCACCGCCGAGCTGGCGGAGGCCGGCGGCGCGGGCTGCATCCTGCCCGACCTGCCGGTCCAGGAGTCGGCGCTGTGGCGTGAGCACGCCGCGAAGCACGGACTCGCCACGGTCTTCGTGGTCGCCCCCAGCAGCAAGGACGCCCGGCTCGCGGAGATCACCGCGGCCGGCAGTGGCTTCGTCTACGCCGCCTCGCTGATGGGCGTCACGGGCACCCGCGAGTCCGTCGGCGCGCAGGCCGAGGACCTGGTGCGGCGCACCCGTGCCACCGGCACGGACCTGCCCGTCTGCGTCGGCCTCGGCGTCTCCGACAGCACCCAGGCCGCCCAGGTCGCGAGCTTCGCCGACGGAGTGATCGTCGGCTCAGCCTTCGTCAAACGCATGCTGGACGCCCCGGACCCGGCAACCGGAGTCACGTCAGTCCGCCAACTGGCCACCGAACTGGCCCGAGGAGTCCGCAGACAGCCATAGCCCCCCGCACCCCGAAGGGGGCGCGGGGAACTGCGCGCTGAGCCACGACGGCGCGGCAGTCGAACGACGCCCGTGGCCCGGTTCACCAGCCGATGGGCACATAGCGGCCCCGCGCCCCACCAGCGCCCCGAAGGGGGCGCGGGGAACTGCGCGACCAGCCACGATGGCGCCGCAGAGGAACGACGGCAGACGAAACGACGGCGCGTCCCCGCCCCACCCGCAGAGCGCCGGTCACTCGAACGGGTGGACCTGGGACCGGGCAGGCGCGCAGCGCCTCCCCGGTTCGTTCTGGGGGTGTGAGCGAGAAGAATCGTGACGGAAAGCGCACTGCCCGCGAGCGCCTGGCGGTCGAGCGAGAGAAGCAGAAGGCCGCGGAGAAGCGACGCCGCGCGCTGATCGTGGGCGCGACCGTGATCTGCGTGCTCGGGCTCGCCGCGGTGATCGGCGTGGTCGCCGCGAACGCCGGCAAGGACAAGAGCAGCGCCGACGCGGGCCCGGTCGTGGCGCCCTCCGGCGCGCAGGGCAAGGACGGCCTCGCCATCCCGGTCGGCAAGGACGGCGCCAAGTCCACGCTCACGGTGTGGGAGGACTTCCGCTGCCCGGCCTGCCAGCAGTTCGAGACGGTGTACCGCCCCACGCTCCATGAGCTGGCCGACGCCGGCAAGCTCAGAATCGAGTACCACCTGGTCACGCTCATCGACGGCAACCTCGGCGGCAGCGGTTCCCGGCGCTCGGCCAACGCGGCGGCCTGCGCCCAGGACGCCGGAAAGTTCCGCGAGTACCACGACGTGCTGTACGCGAACCAGCCCAAGGAGACGGACGACGCCTTCTCCAGCGATGACAAGCTGATCGAGCTGGCGGGCAAGGTGAACGGCCTGGACACGCCCGAGTTCCAGAAGTGCGTCAGAGACGGCACGCACAACAGCTGGGTGGCGAAGTCCAACAAGGCCTTCCAGGCGGGCGGTTTCACCGGCACGCCGACCGTCCTGCTGAACGGCAAGAACATCTACCAGGACCAGACGCTGACCCCGGACAAGCTCAAGCAGATGGTGGAGGCTGCCGACAAGGGGTGAGTGATTCTCACGCCCCTGTTATGGACCCGTAGCCGGGCTGACTGCCGTGTGCCCGGCCCGGCACGGTAGCGTCGACCCTGCCATGGAACTTGCCTACATTCCCAGCCCGTCGCGCGGGGTGCTGCACCTCGGCCCGATTCCGCTGCGCGGCTACGCGTTCTGCATCATCATCGGCGTGTTCGTTGCCGTCTGGCTCGGCAACAAGCGCTGGGTCGCCCGCGGCGGCCGTTCGGGCACGGTGGCCGACATCGCCGTCTGGGCCGTGCCGTTCGGCCTCGTCGGCGGTCGGCTCTACCACGTGATCACGGACTACGAGCTGTACTTCAGCGACGGCCGTGACTGGGTGGACGCCTTCAAGGTGTGGGAGGGCGGGCTCGGCATCTGGGGCGCGATCGCGCTCGGCGCACTGGGCGCCTGGATCGGCGCCCGGCGCCGTGGCATCCCGATGCCCGCGTACGCCGACGCCGTCGCCCCCGGCATCGCCCTGGCGCAGGCGATCGGCCGCTGGGGCAACTGGTTCAACCAGGAGCTGTACGGGCGGGAGACGGACCTCCCCTGGGCGGTGCACATCACCTCCTCCTCGGGCGGCCGGGTGCCGGGCTACTACCACCCGACGTTCCTGTACGAGTCCCTGTGGTGCATCGGCGTCGCCGTCCTGGTGATCTGGGCCGACCGGCGCTTCAAGCTGGGCCATGGCCGGGTGTTCGCCCTGTACGTCGCCGCGTACTGCGCGGGCCGGGCCTGGATCGAGTACATGCGTGTCGACGACGCCCACCATGTCCTGGGCCTGCGGCTCAACGACTGGACCGCGCTGCTCGTCTTCGTGCTGGCGGTGGTGTACATCGTCGTGTCGGCGAAGAAGCGGCCCGGCCGGGAGGCCGTGGTGGAGCCGGCCGCCGCGGCGGATGCCGAGGGCGCGACCCCCGGCACGGACACCGGCTCCGAGACCGCCACCGCGTCCGACGACGAGGCGAAGGACAAGGCGAAGGACGAGGTGCCGGACCCGGCGGAGGACGGGGCACAGGCCGAGGCCGGGGCCGCCGGGGTTCCCGAGGGCCGGGCCGAGAACGGCAAGATCGCCGGGAGCGCCGAGGCTTCGGAAGCCAAGGACGAGGCGGAGTCGGCCAAGAAGAGCTGACCAGCGGCCGTACGACGACGAGGGCGCCCCCGATCGCGGGGCGCCCTCGCCGTGTCTCACGCCCTGCGGGCCACCAGGGACAGCGTCCGCCGGGCCGCTGCCACCACGGCCGCGTCGATGAACCGGCCGTCCGGCAGCGCCTGGGCGCCGCGCTCCGTCGTCGCCGCCTTCACGATCGTCTCGGCCTGGTCCAGCTCCGCCTCCGTGGGCAGATAGGCGCGCTCGATGATGGGCAGCTGGCGCGGATGGATGGCGGCCCGGCCGAGAAAGCCGAGGGCGCGGCCGTGGGCGCAGGAGGCGGCGAGCCCGTCCAGGTCGCGGATGTCGGGGTGGACCGACTGGGGCGGCGGCGCGAGACCGGCCGCCCGCGCGGCGACGACGACCCGGGAGCGGCACCAGTCGAGGCCAGCGTCATCGCGTACGCCCAGGTCGGCCCGGAGGTCCGCCTCGCCGAGGGAGATGCCCCGCAGGGCCGGGTGGGCGGCGGCGATGGCGTGGGCGCGCTCGATGCCCAGGGCGGTTTCGAGGAGGGCGTACAGCCGGTGCCCCGTGGTGCCGGCGGCGCGCACCACCTCGTCGGCGGAGGTCACCTTCGGCAGCCGTACCCCGGACACGCCCGGCAGCCCGGCCACCGCCCGCAGATCGGCGGCGGCCCACGGGCCCTCGGTGCCGTTCACCCGGACGTGCACCCGCACCGGCTGCGGCTCGGACAGCAGGTCGACGGTCGCCGCGCGGGCGTACTCCTTACGGTCCGGGGCGACCGCGTCCTCCAGGTCGATCACCACCACGTCCGCGCCGCAGGCCAGCGCCTTGGCCACCACGTGCGGGCGGTCGCCCGGGACGTACAGCCAGGTGAGCGGGAACGGGATCACAGGGCGCCCTCCTTGCGCAGGGCGTGCAGCTCCGCCGGGGTCAGGCCCAGCTCGGTCAGGACGGCCTCCGTGTCCGCGCCGTGCGGGCGGCCCGCCCAGCGGATCGCGCCGGGCGTGGCGGAGAGCCGGAAGAGGACGTTCTGCATGCGCAGCGGGCCCAGTTCCGGGTCGTCCACGGTGGCGATGGTGCCGAGGGCCGCGTACTGGGGGTCGGACATCACGTCCCGCACATCCTGGACCGGCGCCACCGCGGCCTCCGCCTTCTCGAAGGCGGAGATCACCTCGTCGCGGGTGCGGCCGGCGATCCAGCGGCCGACGGCCGCGTCGAGGACGTCGGCGTGCGCCGCGCGTCCGGCGCCGGTCGCGAACCACGGCTCGTCGATCAGGTCCGGGCGGCCGACCAGGTCCATGACGCGTTCGGCGACCGACTGCGCGGAGGTGGAGACGGCGACCCAGCTGCCGTCGGCCGTGCGGTAGGTGTTGCGCGGGGCGTTGTTCTGGGAGCGGTTGCCGGTGCGCGGCTGGACGTGGCTCAACTGGTCGTACCAGATGGGCTGCGGGCCGAGGACGGTCAGGATCGGCTCGATGATGGCCATGTCGACCACCTGGCCCGCGCCGGTGTGCTCCCGGGCGGCCAGCGCCGTCATCACCGCGTACGCCGTGGCCAGGGCGGCGATGGAGTCGGCGAGACCGAAGGGCGGGAGCGTCGGGGGCGCGTCCGGCTCGCCGGTGATCGCGGCGAAGCCGCTCATCGCCTCGGCGAGGGTGCCGAAGCCGGGGCGGCGCGCGTACGGCCCGAACTGGCCGAAGGCGGTGACCCGGGTGAGGACGAGGCGCCGGTTGACGGCGGACAGCTCCTGCCAGCCCAGGTCCCACTTCTCCAGCGTGCCGGGCCGGAAGTTCTCGATCACCACGTCGGCGGTGGCGGCCAGCCGCAGCAGGGTGGCACGGCCGCCGGGCTTGGACAGGTCCAGCGTGACGGTGCGCTTGTTGCGGCCGAGCAGCTTCCACCACAGGCCGACGCCGTCCTTGGCGGGACCGTGACCGCGCGACGGGTCGGGCTTCGCCGGGTGCTCGACCTTGATGACCTCGGCGCCGAAGTCACCGAGCAGGGTCGCGGCGAGCGGGCCGGCGAAGAGGGTGGCGAGATCGAGGACGCGCAGACCGTCCAGGGGCCGGGGGGCGTTCATCCGGCGTGCGGGGCCTCGTACGGGACGAGGCCGGAGGTCGGGTCCCCGTGCGGGCTGGGGCCGGCGGTCGCGCTGTCGGGTGCGGTGGGGGTCATGGGCGGGTCGCCTCCAGGTGAGTGAGCTGGGCGAGGGTGTCGAAGCCGGTGCCGTCGAAACCGGTGACGGAGGTGGCGAGGCGGTTCTTGAGGGGGGCCGTCCAGCGGTCGGACAGGGCGGCGGGGGTGCCGGCGAGGAGGCCGGCGATGCTGCCGGCGGTGGCCCCGTTGGAGTCGGTGTCCCAGCCGCCCGACACGGCGCGGCAGATGGAGCCGGTGAAGTCGCCGTCCGCGTGGGTCAGGGCGGCGGTGATCAGGGCGGTGTTGGGAAGGGCGTGGACCCAGTGGTAGGTGGCGGAGTAGCGGGCGTGCAGCGCGTCCACGACCTGGTCGAAGTCGGCGTGTTCGGCGGCCAGCAGGACGGCGTGGTCCAGGGCCTGCGCCAGCCGGGAGCCGGGCGGCACCACCGTGCGGCCGACGCGCAGGCAGGCGTGCACGTCGAGGGTTCCGGTGGCCGCGGCGGCGATGGTGGCCGCGATGAACATCGCCGCGTAGACGCCGTTGGCGGTGTGGCTGAGCACGGCGTCGCGGTGGGCCTGTTCCGCGGCGGCGGCCGGGTCGCCCGGGTTGGTCCAGCCGTGCACGTCGGCGCGGATGAGGGCGCCGATCCACTCGCGGAAGGGGTTGCGGTGGCGGGCCGTGTGCGGGGGTTCGATGCCGGCGAGGAGGTTGCGGTAGGCGATGCGCTCGGCGGTGAAGGTGCGTCCGGCGGGGAGTTCGTCGAGCCAGAGCCCGGCCAGTTCGACGGTGCTGAACGCCCTGCCGTGCCGACGCAGCAACAGGAGGTTCAGCAATGGGTAGTTGAGGTCGTCGTCCTCGGGCATGCCGTCGATGTTCTCGGCGAGCGAGGTGGCGGCGGAGCGGCGGTTCCAGGGGTGGGCCGCCTTGAGGCCGTCGGGGACCCCGCGGGCCGTGAAGTACCCGGTGAGCGGCCAGTTGCCGGTGGACCGGGCGAGCCGGCGGATGCCGTCGAGGGACACCTTCTCGACCGGCTTGCCCAGCAGACAGCCCACGGCCCGCCCCAACCAGGCCGCTTCGAACCGAAGCGGGGTCAGGGCCGTACGGACGCCACCGCCCCTCGACCCGCCGTCACCCGGACCCCGCATGCCTGCGGCGCCAAAGGACCCGTGGCCGGGGGACCCGTGGGCCGGGGATCCGCGGGCTGGCAACCCGCTGTCCAACAACCCGTGTTCGGCGAACCGGCGGTCCCGGAACCCGTGGTCCGGCGGCCGGTGGCCTGCCAGTCCGTCACCCGCCGGTCCGTCACCCGCCGGTCCGCCACCCGCCGCCCCGTGGGCCGGCGGTCCGGAGGGCCGTGTCTCGCGGTTCGGCGGCCGACGCCCCGTCAATCCGATTGCAGCCAGGAGAGGTTCGGTCGGCCAGTGGGGGCACAGGGTCTTGATGTCGGTCAGGTCGGTCGGTTCCCGGTCGGCCGATGTGCTGGGCAGGTCGGCCAGTTCGTCCAGCAGGTCCTCCGCGAGCAGCCGCAGGTACCGCGACGCCGGCCGCGGGGAGGCACCGGCACGCACCGGCGCGGCACCGCCGCCCGCCGCCGTCCACCGCGCCTCGATCGCCGTCGGCTCGCGTCCGTCCTGCCGCGCCTGGCGAAGCTCGTGGGCCACCAGGTCCTCCGGCTGGACCCAGGTCAGCCGGAGCATTCCGGACCCCCGAGTGCGGCGAACGCCCGCTCGTGGGCCCGGCGCCGTCCGACGTCCCGCGCGAAGACCTCCCGTGCGACCTCGGTGAGCGTCCGGGCCGGCGCCCACAGGTCCAGCCGGCTCGCCTCCGCCACGGTCTTGGACCAGTCCTCCGGCACGGGCGAGCCGAGGGCGCCGGCCAGCGCGCCCGCCATCGTCGCGATCGAGTCGCAGTCGCGGCCGTAGTTGACCGAGCCCAGCACCGCCTGCCGGTAGTCGCCGTCGGCCACCAGCAGCATGCCGAGCGCGATCGGAAGTTCCTCGATCGAGTGCAGCCGGGACGGGCGGCGGGCGCCGAGCGACGGGGCCCGGTAGTCGGGGCCGACCGTGTCGTAGGGTGCCACCGCCTCCCGCAGCGGGACCAGCGCCGACTCGATGTCGCGGTATCGGCCGGCCACCGCGCAGACCTCCTCGATCGCCGCCCGGGTGCCGTCCTTCGCCAGCGACAGGCAGGCGGCCACCACCGACCGGGGGCTCGCGCCGGGTGCCGCGGCCGCCGCCACCGCCGCGGCGAAGACCCCGGCCGCCTCACGGCCGTACGAGGACTGGTGCGCGCCCGCGACGTCCAGCGCCTCGGCGTACGCGCCCGCCGGGTTGGCCGCGTTGACCAGGCCGACGGGGGCCATGTACATCGCCGCCCCGCAGTTGACGATATTGCCCGTGCCCGACTCCCGGGGGTCCACATGGCCGTACGCCAGGCGGGCCACCAGCCACTTCTCCGCCAGGAAGATCCGGTGCAAGGGCAGCGCCTCCGCCTCCAGTTCGGGGATCCAGCGCGGGTTGGTCATCAGGTCAGGCACCAGGTGGTCGGCGACGGCGTAGGCGTCCAGGTGGTCCCGGACCCGCGCGTACACCCGGACCAGCGCATGGGTCATCAGGGTGTCGTCGGTGACGTGCCCGTCGCCCTTGTGGTACGGAGCGATGGGGCGTGCGGTGCGCCAGGCGTCCCCGTGCCAGGGGCCGACGACGCCGTGCACACGGCCACCGTGGCGTTCGAGGATCTGGTCGGGCGAGTAGCCCTCGACGGGGCCGCCGAGCGCGTCTCCGACGGCGGCGCCGACGAGCGCCCCAGTGATCCGCTCATGCAGACCGGGGCCGCCGATTTCATCTGCTGTGGGCGTCATGCCCCGCATCATCCCCCTGGAGCGGCCGGTTGCGCGGCTTCCAGGAGTCCGGCGAGTTCGACCAGGTCGGTGCCGGTGAGGCGCGGGAGCGCACAGCCGGAGAGGGTGCGGCAGGCGTCCCGCCACGCACGCGGAACGGCCGCGCCGCCGCCCAGCGCCCCGGTCAGCGCGCCCGCCAGCGCGGGGGCCGAGTCGGCGACCCGGGACAGGCAGGCCGCGGCGGGCACGGCCTCGGCGATCCGGCCCCGTGCGGCGCTGGCCAGGGCGAGGGCGACCGGGACCGTCTCGGCGGCGGCGATGCCGTAGCTGTAGACGTGGTCGACGATCTGGTGCTCCAGGAGGGGGATCAGGGCGAAGGCGGTCCCGGTGTCGTGGGCGAGGGCCAGCGCATGCCGGGCGTTGCGGCCGATCTCCGTGGTCGCGGGCAGCTCGCCGAGGGCCGCCGTCACACAGGTGTCCACGTCCGCGTCGGCGAGCGCCAGGGCGAGGGCGGCGGCCATGGCCCGGGCGCCGTGCACCCCGTCGCCGTCCTGGGTGTAGCGGGCGTCGAACTCGGCCAGTTCGGCGGCGCGCCCGGGGTCGCCGCGGTGGGCGACGGCGAGCACGCAGGCGCGTACGCAGGCCGCGTCGTCGAAGTAGTGCGGGTTGTCGTGGCCGGTGGCGGGCGGGCGCAGCCCGGTGGCGAGGTTGCCGAGGCCGGCCCGGACCGAGATCCGGGCGCGCAGCGGCAGCACCGCGGACTCGACCTCCGGGGCGCGCTCGGCCGCGGCGGCGACCTCGGAGGCGACGGCGCTCCAGGTGAGGTCGATGGCGGCCCGGGTGCGGCGGTCCCGGCTCAGGTCCCCGAGCGCGCTGTCGTCGCCGGCGCGCAGCACCGCCTCGGCCGCGAACACCGCCCACTCGGCGTCGTCGGAGGGGCCGAGGCGCAGCGGCTCCGGGGGCTGGTTGAGCGCGATCGGCACGGGCAGCGTGGTCGTCGCGTTCTGCTCGGCGAAGGTGTCCAGCTCGCGGGTGAGCCGCCGTGTCCACTCGGGCATCCGGGCGGCCCGGTGGCGCGCGGCCGGCCATCCGGCGGCGTCCCCCGCGGCCAGCCCGAGCAGCAGTCCCTCGATCCTGCGGCTCACGGCCGCACCGTGCCCTGCTCGCCCTGCGCACACGCGGCGGGCACGTAGGCCGCGGTGTCGGCGGGCGGTACGGTCGCCGGCTCGGCCGCCGGGTGGGCCTCGCCGCGTACGGTGTCCGGTGTGAGCCCTTCCGCGGCCTGCACCCCGGCCCGGGCGACGAGGTCGCACAGCGCACCGGGCGGGACGTGCGGCAGGGACGGCCTGGCCGCCCCCGCCCCGGATGCCTCCCGGCCCGGGAACTCCGGTGCGCCCTCGTCCGCAAATTCCGGTCCGACCCGGACCAAGGGTTCCGGTGTGTCCCGGACCAAGGGTTCCGGTCCGTCCTGGACCAGGAGTTCCGGTGCGTTCACGGCCGCGAGTTCCGGTGCCTGCTCGACCAAAGGTTCCGGTGCCTCTTGGACCAGGAGTTTTGATGCGTCCCGGATCAGGAGTTCCGGTGCTTGCCCGACCAAGGGTCCCGATGCCTGCTTGACCAGGAGTTCCGGTGTGTCCTCGACCAGGAGTTCCGGTGCCGCCCGGAGCGGGGGAGCCGGTGCCCGTTCGACCAGGAGGTCCGCCACGTCGAGCACATGGTGGCCCGCCATGGACGGCAGGCAGCTGCCGCGGGCCGGACCGATCGCCGCCGCCCACTCGGGCGGTACGGCGCCGGCGCCCTCGGTGGCGCCGGCCAGCGCGCCCGCCACGGCGGCCGTGGTGTCGGCGTCCCGGCCCATGTTGACCGCCGTCAGGACGGCCCGCCGGAAGTCGCCGTCGGCGGACGCGTACGCCCCGAAGGCGAGCGCCACCGCCTCGGGGGCGAGGTCGGTCCAGGGGTAGCCGCCGACGACGACCGCGGAGCGGACCGCGCGTTCGCCGCGGTGGGCGACGGCGACCGCCCGGCGCAGCGAGCGGGCCGTCCACGAGTCGTCGGGGACGACGGCGAGCGCGGCGGCGACCACGGCGCTGACCGGCGCCCCCGCCATGGCCGCGGCCACCCCGGCGGCCACCGCCTGCCCGCCGTAGATGCCCTCGCCGTCATGGCTGACCGAGCCGTCGATCGCCACCAGGCGGGCCGCCTCGGCGGGGCGGCCCGCCGCGAACACCCCGAAGGGGGCCGCCCGCATCGCGAGGCCGTCGCTCCAGGCGTGGCGGTGCTGGGCGGAGATGGGCGCCGCCAGCCCCCGGCGCAGGTTCTCCAGCGTGCCCCGCTCGCTGAATCCCGCTCCCCGGAAGGGCCCCTCGTGCCGGTTCGCGATCCACTCGTGCCAGGCCGCCTCCGCATGCTCCGGGGTGAGCGCGCAGCCGTGCCGGGCGAGCAGCAGCCCCGAGAAGATCGCGTACTCGGTGTCGTCGGTGCCGGCCGGCCGTTCGACGACGTAGCCCGTGATACGGCCCCAGCGGGCCCGGATCTCCGAGGGCTTCAGGTTCTCCGCCGGGGCCCCGAGCGCGTCTCCCACCGCCAGGCCGAGCAGCGCGCCGCGCGCCCGGTCGCGGAGTTCGGTGGCGTCCCCGGGGGACGGGACCGACGGGATGCGGGCGATCGATGCCATGGGCGGCTCTCTTCGTGGGGCGGCTTTTGCGGATGTCTGCCACCGGAGCGGTCGGCGCCAGCACCGATGCCCTCAGCATCACCCGGTCGACATATGCGCGGACCTTTGCACGTTTGAGCAAAAAAGGTAAAGCCGCAGGTTAGCCCAGCCTTTCCTTGCTGGCGGGACGGAAATCAAAAGCGTAGATTCGCTGTTGTCAAAAAGTAGAACCCGTCCAACTAGGCTCCTGGGGGGACCCCTATGGCCATCATCGACACCGAGGCCGCGCTGCACGAGGCCCATCGGGACAACCACACGCACCGGGACGTGAACGGCGGCTGGCTGCGCCCCGCCGTGTTCGGCGCGATGGACGGCCTGGTCTCCAACCTCGCCCTGATCACCGGTGTGGCGGGCGGCGCGGTCGGCCACCAGACCATCGTCATCACGGGGCTCGCGGGCCTCGCCGCCGGCGCCTTCTCCATGGCGGCCGGCGAGTACACCTCCGTCGCCTCGCAGCGCGAGCTGGTCGAGGCCGAGCTGGACGTCGAGCGGCGGGAGCTGCGCCGCCACCCGCAGGACGAGGAGGAGGAACTGGCGGCGCTCTACGAGACCCGGGGCGTCGAGCCGGAGCTGGCCCGCGAGGTCGCCCGGCAGCTGTCCCGGGACCCCGAGCAGGCCCTGGAGATACACGCCCGGGAGGAACTGGGCGTCGACCCGGGCGATCTGCCGTCGCCGCTGGTCGCGGCGGTCTCCTCGTTCGGCTCCTTCGCGCTGGGCGCCCTGCTGCCCGTCCTGCCGTACCTGCTGGGCGCGACCGCGCTGTGGCCGGCCCTGGTGCTGGCCCTCATCGGGCTGTTCGGCTGCGGCGCCGTGGTCGCCAAGGTGACCGCCCGCAGCTGGTGGTTCAGCGGTCTGCGGCAGCTTGCCCTCGGTGGCGCGGCGGCCGGTGTGACCTACGCCCTGGGCAGTTTGTTCGGAACCGCCGTAGGATAGTGCGGCTGGCACCCATGCGCCGGGCCGCATGAGCAGCCTGTTACCCACTGGTTTCGAATCCTTAACCGCTGGGCATGAGCCGTAAGCGCTGTGGGCAAAGACGCCCGCGGCGCATCCGCGGGATGAGTGAGGACGCTCCTCCCGCCCCCCTTCGGGCCGATGGACATCGATCTGTCCGCGCCGGCCCCCACATACTTCCGCCGCCGTGCGCGGCGTTCTGTCGCGCACCCCGGCGACGTCCGCATGGTGGAACGGAGCATATTCCCGAGCACCGTTCCATCATGTAACCTGCACGAAATTTTGCACTCACGCAGAGGGCCAGCGTCGTCCCTCGGCAGCCGCATATGCCAGATGACGACGACGGGAGAGCCGATGCGTACACCGCGCCAGCCGTCCCAGCATTCCACGAATGGCCGGAACTGGTCGTTCATGGATGCTCGCCCTGCTGCGCAGGGTATGTACGACCCCCGCAACGAGCACGACGCCTGCGGCGTCGGCTTCGTGGCCACCCTCACCGGCGAGGCGAGCCATGTGCTGGTCGAGCAGGCGCTCACGGTTCTGCGCAACCTGGAGCATCGCGGTGCCACCGGCTCCGAGCCCGACTCCGGCGACGGCGCGGGACTGCTCTCCCAGGTGCCGGACGCCTTCTTCCGCGACGTGGCCGGATTCGAACTCCCCGCGGCCGGGGCGTACGCCGTCGGCACCGCCTTCCTGCCCGAGGAGCACACCGCCGAGGCCGTCTCACGGATCGAGACGATCGCCCGCGAGGAAGGGCTGACGATCCTCGGCTGGCGCGAGGTCCCGGTCGCCCCCGACCTGCTGGGCGCCACCGCCCGCTCGACCATGCCGGTCTTCCGGCAGCTCTTCGTCACCGACGGCGCCAGCGAGGGCATCGCGCTGGACCGCAAGGCGTTCGTGCTGCGCAAGCGCGCCGAGCGCGAGGCCGACGTGTACTTCCCGTCGCTGTCCGCGCGCACGATCGTGTACAAGGGCATGCTGACCACCGGACAGCTCGAACCGTTCTTCCCCGACCTGTCCGACCGCCGCTTCGCCACCGCGATCGCGCTCGTGCACTCCCGGTTCTCCACCAACACCTTCCCGTCGTGGCCGCTCGCGCACCCGTACCGCTTCGTCGCGCACAACGGCGAGATCAACACCGTCCAGGGCAACCGCAACTGGATGCGCGCCCGCGAGTCCCGGCTGGTATCCGACCTGTTCGGGGACGGAAACCTGGAGCGCGTCTTCCCGGTGTGCACGCCCGGCGCCTCGGACTCCGCCGCCTTCGACGAGGTGCTGGAACTGCTGCACCTCGGCGGCCGCTCGCTGCCGCACTCCGTGCTGATGATGATCCCGGAGGCATGGGAGAACCACGCCTCCATGGACCCGGCCCGGCGCGCCTTCTACCAGTTCCACGCCACCATGATGGAGCCCTGGGACGGCCCGGCCTGCGTCACCTTCACCGACGGCACCCAGGTCGGCGCCGTACTCGACCGCAACGGACTGCGGCCCGGCCGCTACTGGGTCACCGACGACGGCCTCGTCGTCCTCGGCTCCGAGGTCGGCGTCCTCGACATCGACCCCGCCAAGGTCGTCCGCAAGGGCCGGCTGCAGCCCGGCCGCATGTTCCTCGTCGACACCGCCGAGCACCGCATCATCGAGGACGACGAGATCAAGGCGACCCTCGCCGCCGAGCAGCCCTACGCCGACTGGCTGGAGGCCGGCGAGATCGAGCTGGGCGACCTGCCCGAGCGCGAGCACATCGTGCACACCCACGCCTCGGTCACCCGCCGCCAGCAGACCTTCGGCTACACCGAGGAAGAGCTGCGCGTCCTGCTCGCGCCGATGGCCAAGACCGGCGCCGAGCCCATCGGCTCCATGGGCACCGACTCGCCGATCGCCGCCCTGTCCGAGCGCCCGCGCCTGCTGTTCGACTACTTCACCCAGCTGTTCGCACAGGTCACCAACCCGCCGCTGGACGCGATCCGCGAGGAACTGGTCACCTCGCTGCGCTCCGCGCTGGGCCCGCAGGGCAATCTGCTCGACCCGAACGCCGCCTCCTGTCGCTCCGTCGTGCTGCCCTTCCCGGTCATCGACAACGACGAGCTGGCCAAGCTCATCCACATCAACGCCGACGGCGACCTGCCGGGCTTCAAGGCCGCGACCCTCTCCGGCCTGTACCGGGTCGGCGGCGGCGGCGCCGCGCTGGCCGCCCGCATCGACGAGATCTGCGCCGAGGCCGACGCCGCCATCGGCAACGGCGCCCGGCTGATCGTCCTGTCGGACCGCCACTCGGACGCCGAGCACGCCCCGATCCCCTCGCTGCTGCTCACCGCCGCCGTCCACCACCACCTCATCCGCACCAAGCAGCGCACCCACGTGGGCCTGCTGGTCGAGGCCGGCGACGTCCGCGAGGTCCACCACGTGGCCCTGCTCATCGGCTACGGCGCCGCCGGCGTCAACCCCTACCTGGCGATGGAGTCCGTGGAGGACCTGGTCCGCGCGGGCACCTTCCTGCCCGGCATGGAGACCGAGCAGGCCATCCGCAACCTGATCTACGCGCTCGGCAAGGGCGTCCTGAAGGTCATGTCCAAGATGGGCATCTCGACCGTCGCCTCCTACCGCGGCGCCCAGGTCTTCGAGGCCGTCGGCCTCGACGAGGGCTTCGTCGAGAAGTACTTCAACGGCACCGCCACCAAGATCGGCGGCGTCGGCATCGACGTCGTCGCCGAGGAGGTCGCCGCCCGGCACGCCAAGGCCTACCCCGCCTCCGGCATCGCCCCCGCGCACCGCGCCCTGGAGATCGGCGGCGAGTACCAGTGGCGCCGCGAGGGCGAGCCGCACCTGTTCGACCCCGAGACGGTCTTCCGCCTCCAGCACTCCACGCGCACCGGCCGCTACGACGTGTTCAAGAAGTACACCGCGCGCGTGAACGAGCAGTCCGAGCGCCTGATGACGCTGCGCGGGCTGTTCGGCTTCGCCGCGGACCGGCAGCCGGTCCCCGTGGACGAGGTCGAGCCGGTCAGCGAGATCGTCAAGCGCTTCTCCACCGGCGCCATGTCGTACGGGTCCATCTCCCGCGAGGCGCACGAGACGCTTGCCATCGCCATGAACCGGCTGGGCGGCAAGTCCAACACCGGTGAGGGCGGCGAGGACCCGGAGCGCCTGTACGACCCGGCGCGCCGCTCCTCGATCAAGCAGGTCGCCTCCGGCCGTTTCGGCGTGACCTCCGAGTACCTGGTCAACGCCGACGACATCCAGATCAAGATGGCCCAGGGCGCCAAGCCCGGCGAGGGCGGCCAGCTGCCCGGCCACAAGGTGTACCCGTGGGTGGCCAAGACCCGGCACAGCACCCCCGGCGTCGGCCTGATCTCGCCGCCGCCGCACCACGACATCTACTCCATCGAGGACCTGGCCCAGCTGATCCACGACCTCAAGAACGCCAACCCGGCCGCGCGGATCCATGTGAAGCTGGTGTCCGAGGTCGGCGTCGGCACGGTCGCCGCGGGCGTCTCCAAGGCGCACGCGGACGTGGTCCTGATCTCCGGGCACGACGGCGGCACCGGCGCCTCCCCGCTGACCTCCCTCAAGCACGCGGGCGGCCCCTGGGAGCTGGGCCTCGCCGAGACCCAGCAGACCCTGCTGCTCAACGGCCTGCGCGACCGGATCGTGGTGCAGACCGACGGCCAGCTGAAGACCGGCCGTGACGTGGTGATCGCCGCGCTGCTCGGCGCCGAGGAGTTCGGTTTCGCGACCGCGCCGCTCGTCGTCTCCGGCTGCGTCATGATGCGCGTCTGCCACCTGGACACCTGCCCGGTCGGCATCGCCACCCAGAACCCGACCCTGCGGGAGCGGTTCGCCGGCAAGGCCGAACACGTGGTGAACTTCTTCGAGTTCATCGCCCAGGAGGTCCGCGAGCTCCTGGCCGAGCTGGGCTTCCGCTCCATCGAGGAGGCCGTCGGGCACGCCGAGGCGCTTGACGTCAGCCGCGCCGTCGACCACTGGAAGGCGCAGGGCCTGGACCTGGAACCGCTGTTCCACGTGCCCGACCTGCCCGCGGGCGCGGTGCGCCACCAGGCCGTCGAGCAGGACCACGGCCTGGCCAAGGCCCTGGACAACGAGCTGATCAAGCTCGCAGCCGACGCCCTCGCCGCGTCCAGCGCCACCGACGCCCAGCCGGTGCGCGCACAGGTCCCCATCCGCAACATCAACCGCACGGTCGGCACCATGCTCGGCCACGAGGTGACGAAGAAGTTCGGCGGCGCAGGTCTGCCCGACGACACGATCGACATCACCTTCACCGGCTCGGCCGGCCAGTCCTTCGGCGCGTTCCTGCCGCGCGGTGTCACCCTCCGCCTGGAGGGCGACGCCAACGACTACGTCGCCAAGGGCCTGTCCGGCGGACGGGTGATCGTGCGCCCGGACCGCGGCGCCGACCACCTCGCCGAGTTCTCCACGATCGCGGGCAACACCATCGCCTACGGCGCGACCGGCGGCGAGCTGTTCCTGCGCGGCCGCACCGGCGAGCGGTTCTGCGTGCGCAACTCCGGTGCGCTGGTGGTCGCCGAAGGCGTGGGCGACCACGGCTGCGAGTACATGACCGGCGGTCACGCGGTCGTCCTCGGCGAGACGGGCCGCAACTTCGCGGCCGGCATGTCCGGCGGCGTCGCCTACGTCGTCGACCTGAACCGCGACCACGTCAACGCGGGCAACCTGGGCGCGATCCAGCCGCTGGACGAGACGGACAAGCAGTGGCTGCACGACGTGGTGCGCCGCCACCAGGAGGAGACCGGCTCGACGGTCGCCGAGAAGCTCCTGGCCGAGTGGGACACCGCGGCCGACCGCTTCACCAAGATCATCCCCAGCACGTACCAGGCAGTGCTCGCCGCCAAGGACGCCGCCGAGCGAGCCGGTCTCTCCGAGACCGAGACCCACGAGAAGATGATGGAGGCGGCGATCAATGGCTGACCCGAAGGGCTTCCTCAACCACGGCCGTCAGATCGCCGAGACCCGTCCCGTCAGCGAGCGCGTCAAGGACTGGAACGAGGTCTACGTCCCCGGCTCCCTGCTGCCCATCATCAGCAAGCAGGCCAGCCGGTGCATGGACTGCGGCATCCCGTTCTGCCACAACGGCTGCCCGCTCGGAAACCTGATCCCCGAGTGGAACGACTACGCCTACCGCGAGGACTGGTCCGCCGCCTCGGAGCGGCTGCACGCCACCAACAACTTCCCGGAGTTCACCGGGCGGCTGTGCCCGGCGCCCTGCGAGTCGGCGTGCGTGCTCGGCATCAACCAGCCGCCGGTCACCATCAAGAACGTCGAGGTCTCGATCATCGACAAGGCGTGGGACGCCGGTGACGTCCGGCCGCAGGCGCCCGAGCGGCTGTCCGGCAAGACGGTCGCCGTGATCGGCTCGGGACCGGCGGGCCTGGCCGCCGCCCAGCAGCTGACCCGGGCCGGCCACACCGTCGCCGTCTACGAACGCGCCGACCGCATCGGAGGCCTGCTGCGCTACGGCATCCCCGAGTTCAAGATGGAGAAGCGGCACATCAACCGCCGCATCGAGCAGATGCGCGCGGAGGGCACCCGGTTCCGCACCGGCATCGAGATTGGCCGCGACCTGAAGGCGACGGACCTGCGCAAGCGGTACGACGCCGTCGTCATCGCCGCCGGCTCCACCACCGCCCGCGACCTGCCGGTGCCCGGCCGTGAACTCAAGGGCATCCACCAGGCGATGGAGTACCTGCCGCTGGCCAACAAGGTCCAGGAGGGCGACTACGTCACCGCGCCGATCTCGGCGAAGGGCAAGCACGTCGTGGTGATCGGCGGCGGCGACACCGGCGCGGACTGCGTGGGCACCGCCCACCGTCAGGGCGCGGCCTCCGTCACCCAGCTGGAGATCATGCCCCGCCCCAACGACGAGCGGGACAAGGTCTCCCAGCCCTGGCCGACCTTCCCGATCCTCTACAAGGTCACCTCGGCCCACGAGGAGGGCGGCGAGCGCATCTACGCGGCGTCCACCACCCACTTCGAGGGCGACGAGGACGGCCAGGTGCAGTGGCTGCACCTCGCCGAGGTCGAGTTCGTCGAGGGCAGGCTGACCCAGAAGCCGGGCACGGAGCGCCGTATCCCCGCCCAACTCGTCACGCTCGCCATGGGGTTCACCGGCACCGACCGGGACAACGGCCTGGTCGAGCAGTTCGGCCTCGAGCTGGACGAGCGGGGTAACATCGCCCGCGACGCCGAGTTCCAGACCAATGTCCCGGGCGTCTTCGTCGCCGGTGACGCCGGTCGCGGTCAGTCGCTCATCGTGTGGGCGATCGCCGAGGGCCGCTCGGCCGCCAAGGGCGTCGACCGCTTCCTGACCGGCGCGAGCGACCTGCCGGCCCCGATCCGCCCGACGGACCGCGCCCTGGTCTGACAGACGTCCCGTACAAAGGCGTACGGAACACCGACGGCGCCTGCCCACTCCCCGACCGGACCAGGGCAGGCGCCGCCGTCTTCCCCAACACCCCAAAGGGCACGGAAAACGGCGCGCCCAGCCACGACGCGCCCGCAGGCGACGAACGATGCGTAACGGCGTCCCTAATGGGGCCCCGGGCCCCGATGCAGCGCCCTGAAGGGGCGCGGGGAACTGCGCGCCCAGCCGCAAGGCACCCGCAGACAAAGAACGACACGTCACGCCACGGCAGGTCACCGCACCTCGTACAACTCCCCGTACACCCGCCACCGCAAAGGCCGGCGCAGCCCCACGTTGCCGTCGTAGAGAAACTGCCGCTGAGCCGTGTCGATACGACTGGTGTCGATCCCCGGCCGCTTGGCCCGCATCGCCTTCCGGCGGACGTCCAGGAAGATGTCGAGGTACGCCTTCTCGCTACCCCCCTCGGCAGGGGTGTCGGCCTCCTTGAGTGCACGTTCACGCAGGCCGTAGAAGCCGTCCGGACCGGTGCCTGGCCCATGGAAGACCATCGCGTCGTAGTAGATGAACTGGCCCAGCGTGCCCAGCCCGTCCAGCTTGGCGAGGCGGACGGCGGGGTCGAAGTAGGCGCGGTCACGCTCGGAGTCCTGAGCCGCACGGAAGGCCGGAAGCTTCGACTCCGCCTTCCAGGCGGCGGTGAAGCCGGGATCAAGGCCCTCGTGCGAGTCCGTGCCGTCGACCTTGCGCAGCGCGGGCAGATAGCCGGCGAGACCGTTGTCCGGATGCGCCTTGGTGTAGCGCTCGACCAGGGTGAGCAGGTCATGCGTGCCGGTGCAGAAGCCGATGATGCCCGCGGTGTAGCCCTGGCCGTCGCCGATGTCCTCGATGTAGCCGTACGTACTGCGCCAGTCCAGCGTGGAGTTCTCGGCGCTCGCGACGAGCTGCTGCGCCAGCTCCTTCTTCTGCGGCGCGGCGAGGCCCGGCGGGGCGTCCGCGATCACCTCGTCGTCCTGGGACTTCTCCGACCGCTCGGCCCGCGCCTTGGCGTCCGTGCGGGCCTGGGCGGCGGCGGAGGCGGGCTGGGACGAGGACGGGCCCGAGTCGCCCGGCGTGGCCACGTACACCACCGCCGTGACGATCACCGGGACGGCAGCGAACAGCAGAATTCCGGCTCGTTTCATGACATCACCGTACGGCCCGGATCAGGCCGCCCCTCCCGTCAGTTCCGAGACCTTCGCCCAGGTCAACCCCACCAGCAGGACCAGCACGGCGATGCCCGCGCCCGCCTGCACCAGGGTGCGCCGGCCGTCCCGCGGCGCGTACGCGTAGGCGAGTGTCAGCGTGCCGCCCGCCAGCAGTCCGCCGAGGTGCCCCTGCCAGGACGCGAACCCCGCGGAGATCACCAGCCACAGCAGCAGCCCCACCATGTAGCGGTTGACGGCGTTCATGTCGTAGCCCAGGCGGCGGGCCATCACGTAGTAGGCGGCACCGAGCCCGAAGATCGCGCCGGACGCGCCGACCGTCAGCGTGTCCGGGGCGATCAGCAGCACCAGTACGGAGCCGCCGAGCGCCGAGAGCAGATACAGGGCGACGAAGCGGACGCGGCCCAACTGGGCCTCGACCACCCGGCCGAGGCTCCACAGGGACACCATGTTCAGCACGATGTGCAGGACGCCGAACGGCGTCTCCGTGGCCGGCAGATGCAGGAACGCCCCGGTCAGCAGCCGGTACCACTCGCCGTCGGCGACCCCCTCCGCGTGCACGTCGGGGCCGTAGGGGTACTGCCACAGATAGTGCGTGCCGTCGCCGCCGACGAGCCCGCGCCCCAGCATCCCGAACCGGTCCACCACCCCGGGGCGCACCAGTTCGGCGAGGTAGGCGAGGACATTGAGGCCGATGAGGACACCGGTGACGACCGGCACCGTGGTGATCCGGCCGCCGAACGCGGTCCGCGCCTGCCGTATCGACCGGGCGCCCTCCCGCACGCAGTCCACGCACTGGTGGCCGACGGCGGCCTCGCGCATGCAGGCCGGGCAGATGTAGCGATCGCAGCGGGTGCAGCGCACATGCGACTCCACCTTGGGGTGGCGGTAGCAGGTGGTGACGGCGGACTCGGCGGCCACGGCCGGCTCCTCAAGATCATGGGGACGGGACGAGCCGGTGGGGACGGCGGCGAACAAAATAGCGAACCGCGGCGGCGGGAGGAAAAAGCGGGGGTGGAAGATCGCGTAGTCTCGGCCTCCGGAGCCGCACGAGGGGGGAGCCCGGCATGGCCGCGATCAGTCTCAGCAAGGTGGCGGAGAGCGCGCCCGCGCTGGTCGAGCCGTACCGCACGGCCGGGGTGTCCCTCGCCAAGCGCGGGCTCGACGGACTGCGCGCCGCCGTCTACCTCGTCATCGACTACTCCGGATCGATGCGGCCGTACTACGAGGACGGCAGCGTGCAGGCGCTCGCCGACCGGGTGCTCGGACTGTCCGCGCACCTCGACGACGACGGCCGGGTGCCGGTGGTGTTCTTCTCGACGGACATCGATGCCGTCACCGACATCGCCCTCGCCGACCACCAGGGCCGCATCGGCCGGATCGCCGCCGGGCTCGGGCACATGGGCAGGACCAGCTACCACCTGGCCATGGACGCCGTCATCGACCACTACCTGGACAGCGGCTCCACCGCGCCCGCCCTCGTCGTCTTCCAGACCGACGGCGGCCCGATCAGCAAGCCCGCCGCCGAACGCTATCTGTGCAAGGCGGCCAAGCTGCCGCTGTTCTGGCAGTTCGTCGGCTTCGGCGACCCGGACAGCCGCCAGTTCGACTTCCTGCGCAAGCTGGACGAACTGGCGGTGCCGGACCGCCGGGTGGTCGACAACGCGGGCTTCTTCCACGCCGGCCGGGACCCGCGGAAGGTCTCCGACGCCGACCTGTACGACCGCTTGGTGGGCGAGTTCCCCACCTGGCTGAGCACAGCCCGGTCCCAGGGCATCATCCCTTCACCCTGACCCGGCCGGGGCGCGGTTCCCGGGCCGGGGTCAGGTGTCGCAGTCCAGTACCGTGCGGCACAGGGCGCAGCGGGCCCGGACCCGGCCCTTCACCGGTACCCGGATGCGCTGCTGGCAGGTCGGGCAGGGGAAGGAGACGCGCAGCCGGCCGCCGCCGTCGGGGGTGAAGGTGTAGGGCACGCCGGGCTGCGGCCCGTGGGCGTGCCGGCGGTCGTGGGCGTAGCGGCGGCGGCCCGCCCAGCCCGCCGCGGTCAGCGGCGGCTGCTGTTCGTCGTGCCGGGCCTGCGCCAGGCCCTTGGTGTACGCCGTGTACGCCTGCGGGCTGGTGAACCACACCGACGGGTCCTCGCCGAAGACCAGGGAGCGCTTGGCCAGGACGTAGCCGAACTCCTCCGGGGTGAGGTAGCCGAGCTTCTGGGACGACACCGAGTCCTCCCGGAAGGCGTCCAGCAGCAGCCAGCCCGCGCCCAGGTACGTGGCCGCCGTGTCCGTGAGGATCTCGTTCTCCGCCGTGCTGGGGAAGGACAGGTCCAGACGGTGCAGATAGACGTGCGTGACCTCGTGCGCCAGGGCCGCGCCGATGTCCCGCCGATGGGTGCGGAAACGGTCGTTCAGCTCGACGAAGTACTCGGGACCCGCAGCGAGTTCGACGTTCGCCGCATGGGTCATCTCGCGGAAGCTGACGATCACCCGGGCGTCCGGCAGCCGGAAGTGCCGGACGATCTCGCCGGCCACCCGCTGCGCGCCCAGGTGCAGATCGTCGGTGTCGCAGAAGGCCACGTCGGCGGGGGCCACACTGGTCGGGAAGGTCTGGATCGTGTCGTACGACAGCCGCCTGTACAGCGCGGTGATCGCGGCCCGCACCGTCTCCAGATGCGGGTAGCCGTGCATGACCGGCCCGTCGTTCGCCACGCCGTCACCCCCAAGGACGCCCCGACTTCTCATCCACTGTATGCGGGTGTGAGCGTTTTTCGCCGGTCCGCGGCCCCCCGTGGTCGTCCCGGCGCGGTCGCACGCGGGGCGGGTGCGGGGCGGGCGCGTGGTGGCCATCCGCGTGTCCCGCCCGCGGTTCGAGCCTTGTCCCGCCCGGCAGTTCGAGCCGTGCGTCGCCGGCCCCGCAGGCCGTGACCGCGCACCGGTACGGTCCGGTGCGCCGCCCCGGGCGGCGCCGTGCGGGGCACCGCGGACACCCCGCCGTCGAAGGCGTCCGCCGCAGCCCACGCGCGTGTACCCGTGCATGTCGAGCGACCGGGGCCCCGGCCTCGACGATCCGCCGATGATCGAACCCGCCGCCCCTTAGGCTGAACCCCCATGACCACCAGCAACACCGGTACCGGTGACGTCGATCCCGCCGTCCGCGCGGAACTCGACCGGCTGCGCGACAGCATCGACAACATCGACGCGGCCGTCGTCCACATGCTCGCCGAGCGCTTCAAGTGCACCCAGCAGGTCGGCCGGCTCAAGGCCGTGCACCGGCTGCCGCCCGCCGACCCGGCCCGCGAGGCCCGGCAGATCGCCCGGCTGCGCAGCCTCGCCGAGCACGCCAAGCTGGACCCGGCCTTCGCTGAGAAGTTCCTCAATTTCATCGTCGCCGAGGTGATCAGACACCACGAGCGCATCGCCGAGGACACCGCCAGGCACCAGGCCGTCGAGCCGGGCTGATCTCCGGCGACGCGGGAGGCCCGCGGGCCTTTCCGCGGGCACGGTTCGTCAGACCGCGGGCACTCCCCGTCAGTGTCCCGGCGTAAGCTGGTGGGCCTGCCGGGCGGGAGGGACGTGGGGCCATGCCGTCGGACGCCGAGATCCTCATCGTCGACGACCACCAGCACACGCTGTACGCACTGGAGCACGCCCTGGCCCCGCTGGGCCTCAGGACCGGCCGCGCCACCAGCTCGGACCAGGCGCTCAAGCAGGTCCTGCGCGGCCGGGTCGGCCTCCTCCTGCTCGATGTGAGCACGCCCGGCGCCTACGGCCCGGACGGACCGGACGGCCTGGACGTGGTGCGGTGCATACGCCGCCTGGAGCAGACCCGGCACATCCCCGTCGTCCTGCTCACCGGCTCCGACCCGGACCGCGAACTGGCCGAGGCCGCCTTGGGGCTCGGGGTCGCCGACCTCGTCCGCACCCCGGTCGACCCATGGGCCCTGCGCACCAAGGTCGGCCATCTGTACGCCGCCCACCAGCGCAGCCTCGCCCTGGAACGGGAGGTGCGCGAGCTGCGCGCGCTGCTCGCGGCCCGCGCCCAGGACGGGGACCGCGGCCCGCGCGCCGCCCGGCCGCACCCCGACGGCCGGGTACCGCCGCAACGCGACGCCGGGCGGGCCACCACCGCCCCATAACGGACATAAGCCGCGTACCACATCCGCCCCTGTGTGTTGTCGGCGGCATCGGGCAGCATGGCCTGCATGTCCGTACTCACGCGCGACGAAGCGCACAACCGAGCACAGCTCCTCGACGTCCACCGCTACACGATCAAACTCGACCTGACCACCGGGGACGCGACCTTCGGCTCGCGCACCGCGATCAGGTTCTCCGTGCGGGCGGACGCCACGAACACCGACACGTTCGTCGAGGTCAAACCCGCCGAGCTGCGCTCCGTCACGCTCGACGGACACCCCCTCGACCCGGACTCGCTGGACGAGAACCGGCTGCCGCTGAAGAACCTCGCCGCGGGCGAGCACGAACTGCGCGTCGACGCGCGGATGCACTACTCCCGCACCGGCGAGGGCATGCACCGCTTCACCGACCCCTCCGACGGTGAGACCTACGTCTACACCCAGCTGTTCATGGACGACGTGCAGCGCGTCTTCGCGGCCTTCGACCAGCCCGACCTGAAGGCCGTCTTCGAGCTGTCCGTCACCGCCCCCGAGAGCTGGACCGTCCTCGCCAACGGGGTCACCGAGCACCTCGGCGCGGGCCGCTGGCGGGCCGCCCCGACCCCGCTGATCTCCACCTACCTGGTCGCCGTCGCCGCCGGACCCTGGCACTCCGTGCGCACCGAGCACCGCGGACTGCCCTTCGGCATCCACTGCCGCCGCTCCCTCGCGCCCCACCTGGACGCCGATGCCGAGGAGATCATCGACGTCACGCGCGCGTGCTTCGACCGCTACCACGAGAAGTTCGAGGAGCCCTACCCCTTCGACTCCTACGACCAGGCGTTCGTCCCCGAGTTCAACGCCGGCGCCATGGAGAACCCCGGCCTGGTCACCTTCCGCGACGAGTTCGTCTTCCGTTCCGCCGTCACCGACACCGAGCGGCAGACCCGCGCCATGGTCATCGCCCACGAGATGGCCCACATGTGGTTCGGCGACCTCGTCACCCTCAAGTGGTGGGACGACATCTGGCTCAACGAGTCCTTCGCCGAGTACATGGGCTACCAGACCACCGCCGAGGCCACCCGCTTCACCGACACCTGGGTCGACTTCGGCGTCGCCCGCAAGGGCTGGGGATACAACGCCGACCAGCGCCCCTCCACCCACCCCGTCGCCCCCGAGGCCGTGGACGACACAGCCGCCGCGCTGCTCAACTTCGACGGCATCTCCTACGCCAAGGGCGCCTCCGCGCTGCGCCAGCTCGTCGCCTGGCTCGGCGAGAAGGACTTCCTGGCCGGCATCAACACGCACTTCGCCCGGCACCGGTTCGGCAACGCCACGCTCGCCGACTTCATCGACTCGCTGGCCACCGCCACCGAGCGCGACGTGCACGCCTGGGCCGACGCCTGGCTGCGCACCACCGGCGTCGACACCCTCACCCCGGCCGTCACCCCCGCCGCCGACGGCACCTGCGCGCTCACCGTCGCACGCGACGGCAGCCGGCCGCACCGCATCACCGTCGGCCTGTACGACCACGACCTCGCCGACGAGGGCCGCCTCGTGCTGCGTGAGCGCGTCGACCTCGACGTCCCGCAGACCGCACCGCACCCCCTCGGCAAGCGGCCCGCGCTGCTGCTCCTCAACGACGGCGACCTGACCTACGCCAAGGTCCGGTTCGACGCCGAGTCCTTCGACGCGCTGCGCACGGGACTGTCCGGCCTGCCCGATCCGCTCACCCGCGCGGTCGTCTGGAACGCGCTGCGGGACGCGGTCCGCGACGGCGAACTCCCGCCCGCCGCCTACCTGGACGCCGCCCGCGCCCATCTGCCGCACGAGACCGACCTCGCCCTCGTTGAGGGCGTCCTCGCCTTCGCCACCGTGCACGTGGCCGGCCGGTACGTCACGCCCGAGGACCGGCCCGCCGCGCTGGCCACGCTCTCCTCGCTCTGCCGCGACCTGATCCGGCGCACCGAGGACGGCGACAGCCCCGGCCTGCGGCTGCTCGCCGTCCGCCACTTCATCGACGTCGCCGCCCACCCCGACACGATCGCCGCCTGGCTCGCCGACGGCACCGTGCCCGGCGGACCCGAGCTGGACCCGGAGCTGCGCTGGCGCATCCTGGGCCGGCTCGCCGTGCTCGGCGCCACCGACGAGGCCGCCATCGCCGCCGAACTGGGACGCGACCCGAGCGCCACCGGCCAGGAGGGCGCCGCACGCTGCCGCGCCGCCCTGCCCGATCCCGAGGCCAAGCGGGCCGCGTGGGAGGCGATGTTCGCCGCGGACCGCGGGGCCGAACTGTCGAACTACCTGTTCATCGCCACCGCCCGCGGCTTCTGGCAGCCCGAACAGGCCGATCTGGTACGGGAGTACGTGCCGCGCTACTACCCCGACGCGGTCGCCGTCGCCGCCCGCCGCGGCCCGGCCATCGCCACCGCCGTCGGCCGCTGGGCCTTCCCGGCCCACGCCGTGGACGCCGAGAACCTCGCCCTCGGCGAGGCATGCCTACGCGACGGCGAGCCGACCACCGCCCTGCGCCGCTGGCTCACCGACGAACTCGACGACCTCGCCAGGGCCCTGCGCATCCGCAAGGCATAACTCTCCTACGGGGGCCCGGCACCGGGGCCACGAACCCGCCCGCCGAGCCCTCGGCCGGTGCGCGGCCGTCTCGGAGCGCGGGGTCCAACTCGTGCCCGCGCGCGACACGGTGCCGGGCACGGACCTCCGCAAACCGTCGGGCGACAGGGGCGTGTTGCCGCCGGCACATACCCGACAGGTTTTCCCCGTACGGGAGTACCCACTTTCGGGTCCCATCGCCGCGCATCCCGGGCGCGTCGGGGCCGTTGCGTACAAGCTGGAAGCCACATGGTCGTTCCGCTGTCCCGCGGCCCGGAGGAGAGCCCATGAGCACGCCCCCCTTCGCCTCGTCCCCCGAAGGGCCCGACGCCCTGCGGCCGTTGCTGGACACCGTGCTCGACGCCCTCCGGGACGGCGCACGGGCGCGCGGCGGTCCGCTGCCCGCGGGCGGCCCCGAGGCGGTCGCCGCGCGGATCGCCGAGGCCGTGGGCGACGTACTGCCCGGCGAGGGCGACCCGGACGCCCTGCGCACCCTCGTGCGGGCCCTCGCCGAGGGCTCGGCCGACCCCGCCGACCCGCTGTGCGCGGCCCATCTGCACTGCCCGCCGCTCGCCGTCGCCACCGCCGCGGACCTCGCGGTGAGCGCCCTCAACCCCTCCCTGGACTCCTGGGACCAGGCGCCCGCCGCCTCCGCGCTGGAAGCCGTCGTCACCCGCCGAATCGCCCAGGAGATCGGCCTGGCCGACGCCCTCGTCACCACCGGCGGCACCGAGTCCAACCAGCTCGCGCTGCTGCTCGCCCGCGAGAGGCAGGGCGGCGGCGTCCGGCTCGTGTGCGGCGCCAACGCCCACCACTCGCTGCCCCGTGCCGCCTGGCTGCTGGGCCTGCCCGAACCCGTGGTCGTATCCACACCGCGCGGCATCCTCGACCCGGCCGCGCTCCATGACGCCGTCGTCCGGCTCCCGGGCCCCCTGCTGGTCGCCGCCACCGCCGGCACCACCGATGCCGGCCTCATCGACCCGCTCGCCGAGATCGCCGGACTGTGCTCCGCCCACGGTGCCCGGCTGCACGTCGACGCGGCCTACGGCGGTCCGCTCGTCTTCAGCGACCGGCACCGCGAGCAGCTGGCCGGTCTCGAAGCCGCCCACACCGTCACCCTCGACCTGCACAAACTCGGCTGGCAGCCGGTCGCAGCTGGCCTGATCGCCGTGGCCCGCCCTCGCGAACTCGCCGTGCTCCAGCACCGCGCCGACTACCTGAACGCCGACGACGACACCGAGGCCGGCCTCCCCGACCTGCTCGGTCGCTCCCTGCGCACCACCCGCCGCCCCGATGTGCTCAAGACCGCCGTCACCCTGAAGACGCTCGGCCGCCGCGGACTCGGCGCCCTGGTCGACCAGGTGTGCGCGCTGGCCCGTGAGTTCGCCGCCCTCGTCCAGGACCACCCCGGCTTCGAACTGTACGGCCGGCCCGTCATCAGCACCGTCCTGTTCCGGCCCGCCGGAGCGGACGACGAGGCCGTCGCCGCAGTACGGCGCGGACTGCTCACGGAGGGCCGGGCCGTGCTCGGGCGCGCCCGCCTCGACGGCCGCCTCTGGCTGAAGACCACCCTCCTCAACCCCCACACCCGCCCGGACGAACTGGCCCGCCTCCTGAAACTCGTGGAAGGAACCACGCCCAGATGACCAGCCCCCCACACCACGAGACCGAAGCCCCCCGCGATCTCGTCGGCGTCGGCATCGGCCCGTTCAACCTGTCCCTCGCCGCCCTCGCCCACCCGCTCGCCGAACTCGACGCCGTCTTCTACGAACAGCGCCCGGGCTTCGACTGGCATCCCGGCCTGCTCATCGAGGGCGCGACCGTCCAGGTCCCCTTCCTCGCCGACCTGGTGACCCTCGCCGACCCGACCAGTCAGTGGAGTTTCCTCAACCACCTCAGAAGCCGGGACCGGCTCTTTCCCTTCTACTTCGCCGAGCGCTTCCACAGCCTGCGCGCCGAGTACGACGCCTACTGCCGCTGGGTCGCCGAGAACCTTCCCGGACTGCACTTCTCCCACCAGGTCGACGCCGTCCGCTGGAACCCCGGACGGGACGTCTTCGAGGTCGACTACACCCGCCTCGACGCCGAAGGCAAGGCGGAGTCCCCGGGCCGCACCCACACCAGGAACATCGTCCTCGGCGTCGGCACCGCCCCCCATGTGCCCGATCCGCTCAAGCCCCTGGTGGCGGCGCCCGATGTCCCCGTCGTGCACGCCGCCGACTATCTGAAGCACCGCGAGGCGTTCCTCGCCGCCGGGCATGTCACCGTCGTCGGCTCCGGGCAGTCCGGCGCCGAGGTCTTCCTGGACCTGCTGCGCCACCGCCCGCCCGGCCGCGAACGGCTCCACTGGCTGGGCCGCACGGAGGCGTTCGCGCCCATGGAGTACTCCAAGCTCGGCCTGGAGCACTTCACCCCCGACTACAGCCGTTACTTCCACGGCCTGTCCGAACCGGTCAGGGACCGGCTCGTCGCCGCACAGTGGCAGCTGCACAAGGGCATCGACGCCGAGACCATCGCCGCCATCCACGACGAGCTGTACCGCCGCAGCCTGCACGGCGGCTGGCCCGACGCCGTACTCACCCCCGGGGTCCAGGTGCGCACGGCGGGCCGTGTCGCCACCACCCAGATCGAACTCCACCTGGAACACGTCCAGCAGGACACCCGTTCCCGGCTGACCACGGACGCGGTCGTCCTCGCGACCGGCTACCGGGAACGCTCGCTGGACCGGATCCTCGCCGGACTCGACCCCCATGTGCGCCGCGACGGCGCCGGCCGCCCTGAGGTGGACGAGTCGTTCCGGCTCGTGCTCGACCCGTCCGTCACGGGCACGGCCTATGTGCAGAACGCGGAACGGCACACCCACGGCGTCGGCGCGCCCGACCTGGGGCTGGCCGCCTGGCGCAGCGCCACCATCATCAACTCCCTGACGAGGAAGGAGACCTACCCGCTGCCCGGCCGGACGGCCTTCACCAGCTTCGGACTCGAACCGGCCAGGCCGGTGCCGCCCGCCCGGCAGGCCCGGGTACTGACCCCGCTCGTGGACGACCGGAGCTGACGAGCCGGCCCCGGGCCGATGCCCGGGGCCCGCCCGGGAATCCCTAGAACACCGGCGTGCCGGCCCGGGTCAGCTTCCAGTCCACCGACGCGAAGTCCTTGGGGTCCAGGACGCCCTTCGCGGTCACCCACTCCGCGATCCGGGTCCGGATCTCCGTCGACTCGGACCACAGCTCCTGGGCCGAGGCCACATGCGGGAACGCACCGCCGCCGTTGGCCCGGTAGTTGTTCACCGCGAACACGAACTGCTGCGTGTCGTCCAGCGCGGCCCCGTCGAAGGTGAGGTTCTTGATCCGCGAACCGGCCGGCTGGGCGATGTCGATGTCGTAACGGAGCCCCGACACATAGTCGTAGTTGTAGTCCGGGCGGCCGCCCGCGTTGGTGACCTTCTGCACGTCGACCACCGCGTCGGGAGCCGTCTGGACGTAGTACTCCGCCGAGTACTCCAGGTACGCCCGCACCTGGGCGCCCGTCATCAGCTTCGCGACCAGCGTGTTGTCGTACACATACAGGCTCGACAGGTCCCGGATCGTCACCTTGCCCGCCGGGATCTCCGAGGTGCGGGAGAACGGCGAGGCCTGCGAGAGCACCGGCAGCGAGGCGTACGCGGTGCCCGCGAGCGCGGCCCTGACCACGTCCTCCTGGACCTTGTTGATGAGGTCGATGATCGGCGCGTCCTTGTAGCGGGCGTCGACCGTGGTCAGCGTCTCGGTGGCGGTGCCGACCACCTGGTTGACGTACTTGACGACCTTCGCGTGCTCGTCGGACAGCAGCTTGGTGATCTTCGGGTCGTCGGCGACGGTGTTGGAGTTGCGCAGCGAGGCCGCGACCGACTCCACCGTCCAGCGGCCCTTGGCGAACACCAGCTCGATGTCGAACAGGGTGAGTCGCTCGGCGAAGTACAGCGGCTCGGACAGCACGACCGTCCTGCCGGTCTTCTCGTTGGTGACCTTCAGCTCCGGGATCTCCACATGGGAGTGCCCGACCAGGATCGCGTCGATACCCGGCACCTGCTTGGCGACGTTGACCGCCGCGTTCTCCACGTACGGCACCTGGTCGCCGTACGACGACGTGCCGGACGTTCCGGAGTGCGCCGAGACGATCACCACGTCCGCACCCATGGAGCGCAGCTTCGGCACCCACTTCGCGGCCTGCTCCTCCAGACCCGGGAACTTCAGCTTGCCCTGCACATACGCCTTGTCCCAGATGGCGATGCCCGGGTTGGTCAGGCCGAGGACGGCGACCGTGACCGGCGGGGCGCCCTTCACCGGGAACTTCTTGATGAAGTAGGGCGGGAAGGCGGGCTTCAGGGTCTTCGCGTCGACGGCGTTGGCGCCGAGCAGCGGGAAGCGCAGCTGGTCCTCGAACGTGCGCAGCGTCTCGATGCCGTAGTTGAACTCGTGGTTGCCGAGGGCCGCCGCGTCGTAGCCGATCGCGTTCATCGCCTGGGCCATCGGGTGCACCGGGCCGCCCTTGGCGGTGATCGGGTCGACCTTGGCGTAGTAGTACGTCAGCGGGGTGCCCTGGATGGTGTCACCGGCGTCCAGGAGCAGCGTGTTCTCGCGGCCCTTCTCCTTGCGCACCTGGTTGATCAGGGTGGAGACGCGGGCCAGGCCCATCGCGTTGCCGGCGGTGTCGGAGTACTCCGCGTCCTTGAAGTAGTCCCAGTTGAAGACGTGCCCGTGCAGGTCGGTGGTGCCCATGACGGTCAGCGAGTGGCGCTTGGGCCGCTTGCCGGCCGTGCCCTTGCCGGGCGACGCCGACGCCTGCGCCGGGGCTGCCACGGCACCGGCGATCGCCACTCCCGCTCCGGTTGCTGCGGACTTCTTCAGAAACTTCCGGCGGTTCAGCGGCATCGTGCGGTCTCCTCGGGGAATGGTTCAACAACGCGCGTAGATTCTGGCCCGGCCCGGCCGACGGCAACAGGTCCGGGAGGTTTCGATCTGGTGACCTCATCGATGAACTCCTGGGTTCCAACCGGCGAAAGGCGTGACAGAGTGGGGCGTATGACCTCTCCCTCGCCCGAGCTGCCCCGCGTCGCCGTCCGCGGCGAGGCGCATCTGGAAGCCGACCCGGAGATCGCCCGCATCGGTATCACCGTCACCGCCCGCGGGCGGGACCGGCGTTCCGCCCTCGACGACCTCACCCGGCGCAACGCCGCCGTCCTCGACCTCGTCAAGTCCTACGGCGAGGCGGTGGAGCGCCTGGAGACGGGCTTCTTGTCCATCACTCCGGAACTGTCGACGCACGGCCGGGGCGAGCGCGTCCGCACCTACCACGGCAGCGTCCGTCTCACCGTCGAACTCTCCGACTTCCCGGCGCTCGGCGAACTCACCGCACGCCTCGCCGACTTGGAGCTGACCCGCGTCGACGGCCCCTGGTGGGCGCTGCGCCCCGGCTCGCCGGTGCACGGGCAGGCCCGCCGGCAGGCGGTGCACGAGGCGGTCCGGCGGGCCCGCGAGTACGCGGAAGCGCTCGGCACCTCACTGGCCGCGCTGGTCGAACTCGCCGACACCGGCGTGGAGAACGCCGAGCCGTACGGCCACCCCGGCGTGCGCGCCCGTTCCCTGGCCTTCGCCGCGGCGGCGGAGAACACGGCGCCCCCGCTCGACCTGGAACCCCAGCGGCAGCATGTGTACGCACAGGTCGACGCCCGCTTCACCATGACACCCCCACGCCTGTGAGCCCCGGTGAAGCGGAGCGGGAATTTCCAGGAACGGAACAGTCGGTAACCGTCCGCTGATGGTCCACGGCCGTCCGTGAGCGGCCCGCCGGGCCATTCCCGGCGTTCCATATGCTCATCAGAGCGCCCGGTCGCACAATTCAACAGTTGTCAATGGCCCTTTACTCAAAGGTTGTTGAGTAGTCACGTCCGGCCAATTCTCTACCCGCCGGTAAGCCCTAGGCTCGATGCATGCGCCGAGCAAAGATCGTCTGTACATTGGGGCCCGCCACCGACTCGTACGAGCAGATCAAGGCCCTGGTCGAGGCCGGAATGGACGTCGCCCGATTCAACCTCAGCCACGGCGGTCACGCCGAGCACGAGGAACGGTACCGACACGTGCGGAAGGCCGCCGACGAGACCGGTCGCAGCATCGGCCTCCTCGCCGACCTTCAAGGCCCGAAGATCCGCCTCGGCCGTTTCCTCGAAGGACCGGTACTCCTTGAACGCGGCGACACCTTCACCATCACGGTGGAGGCGGACACCGAGGGCGACCGCAACCAGTGCGGAACCACCTACTCCGGCCTGGCCGCCGACGTCACGCCCGGTGAGCGCATCCTCGTCGACGACGGCAAGGTCTGCCTCGAGGTCACCTCCGTGGACGGCCCCCGGGTGCACACCACGGTGGTCGAGGGCGGCATGGTCTCCGACCACAAGGGCCTCAACCTGCCGGGCGTCGCCGTCTCCGTGCCCGCGCTCTCCGAGAAGGACGAGGTCGACCTCCGCTGGGCCCTGCGCACCGGCTTCGACGTCATCGCGCTGTCCTTCGTCCGCAGCGGCAGGGACATCGAGGACGTCCACCGCATCATGGACGAGGAGGGCCGGCGGCTGCCGGTGATCGCCAAGGTCGAGAAGCCGCAGGCGGTCGACGGCATCGACGGGATCGTGGCGGCGTTCGACGGCATCATGGTCGCGCGCGGCGACCTGGGCGTCGAAATGCCCCTGGAGCAGGTGCCGATCGTCCAGAAGCGCGCCATCAAGCTCGCCAGGCGCAACGCCAAGCCGGTCATCGTGGCCACCCAGATGCTGGACTCGATGATCGAGAACTCGCGCCCCACCCGGGCCGAGGCGAGCGACGTCGCCAACGCCGTCATCGACGGCACGGACGCGGTGATGCTGTCCGGCGAGACCAGCGTCGGCAAGTACGCGGTCGAGACGGTCCGCACCATGGCCCGCATCGTCGAGGCGGCCGAGGAGGACATCCTGGCGGGCGGGCTCCCGCCGCTGACCGAGCGGAACAAGCCCCGCACCCAGGGCGGCGCGGTCGCCCGGGCGGCGGCGGAGATGGGCGACTTCCTCGGCGCGAAGTTCCTGGTCGCCTTCACCCAGTCCGGAGACACCGCCCGCCGGCTGTCCCGCTACCGCTCCCCGATCCCGCTGCTCGCCTTCACCCCTGAGCCGGCGACCCGCTCCCAGCTCAGCCTCACCTGGGGGGCCGAAACCTTCCTGGGGCCGCACGCCGACTCCACCGACGCCATGGTCGCCCAGGTCGACGAACTGCTCCTGAACTACGGCCGCTGCCAGAAGGGCGATGTCGTCGTCATCACCGCGGGCTCCCCGCCCGGCGTTTCCGGCACGACGAACATGGTGCGCGTCCACCACATCGGCGAGGACGACAGCCCCCGATAACCGAGCCGGCGGCAGCCCTTTTGGCGCCCGGTCACACGAAAGGGCCCCTCATAAGGAGGGGCCCCAGAAAAATCACTGACCTTGAAATCGAAGGAAAAGTGCCCCGGGTCGGACTCGAACCGACACTGTACGGGTTTTGAATCCGTTGCCTGCTGCCAATTGGGCTACCGGGGCTCGAAGAATCAAAGGTTTTGCCCGACCCTCCGCGCGTCCACCATACCGTAGCTAGGTAGGCTCTTGTCAGCAGTACCCCTGCCCTGAACGAGGAGCCCCCGTGACCGCCGAGTCGCCCCAGCCCGTAGACGTGCCCGACGACGACAAGTCGCACGTGCCTCCGCTGACGACCCGTGTCGTCATCGCCGAGGACGAGGCGCTGATCCGGCTCGACCTGAAAGAGATGCTGGAGGAGGAGGGGTACACCGTCGTCGGGGAGGCCGGCGACGGTGAGCAGGCCGTGGAACTCGCCCGCGAGCACCGGCCCGACCTCGTGATCCTCGATGTGAAGATGCCCAAGCTGGACGGCATCTCCGCGGCCGAGAAGATCGCCGAGGAGTCCATCGCCCCGGTCCTCATGCTCACCGCCTTCTCCCAGCGCGATCTCGTCGAGCGCGCCCGTGACGCCGGAGCGATGGCGTACCTGGTGAAGCCGTTCAGCAAGAGCGACGTGGTGCCGGCCATCGAGATGGCCGTCTCCCGCTTCACCGAGCTGCGGCAGCTGGAGAAGGAGGTCGCCGACCTCACACAGCGGCTGGAGACCCGCAAGCTGGTCGACCGCGCGAAGTCGATCCTCCAGACCGAGTACGGGCTGACCGAGCCGGCCGCCTTCCGCTGGATCCAGAAGACCTCCATGGACCGCCGGATGTCCATGCAACAGGTCGCCGAGGCCGTCATCGCAGACAACGCCGAAAAAAAGACCCCCAAACCAAACCACCCCTAACCCCACAACAAGGCCCGCCCCCCAACCTGGGAGGCGGGCCTCATCACACACCTAGCTAGTCACACCGACTGGCAGCACAGCAGCGCGCCCCAAAGGGGCGCGGGGCTGTATCAACATGCGGCTCCGCCGCGCGGGCGCGCCCGGCCACAACGCACCCGCACCCGGCCGACGCCAGACCCACAACGCACCGATGCCGGACCCGCAGCCCACCCCCACGCCGCAGCCGAGCCACGCCGCAACACCGGCCGAACCAGCGGAGCGCTCAGTCCTCGCCGAGGTAAGCCTTCCGCACCGACTCGTCGTGCAGCAGCTCACGCCCGGTCCCCGACAGAACGATCGTGCCGACCTCCATGACATGCCCGTGATCCGCAAGTGAGAGCGCGGCCTGCGCGTTCTGCTCGACCAGCAGAATCGTCGTGCCCTGCGACTTCAGCTCGGCAATGGTGGCCATGATCTTCTGCATCATGATCGGCGACAGCCCCATCGACGGCTCGTCGAGCATCAGCAGCTTCGGCTGGGACATCAGCGCCCGGCCCATCGCAAGCATCTGCTGCTCACCGCCGGACAGGGTGCCCGCGGCCTGCTTGCTGCGCTCCCCGAGGATGGGGAACAGCTCGTAGGCCCGCTGGATGTCCTTCTCGACGCCCGGCCGGTCGCTGCGCAGGAACGCGCCGAGGCGCAGATTGTCCTCGATGGTCATCCGGGGAAAGATGTGCCGCCCCTCGGGGGAGTGGGCGAGCCCCAGCGCGACCACCTGGTGCGCGGGCACCTTCTTCAGCGACTTCCCGTTGAACCGGATCTGCCCGCCGACCGGCCTGAGCAGCCCCGAGAGCGTGCGCAGCGTGGTGGTCTTGCCGGCCCCGTTGGTGCCGATGAGGGTGACCACCTCGCCGGCCTCGACCTTGAAGGAGATGCCCTTGACGGCCTCGATCTTGCCGTAGGCGACCCGGAGGTCCTCGACTTCGAGCAGTGCGGTCATCGGTCGTTCTCCTTGCCGGGCGCGGCGTCCTGCGGAGTGTCGGCGTGTGCCTCGGCGGCCTCCACCTCGGCGACCTCCTCGGCGCCGGGCGCGTCCTCGTAGGGCTCGCCCAGGTAAGCGGCGACGACCCGCTCGTCGCCCTGCACGGTCGCGCTGTCGCCTTCGATGAGCTTTTCGCCCTGCACGAGGACGGCGACCCGGTCGCTGAGGTTGAAGATGAAGCGCATGTCGTGCTCGATGACGAGGACGGCGATGCCCTGGTCTCGGATGGCGAAGACCAGTTCCTCGGTGGCCCGGGTCTCCTGCGGGTTCATGCCCGCGGTCGGCTCGTCGAGGAGCAGCAGCCCCGGCTCGCTGGCCAGCGCCCGGGCGATCTCCAGCTTGCGCTGCTCGCCGTAGGGCAGATTGCGGGCCAGGTGCTCGGCCTTCGCGTCCAGGCCGACGAACCGCAGCAGTTCCATGGCGCGTTCACGGGAGGCCGCCTCGGCCCGGTGGAAGCCGGGGCCGCGCAGCAGGGCCGACCACAGGCCCTCCTTGGTGCGGGTGTGGCGGCCGACGAGGACGTTCTCCAGCACCGTCATGTTGGCGAACAGCCGGATGTTCTGGAAGGTGCGGGCGATGCCGGCCGCGGTGACCTTGAAGGACTTCGGCGGCAGCACGGCGCCCTTGTAGCGGACCTCTCCCTCGGTCGGGACGTACAGGCCCGTCAGGCAGTTGAAGAAGGTCGTCTTGCCGGCGCCGTTCGGGCCGATCAGGCCCACGATCTCACCGCTGTTGACGGTGAGGTCGACATTGCGCACGGCGGTCAGGCCGCCGAAGCGCATGGTGACGCCGCGCGCGTCGAGCACGACCTGGCCGGGCGCGGAGGCCCCGGAGGCGGCGCCCCGGGTGGTGGTGTCGGTAGTCATCGTGGTTCAGGCCCCTGCCTTGGTGAGGACGGCGGGCGCTTCGGCCTCTGCGTGGAATTCGAGCTGGCGGCGCCGGTTGGGGATCAGGCCCTCCGGGCGGAAGCGCATCAGCAGGATGAGCGCGACACCGAAGGCCAGGAGCTGGTACTCGCCGAGGAACTGGAGCTTGTTGGGGATCAGGAACAGCAGGGACGCGCCGATGAGCGGCCCGCTGATCGTGCCCATACCGCCGAGGACCACGGCGGCCAGCAGAAACGCCGAGTTGGGCGGGATGGGGCCGGCGAAGAGGTACTGCTCCGGGGTGACCGTGTAGGTGACGTGGGCCTGGACCGTACCGGCGAGGCCGGCCAGCGAGGCGCCGACGGCGAACGCGATGAGCTTGACGCGGAAGCCGTTGATGCCCATGGCGAGGGCCGCGGTCTCGTCCTCGCGGATGGCCACCCAGGCGCGGCCGATGCGGGAGTCACCGCTGCGCCGGAAGACCAGCACGACGACCGCGGTGATGATCAGCATCAGGAAGAAGTAGTTGGCGAACCGGCCGATGGTGAAGCCGCCGACGTCGTGCGGGGCGCCGAAGTCGAAGCCGAAGATGTTGAGGTTCGGGATCGAGGAGACGCCGTTGGAGCCGTTGGTCAGGTCGGGTCCCGAGGTGCCGTCGAGGTTGTTGGCGGTGATCCGGAAGATCTCACCGAAGCCGAGGGTGACGATGGCGAGGTAGTCACCGCGCAGCCGCAGGGTCGGGGCGCCGATGAGCACACCGAAGACGAGGGAGGCGGCGGCGCCCACCAGGACGGCGGCCCAGAACGGGAAGTGCACGTCGAACGGGGAGCTGGGCGAGCCGGAGACCAGGGACGCCGCGTAGGCGCCGACGCCGAGGAAGGCCACGTAGCCGAGGTCGAGCAGGCCCGCGAGGCCGACGACGATGTTCAGACCGAGGGCGACGGTTCCGAAGATGAGGATGTACACGCCGACCGTGGCGTACTGGTCGTCGGTCTGGGTGAAGGGGAACAGGGCCGCCGCGACGAAGGCGCCGACGATGGTGATGTTCTGGTGCCGGGAGGTGATCTGGGACGCCTGGGCGATCAGGCCCGCCTTGTTGAGCGCGGCGAAGCCGAACCCGGCCGTGATCAGGAAGCCGATGAAAAGCTCGTCGTACGAGGTGCCGATGCCGTAGGTGAAGACGATCAGGCCGAGGGCGAGGACCCCGACGATGATCAGGATCTCGACGTACGAGGGCAGCGCGCCCACGGTGCGGGGGGTGCCGCCGGCGTAGGAGGCCCTGAGGGTCTGCCACCCGTGGGCGAGGCGGTGCTTGGCGCGCGCCCAGCCGGTCTCGTCCGGGTCGAGCGGGTCGGGCTCGGGCCGCTCGAACGGCAGCGCGTGCGCGCCGAGGAGGGAGATCAGGGAGGCCGCGGCCGCGAGATAGCCGCCGGGCTCCAGGTTGACGACGCCGCCGAGTTTGGCGCTGATCGCGATGACCGTGTACCAGGCGGTGCCGAAGGCGGCCAGCGAGGCGAACCGGAGGGCGCCGTCGCCGCCCGCGGGCGTCAGCCGGCCGAGGCCCTTGACCCCGTACGAGGCGAGGCCGAACAACGCGGTCAGCGCACCGGCTATGAGCACCAGGACCTGGAGGCCGCCGGGGTAGCCGTAGACGGTCAGGTCGCCGGGGAACTCGGACGTCCAGGTCCAGGCGAGGAACGTCGAGACGACGGTGAGGGCGCCGCCGCCGGTGGCGATGGCGCGCGCGACGGGCGCCGGCAGGCCGAGGGCGCCGCGTGTGCGGTCGGCGACGGGGGCGCTGGGGGTTTCGGGTGCGGTGGTCTGTGTGGTCATCGGTGTCACGCCCTGTCCGCGACGCGCTCGCCGAGCAGGCCCTGCGGCCTGAACAGCAGTACGAGGATGAGGAGTACGAAGGCCCAGACGTCGGCCCAGGACTGGCTGCCGAACTTGTCCATGCCCGGGATGTCGGCGATGTAGGCGGTGGCCAGGGTCTCGGCGACGCCGAGGACGACACCGCCGATCATGGCGCCGTAGATGTTGCCGATGCCTCCGAGGACGGCCGCGGTGAACGCCTTCAGGCCGAGGATGAAGCCCATCTTGTACTCGATCTGACCGTACTTCAGGCCGTAGGCGACACCGCCGACCGCCGCGAAGGTGGCTCCGAGGGCGAAGGCGATCACGATGATGCGGTCGGTGTTGACGCCCATGAGCTTCGCGGTGTCCGGATCCTGGGCGGTGGCCTGCATGCCGCGTCCGGTGCGCGTCTTCATGACGAAGTAGGCGAGGACGGCCATGCTGACGGGCGCCGCGGCGATCAGGAAGATGTCGCCGGTCTGGATGGTGACGCTGCCGATATGGAACGGGCCGCCGTCGATCTGCGGGAAGGTGCGCGCGGACTTGGCCTCGGGGTACCAGGCCCAGACCGCCTGCTGGAGGGCCAGGGACAGGCCGATGGCGGTGATCAGCGGGGCGAGGCGGGGGCCGCCGCGCAGCGGGCGGTAGGCGAGCCTTTCCGCCCCCACCGCGACGATGACGGAGACCAGGATGGCGCCGATGAGCATGAGCGGCAGGGCCACCCACATGGTGGTGCCGTCGGGCAGCACCCACAGATAGACCGAGAGGGCCCCGAAGGCGCCGGTCATGAAGATCTCGCCGTGGGCGAAGTTGATGAGCTGGACGATGCCGTAGACCATTGTGTAACCGATGGCGACCAGCCCGTACATGGATCCCAGTAGCAGGCCGTTGACCAGCTGCTGCGGCAGTTCGTTCACCGCATGTCCTCCGAGACGTTCGGATGTTTCGACGGATGACGGATGGAGCCGGATGCGAGTCCGCGCGGGGCGCCAGTGGAACAGCGCCCCGCGCGGCTCGTGTGGTCCGGGCGGATCAGCCGGTGTAGGTACCGGACTTGACCGGCTCCCAGGCGCCGTTCTTGACGGCGTACACGGTGAGCTGCTTGTTGGTCGCGTCACCGTACTCGTCGAAGGAGACCTTGCCGGTCACCCCGTCGAAGGAGACGTTCTGCATGGCCTCGGCGACCTTCGCGCGGGCGTCGGACGGCAGCTTGCCATCGTTGTCCTCGACGACCTTCTTCACGGCCTCGATGATCGCCCAGCCCGAGTCGTAGGAGTAGCCGCCGTACGCCTCGTACGCCTCCTTGTAGCCGGCGGTCTTGTAGTTGGCGACGAACTCCTTGGCTGAGGGCAGCTCTTCGACCGGGGCGCCGACCGAGGTGGCGAGGTCGCCGGTGGCGGTCGCGCCCGCCAGCTTGATGAAGTCGGCGCTGTAGATGCCGTCACCGCCGATCACCGGGATCTTGGCGCCGGCGGCCTTGATCTGCTTGCTCAGCGGGCCGGCCTGCGGGTACTCGCCGCCGTAGTAGACGACGTCGGCGCCCGAGTTCTTGACCTTGGTGGCGACCGCGGAGAAGTCCTTGGTGTCCGGGTTGATGTGCTCGCTGCCGGCCACGGTGCCGCCGAGCTTCTTGAACTCCTCGGTGAAGGTGGCGGCGAGGCCCGCGCCGTAGGTCTTCTTGTCGTCGATGACGAAGACCTTCTTCTTCTTGGCGTCGTTGAACAGGTACTGCGCGGCGAACGGGCCCTGGATGGCGTCCGTGGTCGCGGTGCGGAAGTACGACTTGTACGGACGCGACTTCGACGTCTGCCAGTTGGTGCCCTGGGTCAGCGCCGGGTTGGTGTTGGCCGGCGAGACCTCGACCAGCTTGGCGTCGTCGAAGACCTTCTGCATCGACTCGGCCACCGACGAGTTCAGCGGGCCGACGACACCGAGGACGCTCTTGTCGGCGACGAGCTTGGTGGCGTTCTGCTGGCCCGACGAGGGCTGCCCCTGGTCGTCCAGGGCCTCGATCTTGAAGGTGATGCCCTTGACGTAGTCCTGCTTGTTCGCGGTCTTGGCCGCGAGGTCCACCGAGTTCTTGATACCGAGGCCCAGCGCGGACAGGTCGCCGGTCAGCGGGGCGTCGACGCCGATGACAACGGTGGTGCCGCCACCGCTGCTGGAGTCCGAGCCCTTGTCGCCGCTGTCGCGCGAGCCGCAGGCGGTGAGGGTGAGTGCTCCCGCCGCCAGCGCGGCGGTGATGGCGATGAGCGAACGTTGACGCACGATCCATCCTTTCCCCTGGCACGACCGCATCCCCGTGGAAACGGTCGAGTCGCGCGCTGGGCCGAAATCGCAATCCGACGGCGCGGTGACTGGCCGTGACTCTAGGCCCGGTGCGAGGAATGGGGAGAGAGTCTGACCAAGGCTGTGACGCTCTTGTTATGACCCCAGGTAATGCAGAGCGGTACACCGTGGGGGGAACGCGCGAATTCCGGTCGATTCGCCCCGTCCGCATGGTGAGAACCCGCAGGACCCGCCATGGATCCGTTCAGGTGTCTCGGGTGTTTTGGTGATGACCGAAACTGTTGCCGCAGGCAACTCGAAGGGCTTCTGGGGCGTGCTGTGCGTACCGTGATCACGGGATGAAACTGGTGGCTTGTATTGCATGCGTATTACGCAGAGTTACGCCCAGGAAAGGAAGTCCGGCATCCTTCAGTGGTTTTCCGCATTCCGTCACGTGCACGGTTATCGTGATCTACGGGAAGAGCCCACATTTGCCCGAAAAGGCACCCCGGCGCCGTGACGGGCCGCCCCCAAGGGGCGCGGGGCTGTATCAACATGCGGCTCCGCCGCGCGGGCGCGCCCAGCCACAACGCTGCCGCGGTCGCACACGCCGCATGACGGCCCACCCCGGAGCGCGTGTCACGGCCCAACCCGCGGAGCGCTCCCGCTCACCGCCACGGCCCTTCGCTCGGGGTGCCGGCGCGGTACCGCTCGGCGCAGGCCGAGCGCGCCTCACGATCGATCAACTCATCGGCCGCGGAGGGGCCTTGACGCCGCTCGACGGCGCGCGCCGCGGTCACGACGCGCCGCACGATCTCGTACTGCCCGTTGGACAGCCCCATCGACTGGTAGTCGCCGTAGCCGCCGTCGTCGAGCACCTGTCGTGCCCCGTGCGCGACGATCCGGGCACACAGCTCGGCGTCGGAGGTCGCCGACGGGACCGCCGATCCGGCCGGCGTCACCGGGGATGACGGCGCCGAAGGGGCGGACGCGGCCGGTGGGGCCGATGTCCCGGCCGGAGGCCGGGTAGCGGTCCCCGGGCCGCCGGGGCCGCCGCAGCCGACCGCCAGTGTCAGGCAGACCCCCAGTGCGGATGCGGTCACCCCCGCGCGGGGGCCTCCTCGCCGTCCCATGAGCCGAAGTTACGGGCCCGGGGCGGCGGGGTTCAACGGCTCGGCGCGGGCCGCCGTCAGCCTTGCGCGGGACGGACCCGTGCCTCGTCGTCGGCGTTGATCTCCCGCAGCAGACAGGTCAGCCGGGCGGTGCACACCCGCCGCCCCGCCTCGTCACTGATCACGATCTCGTACGTCGCCGTGGTCCGTCCCCGGTGCACCGGCGTCGCCACCCCGGTGACCAGGCCCGACCGCACACCCCGGTGGTGCGTGCAGTTGAGGTCGACGCCCACGGCGATCTTCGAACTGCCCCCGTGCAGCATCGAGCCCACCGAGCCCAGCGTCTCCGCCAGCACCGCGGACGCGCCGCCGTGCAGCAGCCCGTACGGCTGGGTGTTCCCCTCCACCGGCATCGTCCCGACCACCCGCTCCGCCGACGCCTCGACGATCTGCACGCCCATCCGCGTCCCCAGATGGCCCGCGGAGAACAGGGCCGGCAGATCGACCCCGAGCGCGGCGTACTCGTCGACGATCTGCTGCGGGAACTTCACGTGCTGCTGCTCGCCCATCGACCAGGCTCCGTTCGTCGTCGCTGGAACTCCGCTGAGCTGGGGGTGCCCCCGGACGGAGTCCGGGGGAGCTCAGTCGGTTGCCGATTGTTCCAGACGCACCACGACGGACTTGCTGGCCGGGGTGTTGCTGGTGTCCGCCGTGGCATCCAGCGGCACGAGCACATTGGTCTCCGGGTAGTACGCCGCCGCACAGCCCCGCGCGGTCGGGTAGTGCACCACCCGGAACCCGGCGGCCCGCCGCTCCACGCCGTCCCGCCACTCGCCGATCAGATCGACGTACGACCCGTCGGCCAGCCGCAGTTCACGCGCGTCCTCGGGGTTCACCAGCACCACCCGGCGCCCGTTCCGGATGCCCCGGTAGCGGTCGTCCAGGCCGTAGACGGTGGTGTTGTACTGGTCGTGCGAGCGGATCGTCTGCAGCAGCAGACGGCCCTGCGGCAGCTTCGGGTACTCGACCGGCGCCGCCGTGAAGTTCGCCTTCCCCGTGGCCGTCGGGAAGCGGCGCTCGTCACGCGGGGCGTGCGGCAGCGCGAAACCGCCGGGCCGGGCCACGCGCGCGTTGAAGTCCTCGAAGCCGGGGATCACGCGCGCGATACGGTCCCGGATCGTCGCGTAGTCCTTCTCGAACTCCTCCCAGGGGACCACGCTGTCCGCGCCGAGCACCCGGCGCGCGAGCCTGCACACGATCGCCGGCTCGGACAGCAGCCGCGGACTCGCCGGTTCCAGCCGGCCCCGGGAGGCGTGCACCATGCCCATGGAGTCCTCGACGGTCACGAACTGCTCGCCGGACCCCTGCAGATCACGCTCGGTGCGGCCCAGGGTGGGCAGGATCAGCGCACGCGCGCCCGTGACCACGTGCGAGCGGTTGAGCTTCGTCGACACGTGCACGGTCAGCCGCGCGCGCCGCATGGCCGCCTCGGTGACCCCGGTGTCGGGGGACGCGGAGACGAAGTTGCCGCCCATCGCGAAGAAGACCTTCGCGTCGCCGTCGCGCAGGGCCCGGATCGCGCGGACCACGTCGTAGCCGTGCTCACGCGGCGGGGCGAAACCGAACTCCTTCTCCAGGGCGTCCAGGAAGGCCGGGGCGGGCCGCTCGAAGATGCCCATCGTCCGGTCGCCCTGCACGTTCGAGTGGCCGCGCACCGGGCACACGCCCGCGCCCGGACGCCCGATGTTGCCGCGCAGCAGCAGGAAGTTGACCACCTCGCGGATGGTCGGCACGGAGTGCTTGTGCTGGGTGAGACCCATGGCCCAGCACACGATCGTGCGCTCGGAGGCGAGCACCATCTCCAGCGTCCGGTCGATCTCCGCGCGCGTGAGGCCCGTCGCCGTCAGCGTCTCGTCCCAGTCGGCGGCGCGGGCGGCCGCGGCGAACTCCTCGTAGCCATGGGTGTGCTCACGGACGAAGTCCGTGTCGACGGCGCCCTCGGTCTCCAGGATCAGCTTGTTGAGGAGACGGAAGAGCGCCTGGTCGCCGCCGATGCGGATCTGCAGGAACAGATCGGTCAGCGCGGCGCCCTTGAGCATGCCCTGCGGGGTCTGCGGGTTCTTGAACCGCTCAAGGCCCGCCTCCGGCAGCGGGTTGACACTGATGATCCTCGCCCCGTTGGCCTTGGCCTTCTCCAGGGCCGAGAGCATCCGCGGGTGGTTCGTCCCCGGATTCTGGCCGGCCACGATGATCAGGTCGGCCTTGTACAGGTCCTCCAGCAGGACGCTGCCCTTGCCGATGCCGATGGTCTCGGACAGGGCCGAGCCGGACGACTCGTGGCACATGTTCGAGCAGTCGGGCAGGTTGTTCGTGCCCAGCTCCCGCGCGAACAGCTGGAAGAGGAACGCGGCCTCGTTGCTGGTGCGGCCCGAGGTGTAGAAGACGGCCTCGTCGGGGGAGGACAGCGCGGCGATCTCGTCGGCGACGATGTCGAAGGCGCGCTCCCAGGAGACCGGCTCGTAGTGCTCGCCGCCCTCCGGGAGGTACATGGGGTGCGTGAGCCGCCCCTGCTGTCCCAGCCAGTAGCCGCTGCGGCCAGCCAGATCGGCGACCGGGTGCGCGGCGAAGAACTCCGGGGTGACGCGGCGCAGCGTGGCCTCCTCGGCCACGGCCTTCGCGCCGTTCTCACAGAACTCCGCCGTGTGCCGGTGGTCCGGCTCGGGCCAGGCGCAGCCCGGGCAGTCGAAGCCGTCCTTCTGATTGACCCGCAGCAGGGTCAGCGCGGTGCGCTTCACGCCCATCTGCTGCTGTGCGATCCGCAGCGTGTGCCCGACGGCCGGCAGCCCCGCCGCCGCATGCTGGGGCGCGCCGACCCGCGGCGCGTCCTGGACCGGATCACCCTTCGGCGGTTTCGTCGCCACCGCGCGCTCCCCTCGACGACTGCATCTGTGCGTTCGCATTCGATACTCCCACGCGGCGGTGACAACCATCGAGGCCGGTCGGGGGCGCCGCCCGAGCGCGGTCGGGGTGCACGGGCGGGACCGGCTGTCAGTGCGGCGTGGCAGGATCGGGTTCGTGGCAGAGACAGCATCGAAGAAGACCGACAAGACCTCCGGCGGTAACCGTCCCCGGCTCATGCTCATGGACGGGCACTCGCTGGCCTACCGCGCGTTCTTCGCGCTGCCCGCGGAGAACTTCACGACCGCGACGGGCCAGCCGACGAACGCGATCTACGGCTTCGCGTCGATGCTGGCCAACACGCTGCGCGACGAGGCGCCCACGCACTTCGCGGTGGCCTTCGACGTCTCCCGCAAGACCTGGCGTTCCGAAGAGTTCGCCGAGTACAAGGCGAACCGCTCCAAGACCCCGGACGAGTTCAAGGGCCAGGTCGAGCTGATCGGCGAACTGCTCGACGCGATGCACGCCCCGCGCTTCGCCGTCGAGGGGTACGAGGCGGACGACGTGATCGCCACCCTCGCCACCCGCGCCGAGGCCGAGGGCTTCGAGGTGCTGATCGTCACCGGTGACCGCGACTCCTTCCAGCTGGTCACCGAGCACACGACGGTGCTGTACCCGACCAAGGGCGTCTCGGAGCTGACCCGCTTCACCCCGGAGAAGGTCTTCGAGAAGTACGCGTTGACGCCCGCCCAGTACCCCGATTTCGCCGCGCTGCGCGGCGACCCGTCGGACAACCTCCCGGGCATCCCCGGCGTCGGCGAGAAGACGGCCGCCAAGTGGATCAACCAGTTCGGCTCCTTCGCGGAACTGGTCGAGCGCGCCGACGAGGTCAAGGGCAAGGCCGGACAGAACCTCCGCGACCATCTGGAGTCGGTCAAGCTCAACCGCCGGCTCACCGAGCTGGAGCGTCAGGTGGAGCTGCCGAAGACGGTCGCCGACCTGGAGCGCGCCCCGTACGACCGCAAGGGCGTCGCGGTGATCCTGGACACCCTGGAGATCCGCAACCCGTCCCTGCGCGAGCGGCTGTTCGCCGTCGACCCGGGCGCCGAGGAGGCCGAGACCACCGTGGTCGCGGTCGGCGGCGTGGAACTGGACGGCACCGTGCTCGGCACCGGCGAGCTGGGCCCCTGGCTCGCCGAGCACGGCACCCGGCCCCTGGGCATCGCCACCGTCGACAGCTGGGCCCTGGGCACCGGCTCGGTCGCCGAGGTGGCGCTCGCCGCGGCCGACGGTGCCGCCGCCTGGTTCGACCCGTCCGAGCTGGACGAGGCCGACGAGAACGCGTTCGCGGCCTGGCTGGCGGACGCGGGCCGGCCCAAGGTCCTGCACAACGCCAAGGGCGCCATGCGGGTCTTCGCCGAGCACGGCTGGAGCATCGACGGCGTCGGCATGGACACGGCGCTCGCGGCCTACCTGGTCAAGCCGGGCCGCCGCTCCTTCGACCTGGACGCGCTGTCCCTGGAGTACCTGGGCCGCGAGCTGGCGCCCGCCGCCGCGGCCGACGGCCAGCTCGCCTTCGGCGCGGACGACGCCGCCGAGGCGGAGGCGCTCATGATCAAGGCCCGCACCATCCTCGACCTGGGAGAGGCGTTCGAGGACCGGCTGCGGGAGGTCGGCGCCGCGGACCTGCTGCGGGACGTCGAACTGCCGACCTCGGCGCTGCTCGCCCGCATGGAACGGCACGGCATCGCGGCGGACCGGGCGCATCTGGAAACCATGGAACAGATGTTCGCGGGAGCCGTGCAGCAGGCGGTGAAGGAGGCCCACGCGGCGGCCGGGCACGAGTTCAACCTCGGCTCGCCCAAGCAGCTCCAGGAGGTGCTGTTCGGCGAGCTGGCACTGCCGAAGACCAAGAAGACCAAGACCGGCTACACCACCGACGCCGACGCCCTGGCCTGGCTCGCCACCCAGACCGAGAACGAACTGCCGGTCGTCATGCTCCGCCACCGCGAGCAGGCGAAGCTGCGCGTCACGGTCGAGGGCCTGATCAAGACGATCGCGGCCGACGGCCGCATCCACACCACGTTCAACCAGACCGTCGCGGCCACCGGCCGGCTCTCCTCGACCGACCCGAACCTGCAGAACATCCCGGTCCGCACGGACGAGGGCCGCGCGATCCGCCGTGGCTTCGTCGTCGGCGACGGCTTCGAATCCCTGATGACCGCCGACTACAGCCAGATCGAGCTGCGCGTGATGGCCCACCTGTCCGAGGACGAGGGCCTGATCGAGGCGTTCACCTCGGGCGAGGACCTGCACACCACGGTCGCCTCGCAGGTGTTCTCGGTCGGCCGCCTCGCGGTGGACGCGGAGATGCGCCGCAAGATCAAGGCGATGTCGTACGGCCTGGCCTACGGGCTGTCCGCCTTCGGCCTCTCCCAGCAGCTGAACATCGACGCGGCCGAGGCCCGTGCCCTGATGGACACGTACTTCGAGCGGTTCGGCGGCGTGCGGGACTATCTGCGCCGCGTGGTGGACGAGGCGCGGGCGACCGGCTACACGGAGACGCTGTTCGGGCGCCGCCGCTATCTGCCGGACCTCAACAGCGACAACCGTCAGCGCCGCGAGATGGCCGAGCGGATGGCCCTGAACGCGCCGATCCAGGGCACGGCGGCCGACATCGTCAAGATCGCCATGCTCAACGTCGACCGGGCGCTGCGCGAGGCGGACCTCACCTCGCGCATGCTGCTCCAGGTCCACGACGAAATCGTCCTGGAGATCGCCCCCGGCGAGCGCGAGGCCGCGGAGCGGATCGTCCGCCGCGAGATGGCCGCCGCCGTCCAGCTCAGGGCCCCCCTGGACGTCTCCGTCGGCGCAGGCCCCGACTGGGAATCAGCAGCCCACTAATCGCTCTGCCGCATGCGCCGCCGCTGTGCCGTCGGTTGTCCACGGCGGCACAGCGGCTGGTCGCACAGCTCCTCGCACCCCTCTGCCGAACCGCAAGCAAGCCCCCGGAGGGCGCCCTCGGGCGCCCACCCCAAGTTCTCAGCCGCACCCGAAGTCCCAGCCGCACGTGATTTCTCCGCCGCAACGACGATCAACCACGACGGCGCCCGACGGCGGTGCCGAACTCACCGCGCCCATCCCTGAGCCGCCCCAAGTTCTCAGCCGCACCCGAAATCCCAGCCGCATGTGAATTTTCCGCCGCAACGGCGAGCAACCACGACGGCGCACGACGGCGGTGCCGAACTCACCGCACCCATCCCTGAGCCGCCCCAAGTTCTCAGCCGCACCCGAAATCCCAGCCGCATGTGAATTTTCCGCCGCAACGGCGAGCAACCACGACGGCGCACGACG
>NZ_JBIWKB010000009.1:0-44661 GCF_044765425.1 Streptomyces sp. NPDC102462 | reverse complement strand
CGACGGCGGTGCCGAACTCACCGCACCCACCTCACCAGCCAACCCGCACAACCCGGCGCCGGCAGGCAACCCGCACAACCCGGTGTCATCAGCCGACCCGCACGCCTCGGCGCCGCCAGGCACCCGCACAACCCCCCCGCCCAAGCCCCGCAGGGCGTGTCACTCACGTGGCCCCCGCCAGAACGCCCCCGCCACGCCCGCCCGTAAGGATGCGGGCATGGGTATACGCATGCTCCACCGCCGGACGGCACAGGCGTGGATCACGGCCAGGGCGGACACCGCCACGGCCCCGTCCTTGCCGCCCCCGCAGGTCCCGGCCCTCGCGGCCGACGCAAGCACCGCCCGCATCCCCACCGCCCCGGCGACCACGGCACGCAAGGCCGTGACGGACATCGGGCGGCGACTCGGCGGGCACACCCCTCGCCGCGATCCGACACCGCGCTGGCGCCACCGGACCGAGCTGGCCCGCAGCTACCTCGCGCTGCTGCTCACCCTGCTCCCACGCCCGCGCCCACGCCCGCCCCGCACCATCACCGTGTTCGTGGCCACCGTCACCGAGCGACGGGCCGGCTCCGCTCCGCCCCGCCCCCTCCGGGACCGGCAAGGACCGGAGTCGGGGCCGGACGCCACGCCCTGACCCCGAGGGCGTACACCACGAGCCCCGGCACAAGCCCCGCGCCCGCCCCGAAACACACCGCAGGCACCAGCTCCCAGGGCCGCGCCGCGGCGCCCCAGTACGTCCACCAGCGGACCGCACGCTCCACCGCCGCGACCACCGCGCAGCCACCGATCACGGCACCGGCCCGCCACCGGTCCCCTGCGGACAGCACCGGCACCCCCACCGGTTCGCGCGCGGGAGCCCGCCGTACCGCACGCAGGACGAACGCGGCGATCACGAGCGCGGCCAGCGCCGAGCCGCCGTACTGCAGGTACCAGTACAGGGGCGCGCCCGCCAGGTCCCGGTCCAGCACCGGGACCAGCCGTGTGCCCCACCGGCCGTGGTGCGTGAACGCGTCCCACCCCACGTGGGTGAGCGCACCGAGGACGGCGGACACGTACCACCACGCCACCGTGGCCGGCCGCACGCGCGCGCGTGGCGCCCCGCACCGCAGCAGCGCCGCGGCCTGTGCCCGGCGGGACTGCGGCAGCAGCGCCACCAGCGGCTCGCGCACCAGCAGCCACAGCCCGACGAGCGCCCACGCGGTCAGCACGTCGACGCCGAGGACGCCGACCGGCGAGTGCGTGACCGTCCCGAACCGCATCGCGCCCGGCAGGACGCTCGCCGCGTAGAAGGTCATGTCGGGGGCGAAGGACCCCGCGACGAGCACCGCGGGCACCAGCCGGCCCCGCCCGGTTCCGTCCGTGCGCACCGCGGGCAGCACGGCGGCGGCGTGGCTGAGAGTGAACGGCAACGAGGGCCCCCTGAAGCGGTCGTCGGCCGCTGCGCCGACCCGGTGATCGCGTCCGTCAAGTATGGGGGACTTCCGCCACCGCAACGGCATATGGCCAACCGGTGAAAACCGGGCTGCAACGGGTGCCCGAGCAAAGAAAGTTGCCGTAGGGTCACCTGGGTCGCCGCCGGTGACGCACGGCCGGAGGGATCACCGTGCGTACGGGAACGGCGCGGCGGGGCAACCACTGCCCCGGGTCAACCGTCACAACAGAGCGAGCAGGCAGTCGGAGACGGGCGCCGGGGGCGTCCACGGGAGGGGTTCACTCTATGGCGGCGCATTTCGGCAGGAGGCTGCGCAAGGGGGCGGCGACGACCGCTGCGGCCGCGGCGGCGGTCGCGGCCCTCTCGGCGTCCCAGGCTCCGGGCGGTACGGCCGACCCCGACCAGCGGGCCGCCACGGGCACCAGTGCCTCCGCACCGGAGGAGGACACCGAGCACAACGCCACCGGCAACTCGCCGTACTACACCGACCTGCCGCCCCTCAACAGCCCCAGCCCCAGCCCCAGCCCGTCGTCGAGCGCCGGCACCCCGGTCGCCCAGGGCGATACCGAGGCGGGCATACCGGCCACCGTGCTGGACGCCTACAAGAAGGCCGCGGCGAAGCTGCGCTCCGCCAAGCCGGGCTGCAACCTGCCCTGGGAACTCCTCGCCGCCATCGGCAAGGTCGAATCCGGCCAGGCACGCGGCGGTCGGGTCGACGCGGACGGCACCACCCTGAGCCCGATCCTCGGCCCGCAGCTCGACGGCAACGGCTTCGCGCTCATCAAGGACACCGACAACGGCGCGTACGACGGCAACAGCCTGTACGACCAGGCCGTGGGCCCCATGCAGTTCATCCCGTCCACCTGGGCCTGGGCGGGCCGCGACGGCAACGGCGACGGCAAGAAGGACCCCAACAACATCTACGACGCGGCGCTCGCGGCCGGCCACTACCTGTGCCGCTACGGCTGGGACCTGTCGGTGCAGGCCGACCTCGACCGGGCGATCCTCAGCTACAACAACTCGCAGGACTACCTCAACACCGTCCTGTCGTGGCTGGAGTACTACCGCAAGGGCATCCACTCGATCCCGGACGGCACCGGCCGGCTGCCCGGCAGCCGCAGCGACGGACCGGACCGCACCGACCGCTCGCCGTCGACCCGGAAGCCGGGCGGGTCGACGCCGAAGCCGGAGAAGCCGAGCGACACCCCGAAACCCCAGGAACCGTCCCCGCCGAGCACGCCTGGCACGCCGTCCGCGCCGGCCACGCCCACCGACACGGTGGACCATCTGGCCGACGCGGGCACCGCCCGGCTCTCCGCGATGGCGGGCGACACCTTCGCCGAGAAGATCAGCACGCGCGCCGAGACCAAGGCCGGCACGTCCGTCGGCAAGGTTCGCGTCCGGTTCACCCTGGTCGGTGACATCGACGCCACCTTCGCCGGTGGCGAGCGCGTCGCCACGGTCGCCACCGACAGCAAGGGCGTGGCCGTCGCGCCGGCGCTCAAGGCGGGCCAGAAGACGGGCGACTTCAGGGTACGGGCCGCCGTGGTGGGCCGCCCGACGGTCAAGGCCCTGGACTACACGGCGACGGTCACCGCGCGCGCCGCCGATGCCCTCGCCCGCACCGGAACAGCCCCGCTGACCTGCACGGCGGGCGGCGAGTTCACCGACCAGGTCACCGTGAAGGCCACGTACCGTGGCGCGGTCGCGGACGGCGTCGCGGCCACCGCGACCCTGGTCAGGTCGGTGGACGACACCTCCGTCAACGACAAGGGCCCCTACTTCAAGGACGCCGACGGCAACGCGGTGCGCACCCTGAGTGGCCTGGTGACCGACGCGAAGGGCCAGATCACGCTGCCCAAGCTGTACGCGGACGACACCGAGGGCACGTTCCTGCTGCGGATCACCACCACCGGCGGCGCCACGCTGACCGTCGAGCTGACGGTGACCGCGGCGGCCGAGAGCCCGGCCCCGTCGCCGACCGCCTCCGCGACGCCGTAACGGCCGCCGACAGCACGCTCCCTGAGAGGGCGCCCCTCCGCCTGCGCGGAGGGGCGCCCTCGTTGGTGTGCGACGTGTTCTCATCTCGCCCTGCCGTTGCTACGGTGCCGGACCTGACGAACCATCAGTTCGCGACGTCCGGGCCGGGGCCGCGCCAGGTGCCCCGCTCCGTGCCCGGCTGTTCCGACCGTACGGGGAGGCTCCGCATGCGTGCCCTGATCGCCGCCGCGAGCGGTCTCGTCCTCGCGCTCGCCCTGGTCCTCGCCATCACCGCCATGGGCCTGCCGGACGGCAGGACGTCCCCGAAGCCGCTGCTGACGACCGTGCCCGCACACCCGTAACCGCCCCTTTGGGAGGCCGAGATGCGCCGCAAGGCCGGCCTGGTCCTGCTCGCCCTCGCCGTGTTCTTCGCGGCGCTGTCCCCGCTGGTGCGCTGGTACGCCTTCCCGCGCCTGGCCAAGATCCCGCCGAACCAGTACCAGGACATGGTCCTGGAGGCCAAGGGCGCCACCCTCCTCGACTACGGCACGATGCGGGCGCGGAAGGTCTCCAAGGTCACCATCGTGCAGACGCTCAAGGGCAATGTGGAGGCATCGAGGAAGGTCGAGCGGACGGCGGGCCGGGACGTGGTCGTCTGGGACGGCCTGTCCTACGTCCAGGGCCCCGACGGCAAGATGGTCTCCGAGATCCCCGAGCGCTACATCTTCGACGCCCACTCCCAGGAACCCGTCCACGCCACCGGCGAGATGGTCGACGGAGACCCGGTCCGCCGGGACGGCATCGAGTTCAAGTGGCCCTTCCTCACCGAGAAGCGGGACTACGAGTACTTCGACGCGCAGACGCGCACCACCAGCCCCATCCACTACCAGGGCACCCGCAACTTCCGCGGGCTGACCGTCTACTACTTCGAACAGACCGTCCCCTGGACCAAGGTCCCCTTCCCCAAGGCCATGCCCGTCGAGGGCATCACCCCGGAGTCGGTCGCCAAGACAGGCACGACCCGCTGGTACACCACGGTCCGCAAGTTCTGGGTCGAGCCCGTCACCGGCGCGCCCGTCTACGGCGAGGAGATCCACAAGGAGGAGCTGCGCGGCGGCACCCTGCTCGGCGGCCGGGACCGGGTGACGGCGTTCGCCGGCCATGTGAAGATGCGCGAGGACTACATCGCGCACACGGTGTCCCTGGTCAAGCAGAACCGCACCGTCGTCCTGCTGCTCACGTCCTACCTGCCCTGGGGATTGCTGTCCCTCGGCATCGCGTTGCTGGTCCTCTCCCTCTGCCTGGAGGCACGCGGCCGCCGACCGGGAGAACCCGCGCGGGCCGACACGTCCGCACCGGAGCCGGTCGGCGCCTGAGGCCGGCAGCTCTGAACCGGTCAGCGCCCGAGCCGGGCGGATCCCGAGCCGGAAGGTTCCTGAGCCGGTCGGTCTCGGGGCCGGTCAGCGCCTGAGGCGGGCGTTGGTGTGCCGGGTCGGCTCGGCCGTGGCCGGGTCCTCGGGCCACGGATGCTTCGGATACCGGCCGCGCAGCTCCGCCCGCACGCCCCGGTAGCCGTCCTTCCAGAAGGAGGCCAGATCGGCGGTGACCGCGGCGGGCCGCCCGGCGGGGGAGAGGAGATGCACGAGCAACGGCACCCCGGCGACGGCGGGCGACGCGTTCAATCCGAACATCTCCTGCAGCTTCACCGCGAGGACGGGCTGTTCCGGGTCGCCGTAGTCGATCCGGATCCGGGACCCGCTGGGCACGGTGATCCGTTCCGGGGCCAGCTCGTCCAGGCGCCCGGCCGTGCCGTCCGCCCACGGCAGCAGCCGCGCGAGCGCCTGCCCGGCGTCGATCCGCGCGAGGTCGGCACGGCGCCGGGCCCGCCCCAGCTCCGGCTCCAGCCACTCCTGCACGCGCGCGTGCAGAGCATCGTCCGACACGTCCGGCCAGGGCTCGCCGAGCTGCCGCCGCAAGAAGGCCAGCCGCTGCCGCAGCACGCCCGCCTCCGCGGACCACTTCAGCAGCCCGAACCCCTCCTGGCGCAGCCCGTCCAGCAGCGCCTTGCGCACCAGGGCGGGCGCGGCGTCCGGCAGCGCCCGCACGGCCAGTTCGACCGCCCCCAGCCGCTCGACCCTGCGCGCCACGACGTCCCCGTCGGCCCAGCGCACCTCGTCGCGCCCGTCCAGCAGCGCCCCGCCCGCGAACCGGGCCACGTCCTCGTCCACGACGGCCCCGAGCCGCACGCGCGCGTGGCCCTTGCCGACGGGGCGGTCCGCGGCGGCGACGGCGAGCCATGCGCAGCCGCGCAGCGCCGAACCCTCAGCGGCCTCCGCCCGCGTCCCCGACACCATGAGCCATGACCCGCCGGCCCACTTCCCCACCCGCTCGGGAAACGCGAGAGCGGCGACGACACCCGCGGCCCGGTCCGCGCCGTACCCCGCCGACCCGGCCGAGGAGGCCGGCGGCGCCGGGGGCGGCGCGGCAGCGCCGTCCGCGGCGGTCCGCGTCGTCGCCGGGATCGGGCGGCCGGACGGGCGGCCGGACTCGGCGGCGACGGCCCGCAGCCGTCGCACCTCCGCCCGCCAGCGACCCGCGTAGGCGTCGCCGCCGCGGCCCGCGGCCCGCACCGCGCCCGCGAGATCGTCGCCGTACGCCCGCGGCGCCTCCTCGCTCAGCAGCGCGACCACTTCAGCCGCCCGCTCCGCGCCCACCAGCGGCGCCGCGTCGAGCAGCGCACGCCCCAGCCGGGGGTGCAGCCCCAGCCGGGCCAGCCGCAGCCCCCGCTGCGTCGCCCGGCCGGCCGCGTCCACCGCGCCGATCGCCGTCAGCACCTCGCGCGCCGCCGCCATCGCCCCGCCCGGCGGAGGATCCAGCAGCGCGAGGCCGGAGGCGTCCGGATCGCCCCAGCAGGCCGCCTGAAGGGCGAACGCCGTCAGATCCGCCACCCTGATCTCCGGGGCCGGGAAACGCGGCAGCCGCGCGTCCTCGGCCTGCGCCCAGCACCGGTACACCGTGCCCGGAGCCTCGCGCCCGGCACGGCCCGCCCGCTGCCGCCCCGCCGCCTGCGACGCCCGTACCGTCGTCAGCGCGCTCAACCCGCGCGCGTGGTCCACCCGCGGCTCACGCGCGAGCCCCGAATCGACCACCACCCGCACCCCGGGAACCGTCAGCGAGGACTCCGCAACGGACGTGGCCAGCACCACCCGACGGCGCTCCCCGGGCGCCAGCACCGCGTCCTGCACCGCCGCAGGCGCCCGCCCGTGCACCTGAAGCACCTCGACGTCACCGAGGCCACGCGGATCCCCCAACTGACCGGCGACCCGGGCGATCTCGCCGACACCCGGCAGGAAGCACAGCACGTCACCCGAGCGCTCCGCCAGCGCCCGCCGCACCACCGACGCCACATGCGCCGTCAGCGCCGGATCGACCCACAGGCCGTGCGGCGGCCGCACGGGACGCGCCGGGGGCGCCCACACCACCTCGACGTCGTACGCGGCGCCCCGCGCCTCCACCACCGGCGCACCGCCCAGCAGCCGAGCCCAGCCCTGCGCGTCCGTGGTCGCCGACGCCGCCACCAGCCGCAGGTCCGGCCGCAGCGTCTCGCGCACGTCCCACAGGAACGCCGCCGCCGTGTCCGCGTCCAGATGCCGTTCGTGGCACTCGTCGAGCACGACGACGTCGACACCGGCCGACTCCTGGTCCCGCTGGAGCCGCTGCAACAGCACACCGGTCGTGACCACCTCCACGCGCGCGTGGCGCCCCACGATCCGCTCGCCGCGCACCGTGTAGCCGACGGAGCGTCCGACCTCCTCGCCCAGCAGCCACGCCATCCGGCGGGCCGCCGCGCGTGCCGCGATCCGCCGCGGCTCGGCCACGACCACCCGCCGTGCCGGGCCCTCGCCCAGCAGCCCGGCCAGCGCGAGCGGCACCAGCGTGGTCTTGCCGGTGCCGGGCGGCGCCACCAGGACGGCGGTGCCGTGCCCCGCCAGGGCGTCGTCCAGCGCGGGCAGGGCGGCGCGTACGGGCAGGGCGTCCAGGGCGTCGTAACGGATCACGCCCCCAGTGTCGTACGCCCGCCAAACCGTCCCCCACGCGCGTGTGCGTCAGTCCGGTCTCACGCGCGTGTGCGTCAGTCCCGCTCGCAGACGAAGATCGCCGTACCCGGGACGAGGGCGCCGCGCAGCGGGGACCAGCCGCCCCACTCGGACGTGTTCCACGCCGGCCACTCCGGCTCGACCAGGTCCACCAGCCGGAAACCGGAGGAGGCGATGTCACGGACCCGGTCCCCGAGCGTCCTGTGGTGCTCGACGTACACGGCCCGGCCCTCGTCGTCCTGCTCCACGTAGGGCGTGCGGTCGAAGTACGACGCCGAGACCGTCAGGCCCTCCGGCCCCGGCTCGTCCGGGAACGCCCAGCGGATCGGATGCGTGACGGAGAAGACGAACCGGCCGCCCGGACGCAGCACCCGGCGCACCTCCCGCAGCACCAGCCGCGGGTCCGCCACGAACGGCAGCGCCCCGTACGCCGAGCACGCAAGGTCGAAGGAGGCGTCCACGAACGGCAGCGCGGCGGCGTCGGCGCACACCAGGGGAAACGATCCGCCGATGCGCAGCGCGTGCTGCAGCTGCCGGTGCGAGAGATCCAGGGCCACCGGACGCGCGCCCTGCGCGGCCAGCCAGCGCGCGCACTGCGCCGCGCCCGCCCCGATCTCCAGGACGGCCCTGCCCTTCAGCTCCTCGGGCGGGCCGAGCAGTTCGGCCTCCACCTCGTCGAGGCCCTCCGGCCCCCACACGAAACGGTCGTCCCCGAGGAACGTGCCGTGCTCGACCTGGTACTCGTCCGCGTTCCGGTCCCACCAGCCGCGATTGGCGCGTGCGCTCTCCGCGACACCGGCCGCACGCCGGGTGGCCTCCGGCTCGAACGCTTCGGACTCTTGGATGATCGGCTCCCTCGTCGTACTCTTCCCTGCATTCCGCGGGGCGTGCACGCACGGCGTGTCACGCAAGGGGTCCCGGGGACAGCGTGGCCTGGCTGGACGGTTCTTGTGCCGGGTATGCGGCGATCCGCCCCGGCTGTGCGCCTTCGTGCATTGACCCTGTCCGGCTGCCCCCGTATGCTACAAGTTGCGCTGCGGGCCTGCGCTCCTCAGACGTAGCAGGCTGCGCTCGCATCTGTTGTATGTCCCCTCGGTTGTCGAGGCGCCGTCGCCGGATTCCCGGTGGGGCGCTTCCTAGGCTGTCCGGCTTCTGCAGAGCGAAACGGGCTCCCGGCGTAAGCAGTACCTACGACTTCAATGTCCGTACCGGAGCCCTTTCCCACATGACGAGCAGCACCGAGACCACCGCCACCACCCCGCAGGTAGCGGTCAACGACATCGGTAACGAGGACGCGTTCCTCGCAGCGATCGACGAGACGATCAAGTACTTCAACGACGGCGACATCGTCGACGGCGTCATCGTGAAGGTCGACCGGGACGAGGTCCTGCTCGACATCGGTTACAAGACCGAAGGTGTCATCCCGAGCCGCGAACTCTCGATCAAGCACGACGTCGACCCGAACGAGGTCGTCGCCGTCGGCGACGAGATCGAGGCCCTCGTTCTCCAGAAGGAGGACAAGGAAGGCCGCCTGATCCTCTCGAAGAAGCGTGCCCAGTACGAGCGTGCCTGGGGCACCATCGAGAAGATCAAGGAAGAGGACGGCATCGTCACCGGTACCGTCATCGAGGTCGTCAAGGGTGGTCTCATCCTCGACATCGGCCTCCGTGGCTTCCTGCCCGCGTCCCTCGTCGAGATGCGCCGGGTCCGCGACCTCCAGCCGTACGTCGGCAAGGAGCTGGAGGCCAAGATCATCGAGCTGGACAAGAACCGCAACAACGTGGTCCTGTCCCGCCGTGCCTGGCTGGAGCAGACCCAGTCCGAGGTCCGCCAGACGTTCCTCACGACCCTCCAGAAGGGTCAGGTCCGCTCCGGTGTGGTCTCCTCGATCGTCAACTTCGGTGCCTTCGTGGACCTGGGTGGCGTCGACGGTCTGGTCCACGTCTCCGAGCTGTCCTGGAAGCACATCGACCACCCGTCCGAGGTCGTCGAGGTCGGCCAGGAGGTCACCGTCGAGGTCCTCGACGTCGACATGGACCGCGAGCGTGTCTCCCTGTCGCTGAAGGCGACCCAGGAAGACCCGTGGCAGCAGTTCGCCCGCACCCACCAGATCGGCCAGGTCGTGCCCGGCAAGGTCACGAAGCTGGTTCCGTTCGGTGCGTTCGTCCGCGTCGACGAGGGCATCGAGGGTCTGGTCCACATCTCCGAGCTGGCCGAGCGCCACGTGGAGATCCCGGAGCAGGTCGTCCAGGTCAACGACGAGATCTTCGTCAAGGTCATCGACATCGACCTGGAGCGCCGCCGGATCTCGCTGTCCCTCAAGCAGGCCAACGAGTCCTTCGGTGCCGACCCGGCCGCGGTCGAGTTCGACCCGACCCTGTACGGCATGGCCGCGTCCTACGACGACCAGGGCAACTACATCTACCCCGAGGGCTTCGACCCCGAGACCAACGACTGGCTCGAGGGCTACGAGAAGCAGCGCGAGGAGTGGGAGCGCCAGTACGCCGAGGCGCAGCAGCGCTTCGAGCAGCACCAGCAGCAGGTCATCAAGTCGCGTGAGGCCGACGCTGCCGCTGCCGCCGAGGGTGGCGAGGCCGCCGCTCCGGCCGCGTCCGGTGGCGGTTCGTACTCCTCCGAGGGCGCGGACAACTCCGGCGCGCTGGCCTCGGACGAGGCGCTGGCCGCGCTGCGCGAGAAGCTCGCCGGTGGCCAGAGCTGATCGCTAGCCGCTGAGGCTTGGCAACCAACAGAGGGGCCGCACCTTCCCGGGTGCGGCCCCTCCGCCTTGTGCGCGCTTCGGCGTGCGCCGGCAGCCGTGTGGGCCGCGTGCGGTTCGGTGGGCGGTCGGTAGTCGTGCGGTCCGGCGGGCGGTCGGTAGTCGTGTGGGCCGCGTGCAGCCCTGCGAGCCACGGCAGCCTTGAGGAGCCGGGTGCGGTCCGGGGGCGGCTGGTAGTCGTGTGGGCCGTGTGCGGTCCGGCGGGCGGCCGGTAGCCGTGTGGGCCGCGTGCCGTTCGGTGGGCGATCGGGGCCGCGCGCCGCCCCGCGAGCCACTGGCAGTCTTAGGAACAGCGTGCGGTTCGGCGGGCGGCCGGTAGTCGAGTGCGCTCCGCGCAGCCCTGCGAGTCACGGCAGCCTTAAGGAGCCGGGTGCGGTTCGGGGGGCGGCCGGTAGTCGTGTGGGCCTCGTGCGGTCCGGCGGGCGACAGGCAGTTGCCCGCCGGACCGCGAGCGGTCGGCAGTCGTGTGGGCCACGTGCAGTTCGGGGGCGGCCGGTAGCCGAGCGCGCTCCGCGTAGCCCTGCGAGTCGCTGGCAGCCTTGCGAGCCCTGCGCCGCCCCGAGAGTCACGGCCCCCTTTAAGGAGCCGGGTGCGGTTCGGGGGCGGCCGGTGGCCGAGTGTGGCCCCAGCCCAGCCCTGCGGGCGACCGGCAGTCGTGTGAGCCCCCGCGCAGTCCCGTGAGCCACCGGTAGCCCGTCGGTCCGCGGGGGCGTCCGTGTCGCTCGTGCGGTTGGCCGCCCCGCCTCGGGGGAGTTGCGAGTTGCCCTCGGCCTTGTAGAAACGTGCGGGACACACCAAGAGCCGATGGCCCGTAACCGGCCATTGGGAGGCTTCCTCGGTCGTTCATGATCGAGATGGGAGCCTCCGCCATGGCACTGCCTCAGCCCGGGTCGGGAACGAGCCGCCGTACATTCCTGCGCAGCGTCGGCGTCGCCGGCGGAGCGGGAGCGATGTTCGCCACCATGGGGGCGCTCGGCCTCGCCCCCACCGCCGCCTACGCGGCCGAGAAGGAGACGCCGTTCCAGCCGCCCCGCCGCAGCGACTTCACCCTCCAGGGCCGCACCGGCAAACCTGCCAAGGTCGTCGTCATCGGAGCCGGCATCGCCGGCCTCACCTCCGCGTACGAACTGGGCAAGGCCGGCTACGACTGCACCGTCCTGGAAGCCCGCGACCGCGTCGGCGGCCGCAACCTCACCGTCCGCGGCGGCGACACGCTCACGGACATCAACGGTGTGCGGCAGACGGCCGGATTCAGCAAGGGCCAGTACATGAACGCCGGCCCCGCACGCCTCGCCCAGTGGATGGTCACCCTCGACTACTGTCGCGAACTCGGCGTCCCCATAGAGGTCTTCACCAACTCCAACGCCGGCGCGCTCATCTACAACCCGGGCGCCGGCATGAAAGCGCCGGTCCAGTACCGGACCGCGAAGGCCGACGTCTACGGCTACGTCTCCGAACTGCTCGCGAAGGCCACCAACACCGGCGCCCTCGACGCCGAACTGACCGCCGACGACAGGGAACGGCTGCTCGCCTTCCTCAAGGGCTACGGCTCCCTCGGCGCCGACTACACCTACACCGGCACCGAGCACCGCGGCTTCACCGTCGACCCCGGCGCCTCGGGCACACCCGGGAACGAACTCGGCGACGTACCCTCGCTCTCCGAGGTCTTCGCCTCCAACGTCGGCCGCTACTTCTCCTTCGAGTTCGGCTACGACCAGGCGATGCTGATGTTCCAGCCGGTCGGCGGCATGGACCGGATACCCGCAGCGTTCGCACGCGCCATAGGGGAGAAGCGGATCCGCACCGGCGCGCCCGTCACCGACATCAAGAACACCGGCGACGGCGTCGTCGTCACCTACACCCAGCACGGCCGCACCCGCACCATCGAGGCCGACTACTGCATCGCCACACTGGCACCGCACATCCTCGCGAAGACCGCGCACAACCTCGGCTCCGCGGTGCAGACCGCGCTCCTCGCCGTGCGGCCCTCCCACGCGTCCAAGATCGGCCTTGAGTACAGGAGCCGTTGGTGGGAGCGGGACTTCAGGATCTTCGGCGGCATCACCGAGACCGACCTGGACCTGGACCACATCTGGTACCCGTCCTACGGCCACCTCGGCGACCGAGGGGTGATCATCGGCTACTACAACACCGGCGCACACTCCGAGGCGTACTCGGCGCTCACCCCCGCCGGGCGCCTGGAGCGCGCCGTGGCCCAGGGCGTCCGGATCCACGGCGAGAAGTACCGCACCGAACTGGCCGCGTCGTTCTCGCACCAGTGGAAGCTCGCCCCCTACCTGGAAGGCGCCTGGCACTCCATGCCCGGCGGCCCCGACGCCCCGGCGTACGCGCCGCTCAACCGGGCGCAGGGCAACGTGTACTTCGCCGGCGACTACCTCAGCTACCTGGACGCCTGGCAGCACGGCGCGATCACCTCCGCCCGCAAGGTCGTCACCGAGCTGCACCGGCGCGTCCTCGCCTCCTGACCCCGTCCGGCGCGGCGGCTCCACGCGGTCCCGGCACCGCGCGGCGCCGCCGCGACCGGTCCGGGGATGCGGGAATGCCCGCGTCCCCGCGGACGTTGATCCGTTGGGAACAGAGGAGGAGCGGTCACAGTGCTTGATCCGCAGGGTTTGTACGCATGGGAGCCGAAGGGGCTGGCCGTCGTCGACATGGCGCTCGCCCAGGAGTCGGCCGGCCTTGTCATGCTCTACCACTTCGACGGATACATCGACGCGGGCGAGACCGGCGACCAGATCGTCGACCGGCTGCTCGACTCGCTGCCCCACCAACTCGTGGCCCGTTTCGACCACGACCGGCTCGTGGACTACCGGGCCCGGCGCCCGCTACTGACGTTCAAACGGGACCGCTGGACCGACTACGAGGTCCCGGCCATCGAGGTCCGCCTCGTCCAGGACGCCACCGGAGCGCCCTTCCTGCTGCTGTCCGGCCCTGAGCCCGACGTGGAGTGGGAGCGCTTCGCCACCGCCGTACGGCAGATCGTGGAACGGCTCGGCGTCCGCCTGTCCGTGAACTTCCACGGCATCCCCATGGGCGTCCCGCACACCCGCCCCGTGGGCGTCACGCCGCACGGCAACCGCACCGACCTCGTACCTGGCCGCAGCCCCTTCGAAGAGGCCCAGGTGCCCGGCAGCGCCGAGTCGCTTCTGGAGTACCGCCTCATGGAGGCCGGACATGACGTTCTGGGCGTCGCCGCGCACGTTCCGCACTACATCGCCCGTTCCGCGTACCCGGACGCGGCGCTGACCGTCCTGGAGGCCATCACGGCCGCCACCGGCCTGGTCCTGCCGGGCATCGCACACGCGCTGCGCACGGACGCGTACCGCACGCAGACCGAGATCGACCGGCAGATCCAGGAGGGCGACGAGGAACTGACGGCCCTCGTCCAGGGCCTTGAGCACCAGTACGACGCCGCGGCGGGTGCCGAGACCCGGGGCAACATGCTCGCCGAACCGGTCGAGATCCCGTCGGCGGACGAGATCGGCCAGGAATTCGAACGCTTCCTGGCAGAACGGGAGGGCGAGGGCTGAAGCCCCCGAAGCGAACCGGCTCCCACTCCGAGGGAGCCTGGACGGCCCACGTCCGGGTGTGCCCGGAGCACAGACCCAAGCGCGCTGCAGCGGACGCGCCGGCAGGCATCCGCCCGGCCGCCCACGGTCCCGCGCGGAGCGTCCACGGGCATCGCTGCCCCCTTTGCGCAGCTGACGCCCGGCGCGCAAGCCCGAGCGCGCCGCAGCGGACGCGCCGGCAGACGACTGCCCCGGGCCGCTCACAGCCCCGCGCGGAGCGCCCACGGTCTCACGGCCCCTTTGCGTAGCGGATGCACGAAGTGCAGGCCGGACCGCTCTCCAGCGGACAAGCGGCAGGCGGCCGCCCGGCCGCCCCGGGCCGCTCACGGCCCCGCGCGGAGCGCCCACGGGTATCGCGCAGGTGACGTACGGAGTACAAGCCCGAGCCCTCCGCACACCAATGGCGCCAGACTCGAAGGCCCTCACCCTGGCTGGCCGGGTCCCGAGCGCCCCCGTACGCAAACGGCCCCGCACACAGACGGCCCCGCACACAGACGGTCTCGAGCTCGGACAGCCCCGGCGGTAAACGGCCCTGACTCGAACGGCTGCGGACACAGACCGCCCAGTGCCCGGTCCATCCCCGTACCCAAACACCCGCGGACTCGATCAGCCCAGAACCCGGACGAACCTGACCCGGATCGCCCCGGACACGCACGGCCCCGGACTCAGACAGCCGGGTCTCACGCCCCCCGGGCTCAAGCAGGCCCAGGCTCAGACGGGTCCGGACCCGGACCCGGACCCGGACCCGGACCCGGACCGAGCTGACCGAACCGCCCGCACGCGAGCCGCCCCAGGCTCGGGTGCCTCAGCTGTCCGAGGGGTCGTGAGGCCCATGGGCGGGGTCACCGGGGCGGCTCCGGTCCACCGTCCGCCCCTCCCACCCGCCGGCCAAGCGCAGCGTCTAGGCTTCCGAGCATGCTGAAAGTTGGCCTGACCGGCGGCATCGGCGCCGGAAAGAGCGAGGTGTCGCGGCTGCTGGTGCAGCACGGTGCCGTGCTGATCGACGCCGACCGCATCGCCCGCGAGGTCGTCGCGCCCGGCACCCCCGGACTCGCGGCGGTGGTCGACGCCTTCGGCGAGCGGGTCCTCGCCGCCGACGGCGGCCTGGACCGGCCAGGGCTCGGCGCGATCGTCTTCGCCGACCCCGAGAAGCTGGCCGTGCTGAACTCGATCGTGCACCCCCTGGTGGGCGCCCGCTCCCGCGAACTGGAGAGCACGGCGCCCGCCGACGCCGTCGTCGTGCACGACGTGCCGCTCCTCGCCGAGAACAGCCTCGCGCCCCTCTACGACGTCGTGGTCGTCGTCGACGCCAGCCCCGAGACCCAGCTCGACCGGCTCGTACGGCGGCGCGGCATGAGCGAGGAGGACGCACGCGCGCGTATGGCGGCGCAGGCGACCCGGGACAAACGCCTGGAGATCGCGGACGTCGTCATCGACAATGACGTGTCCCTCGACGCCCTGCGGCGGCGCGTCGCCGAGGTGTGGGCCGACCTGGTCCGCAGGGAACAGGCACACCGCGCGGACACCGCGGGGGCGGCCGGGGAATAGCATGCGCCCGACGGGGCGTTGAACTGTGTCTGCGAGGGAAGGAGTGTGCCGTGCCCGAGACCAGCGGATCGCCCGGACGTACTCCGGAAACGCATGTCATCGACTTCCGTGCCGCCGAGCATCTGCTCAACGCACGGGATCCGCGGGGCGCGGTGAAACTGCTCGACGGAGTCATCGCCGCGCACCCCGAGAACACGGCCGCCCGGCTGCTCCGCGCGCGTGCCTTCTTTGCCGCCGCGCAACTACGGCCCGCCGAGCTGGAGTTCACCATCGTCCTGGAACGAGAGCCGGACAACGCGTTCGCGCACTTCGCCCTCGCCCGCACCTATGAGCGCCAGGGCCGCCGCGACCAGGCCAAGCGGCACTTCCGGCTGGCGGCGGCGCTCGACCCGAACCCGCAGTATCTGAAGGCGGCGCGGTTCGATTCCTGAGCCCGGCGGGGCCGCGAACGCCGGCGCCACCGGACGGTCACGGGTGCCGGTGCTGGGGCGGACGGCGGTACCACGGCCGGCGCTGCGAGGGACGGCGGTAGAACGGCGGGTTCGTCGGCGGAGCGTACGGCGGTACATCGCGGCCCGGCTGGTAGTGCGGCCCCTGCCGGATGTGCCGGACGATCATGACGAGGTCGATGCTGGCCACCAGCCACAGCAGCCCGCAGGCGATGGCCCAGCCCGTGCGGCCCACCAGCGCGAACACCGCCGTTCCGAAGATCGCCCAGGCCACTCCCCACACGCTCAGCCAGAACCGCGCCCGCAGAGCACTGCGCGCGGTCGCCGGCTCACTGCCCGTACGCATCGGATCACCACTCCTTTCTGCAACGTACTCCTCGATGCGGACGCCGACCAGGCGCAACGGCTGGGACGCCCAGCGGACGCCGACCGGCGGCGACCCGCCCCTCCGACCGGCAGGGGTGCGGGCAGCGCACCGGCCCGTCCACTCGAACGGGTGAACTGCTGCGGCATGGGAACGGGTGTGCGGCGCCGGGCCGTTGTTCGGGCATGACGGCTGAAATGCGAGAGGGATACGAGGGAACGGGACCCGGTGCGATCACCCCGGACGGCTGCGCGGTGGAGCTCTACTCGCGCCTGTCGGTCGGTGACGAGCCGGACATCATCGCCGCGGCCGTGCCGGCCGGGGCGAGCATCCTGGAGCTGGGCAGCGGCGTCGGACGCATGACCCACCCCCTGCTGGAGCGCGGGTTCACGGTCACCGCGGTCGACGAGTCAGCGGAGATGCTGGAGCGCGTCCGCGGGGCGCGCACCATATGCAGCCCCATCGAGGACCTGGACCTGGGCGAGACGTTCGACGTGGTGATGCTCGCCTCGTTCCTGGTGCACGCCGGGGACCCAGAGGTGCGGCGCGGCCTGCTGCACACCTGCGCCCGGCATGTCGCGGAGGGCGGCTGCGTGCTGATCCAGCGGGAGGGCGAGGACTACCACACGAATCTCCCGAGGGAGCGGGTCGACCCGAGCGGCTACACCGTGCGCATGGTCTCGGCCGAGCCGGTCGGCGACGGGGTGAACTCGGTGCACGCGGAGTATGTGTTCCCGGACGCCGTCTGGACCCAGACGTTCCTGGCCCGGCCACTGACGAGGGAACAGTTCGAGGGGGCACTGGCGGAGGCCGGACTGGAGGTGGACGAGTATCTGACACCGGACCGGGTGTGGGTCAGGGCGGTCCGGACGGCCTAGGTGTATTGCCTTGTGACCGCACCGGGTTCGCCGGGCGGCGATGAGTTCCCCGCCGAAAGGGGGTCTGCCTCCATGACAGCGACCAGGACGCTTCAACGGGAGAATCCATGTCCGAGATCAGTGCATCCGGCACGTCCGCCACCGACACCGCCTCCGGTACGGTCATCGCCGAGTCCGCGACCCCGCGTGGCCGGCGCGCCCGAGCCGCCCTGTTCGGCCTGCAGGTGCTGCTTGCGCTCTTCTACGCGATCGCCAGCGCCCTGCCCAAGCTGATCGCGCACTCGTCGGCCGTCGAGTCCTTCGATCAGATCGGCTGGGGCACCACCGGCATGTACATCATCGGCGCGCTCGAACTGGCCGGGGCGGTGGCCTTGCTGATACCGGTCCTGCAGTCGGTGGCGGCCATGGCACTCGGCGCGCTCATGGCGGGTGCGTTCGTCGTTCAGCTCACTGCCTTCGACGGAGAGAACGCGGCGACCCCGCTCATCCTGATCGTGCCCCTGACCCTCATCGCCTGGGCCCGACGCGGGCGCAACACGGACCTGCTGCGACTGGTGCACCGGCGGGCATGACCTGGGTCACCGGGATCCCGGGGGGCGGTTGCCGAGGCCGCGCAGGGCCCGCAGCCGTTCCAGTTCGCGGCGGTCCCGCTTGGTGGGGCGGCCGGCGCCACGGTCGCGCACGCCCGCGGGGGCGACGGCATCCCGAGGCGGGGGAGGCGGCGAGTTGTCGACATAGCACTGAACCGCCACGGGGGCGCCGACCCGCTTGCGGATCAGGCGCTTGACGACGACGATCCGCTCCCGGCCCTCGTGCCGCAGTCGCACCTCGTCGCCGACGCGCACGGAGTACGCGGGCTTCACACGCTCGCCGTTGACGTGGACGTGCCCGCCACGGCAGGCGGCGGCCCCGAGCGAGCGGGTCTTGATCAGACGGACGGCCCAGATCCAGCTGTCGATGCGGACGGTCTCGCCCTTCCCCGGACCGGCCGCCTGGGCGGCGGCCACCGCCGCGGCGACCTTCGGGTCCATGGTGTCGCCGGCGGGCGCGTCCGAGGAGCCCCCCGACTGGGCGTCGGCCCGCGCGGGAACGCCCTCGGCCGTGGCATCGGTCCGGGCACCCGTCCGGGGGCCCGTCGGGGAGCCGGTCGGCTCGGTCCCATGGCCGGCGTTCACGTCCGCATCCTCGGAAGCCATGCCCCGACCTTAGCTCCCCGGCCCGGGGAACACGGCAGCGTTTTCCCACCCGCGCTCGCCTGCCCGCCGCGGGCGCCTGCTGCCCAGCACCGGTTGGCCGCGGTATGCCGCCGGCTGCCCGCCGCGTGGAGGCCGTTGCCCAGCGCCTCCTGCCCGCCGCGGGCGCCTGCTGCCCAGTGCTGGTTGGCCGCCGTACGCCGTCTGCTGCCCACCGTCGGGTGCCCCACCGTGGGCTGCCCGCCGCGCGGCGCCCGTTGCCCAGGGCGTCTGCCCGGCCGCACGCCCGCTGCCCGCCGCATGGCTGCTCGCTGTCTGTGTCGTCCGCCGTTTCCGTCCGTGGCGGCGGGGGTGCCGGTGGTCGGGCATACCGTGGGGGCATGGACGGCAGTGGTCTCGACGCTCTCGACCGGCGTATCGCCGGCTGCCGGGCCTGCCCGCGGCTGGTGGCATGGCGCGAGGAGGTGGCCCGGACCAAGCGCGCCGCCTTCGCCGACTGGACGTACTGGGGCCGCCCGGTGCCCGGCTACGGACCGCCCGACGCCCAGCTGCTGATCCTCGGGCTGGCGCCCGCCGCGCACGGCGGGAACCGGACCGGCCGCATGTTCACCGGCGACCGCTCGGGCGACGTGCTGTACCGGGCCCTGTACGACATCGGGCTGGCCTCGCAGCCCACGTCCGTGAGCGCCGACGACGGTCTGGAACTGTACGGCGTGCGCGTCACCTCGCCCGTGCACTGCGCCCCGCCCGCCAACCGGCCGACGCCCGCCGAACGCGACACCTGCCGCCCCTGGCTGGTGCGGGAGCTGGGGCTGCTGCGGCCCACCCTGCGGGCCGCGGTCGTGCTGGGCGCCTTCGGCTGGCAGGCCGCGCTGCCCGCCTTCGCCGCGGCGGGCTGGACGATCCCGCGTCCCCGGCCGGCCTTCGCGCACGGCGCCCGGGTGTCCCTCGACGGGCTCGACCTCTTCGGTTGCTTCCACGTCAGCCAGCGCAACACCTTCACCGGGCGGCTCACGCCCGAGATGCTGCGGGAGGTGCTGCGCACGGCGGCCGACGCCGCCGGGCTGCCGGGCCGGAAATGACAGGACAGGCCCGCCGCCGGGTCGTTACGGTGCCCCGATGGGCCTCTATCCGGAGATCGAACCGTACGACCAGGGCATGCTCGACGTCGGCGACGGCAACCTCGTCCACTGGGAGACCTGCGGCAATCCGCACGGCAAGCCCGCGGTCATGCTGCACGGCGGCCCGGGCTCCGGCAGCAGCCCGCAGCTGCGCCGCTACTGCGACCCGGCCGCGTACCGCATCGTGCTGCTCGACCAGCGCGGCAGCGGCCGCTCGACGCCGAGGGCGAGCGCGTACGGCACCGACATGAGCGTCAACACGACGGCCCATCTGATCGCCGACCTGGAACTGCTGCGCAGGCACCTCGGGATCGAGCGGTGGCTGGTGTGGGGCATCTCGTGGGGCTCGGTGCTGGGACTGCGGTACGCGCAGACGCATCCGGAGGCCGTGTCCGAGCTGGTGCTGGCCGGGGTGGCGACCGGCTCCGACGCCGAAGTGGCGCTGCTGACCAGGGGGTTGGGGAAGATCTTCCCCGAGGCGTTCGAGCGGTTCCTGGCCGGGCTGCCCGAGGGCGAGCGGGACGGCAACCTCGCCGCCGCCTACCACCGGTTGCTGGAGTCGCCCGACCAGGCCGTGCGGGAGCGGGCGGCGCGCGCCTGGACCGACTGGGAGACGGCGATCGTCCCTGCGCCGCCGCGGTCGGTCGAGCGGTACGAGGACCTGGAGTTCCGGATGGGCTTCGCCCGCACGGTCACCCACTACTGGGGAAACGACCACTTCCTGGGCGAGGGCAACGACACGGGCGTCGTGCTGCGCGACGCGCACCTGTTGAAGGGGATCCCGGGGACCCTCGTCCAGGGCAGCCTCGACCTCGCCAACCTCGTCGGGATGGTCTGGCGGCTCCATCACGCCTGGCCCGGCAGCGAGTTGGTGGTCGTGGACGAGGCCGGCCACAACGCGGGCGCGCCGGGCATCGTGGACGCGGTGGTGGCGGCGACCGACAAGTACGCGGCGGCCGCCGGCTGATCAGGGCCGCCACACATAGCGAACGTCCGGCTCCCGCTCCTCGTTCGCGCCGCCGTCCGTGAACTCGACGGCGACAAAGCCGTGCCGCTCGTAGAAGCGGTGGGCGGGCCCGTTGACCTGGAAGGTCCACAGGGTGAGGCCCTCGGGGCTGCGTTCCTTGGCCAGGCCGACGAACCGGTCACCGATGCCGCGGCCCCGCCACCGGGGGTCGAGGTAGAGCTGGGAGAGCGTCGCGCCGTCGAGCACCATCATCCCCACGATCCCGCCCCCGCCGGCCGGCTCGGCGACCCAGGTCTCCCTGAGCGGTACGACGACGTCACGGAAGTAGTCCCGTACGGCGTCGTCGGACCGCGGCCGGGTGACCGTCGGCAGCGCGGCATCGTACGAACGCAGCCAGACATCGGCGACGTCCCCCGCGTCGGCCACGGCAGCACGCCGCAGAACCACACCCCCACCGCCCCTCACAAGCCCACCCCTCCGGGGACGACGGCCGTGGCGGGGGCGCCCCGGCCGACGAAGAGAACGGGGGCGGTGATGTGCTGGATCACGGTGGCTCCTGGTGCGGGTGGCGGTCCGGCTGCCGATCATCCGGGGCACGGTCCCGTGTCCGCATCCGAATTATTCGGTTCGCGCGACCGGCCCACCGCACATAAGATCCCGCCGATCCCCGCCTCCCGCCGATCCCCGTCGGAAACACACCGCACCGCACCCGACATCCCGTTCATTCGCCGGAGCCGCCCATGCCGTCCGATCCCGACCAGACGTTCCTGGACACCACCGCCGACCGCCTCGCCGCGCTCACCGCCGTCCGGGCCGTGGCGCTCGGCGGCTCCCGGGCCCAGGGCACCCACCGCCCGGACAGCGACTGGGACCTCGCCGTCTACTACCGGGGCCGCTTCGACCCCGCGGAGCTGCGCGCCCTCGGCTGGCCGGGTGAGGTGTCCGAGATCGGCGGCTGGGGCGGCGGCGTCTTCAACGGCGGCGCCTGGCTGACCGTCGACGGCCGTCGCGTCGACGTGCACTACCGCGACCTGGACGTCGTCGAGCACGAACTGGCGGAGGCGCGGGAGGGCCGCTTCCGGGTGGAGCCGCTGCTCTTCCACCTCGCCGGCATCCCCAGCTACCTGGTCGTCGCGGAACTCGCGGTCAACAGGGTGCTGCGGGGAGAACTGCCGCGCCCCGCGGGCTACCCGCCGAAGCTGCGCCGTACCGCCCCCGAACACTGGCACGGCAACGCCCGCGCCACCCTCGCCTACGCCAAGGCCAATCACGCGCCGCACGGCCGCCTCACCGAGGTCGCCGGCGCCCTCGCCGTGGCCGCCGCCCAGACCGCCCACGCGGTGCTCGCGGCCCGCGGGGAATGGGTGACCAACGAGAAACGGCTGCTGGAGCGGGCGGGGCTGCGCGCCGTCGACGGCATCGTGACCGCTCTGCGCGGCGCCGGACCGGTGGCCGGGATCGAGCGCGCGGAGGCCCTTTTCGAGGAGTCGGTCGCCGCGGCCCGCGCCACGACCGCCGGCCCGGCCACCGATGACGCCCGGCCCGCCGAATAACCGTTCGAGACGGGCTGAGTTGACGCTGCTGGCGTCTTCCCGTGGCGAAACTCCCGCCCGAGTCGACCCGGCCCGCCGCGTCAACGAACTCCTCGACCGGGTCGAGAAGGTCAGACTCTCGCTCCGGACCCAGCATTGGCCGTCGATCGCCGGATCGACCGGCCCCAGGCCCCAGGGCGTCGAGATGCCGGTCAAGTCCGGTCCGCACAGCTCGATGTGCGGTGGTCCGGCCGCGCCGTTGTGTTCATAAAGAACGCCCCCTCCGGTCAACCGTCACACGGCGGAAACACCACCGCTCCATCGCGTACGGTCCCGCGATCTACCGTGGACCCACAGCCCATCCGCCACGGCCGCCGTCGCCCGAAGGCACACCCCGCCCTCGTTCGGACAGGAGCCCCGGTGACCCGCGCCCTCCCCGCAGCCCCGCCCTGGCTCGCCCACGCCCTCAGCGCCCAGCGCGGGCCCGTCCCCTGGAGCGCCGTCGCGCGCGGGGCGCTCGCCGCCGGCCCCCTGCTGCTCGGCGCCGTCCTCGGCGGCCACGCCTCCCTCGGTGTCGTCGCCGCCATCGCCGCCATGCTCGCCGGGATCAACGACCGGCCCGGCAGCCGACGGGCGGCGGTCACACGGCTCGGCGTGCCCGCGCTCGCCGGGGCGGCGGGGCTGCTCGTCGGGACGTACACGGGCCGGTACCTCGGCGCCGTCCCGCTGACCCTGCTGCTGACGGGCCTCGGACTCGTCGCCGGCGGCATGAGCGCGGTCGGGCCCGTCGCATCCGGTGCCGGCACGCAGTTGCTCGTCACCGCCGCGATCGGGGCCGGCATGCCGCTGCCCGAACCGGGCTGGCTGCGCGCCCTCGCCTTCCTCGCCGGAGCCGGCTGGCTGCTCGCGCTGCGGCTCGCCCTGCCCACGCCCGGCGCCCTCACCGGCGACTACCGGTTCGACGGCGAACGGACGGCGGTGGCCGACGTGTACGACGCCATAGCGGACCTGCTCGACGCCGCCGGCACCGGCGCGGCCGTCCGGCGCCGGGCCGCGCTCACCGCCGCCCTCGACCACGCGCAGGACGCCCTCGCCGGGCCCCGGCTGCGCCGCTACGTCGGCTCCGCGGCCGAGCGGCGGCTGCGCGCCCAGTACGCCGCCGCGCTGCCGCTCGCCGAGGCCGCGACCGCGCTCGCCTGGGCCGGGGAAACGGTGTCCGGCCGGGCCTGCGAAGGGCCCCGCGGGCTCGCCGCCGCCGTCCGCGGCAACCGCCCCACCGGGCCGCTGCCCGCGCCCAGCCGCCGCGCGCCGGCCCTGCGCGCCCTCGACGACGCACTCCTGCACGCCGCCGACGTCTTCGACCGGGGCGAGGACGGCGACCTGCACACCCGCAGGCGGCGGACGCGGGATGCGCTCCGCACGGCGCTGGGCACCGGCGGACGGGAGTACGGACTGCGCGTCGCCCTGTGCTTCGGGGCGAGCGCGGCCATCGCCCAGTCCCTGCACCACGCCCGCTGGTACGGGCAGCACCAGCACTGGTACTGGCTGCCCGCCACCGCCGTCTTCCTCGTCAAGCCCGATCTCGGCCCGCTGGCCTCGCGGGTGCTGTGCCGGGCCGCCGGGACCGTTCTCGGTGCCCTTGTCTTCGCCGGACTCGCCGCCGTACTGCCCCGGCCCGCGGGGCTCGTCGCGCTGGTCGCCGTCAGCGGGGCCCTCATCCCGGTCGCCACCCGGCACTTCGCCGCGCAGACCGCCGTCGTCACCGTGCTCGTGCTCGCCCTCGTCATGGTCGGTGGAGAGCCCCAAGCGTCCGTCAGTCGGATCGGCGAGACGCTGCTGGCCTGCGCGCTCGTCCTGGTCGTCGGGCATCTGCCGATGCCGGGGGAGCGGGGCGCGGGCGTACGGTCCCGGCTCGCCGCGGCCGGGAGCGCCGCGCACGCCTACCTCACCCATGTACTCGCCGGGTCCGAGGACCGCCCCGAGCGGTGGGCGCTGCGCCGCGAGGCCTACCGCACCCTCGCCGCGGCCCGTACCGCCATCGCCCTCGCCGCCGCCGAACTGCCCGCCCTCGCCCGGCACACCGAGGGCACGGACGCGGTGGCGGCCGTCCTGGAACGGCTCGTCGACACGACCACGGCCTGCGCCGTGCACCTCGACGACACCGGACGGCTCAGCCCGCGCCACACCGAGCAACTCGACGCACTGCTCACGGAACTGGAGCGCGGCGGACGGCAACTCGGGCTGACGGCCCCAGAACTGCCACGCACAGCCTGACCGTCGTACGTGGCAGGTCATCAACGCCCGCGCGCCTGACCCGCCGGCCACCCCGCTTCACCGCCCCACCGGTCCGTCCCGACCGGTTGTCGACGGTGCCGCCTTCAGGAGTACGCCACCCGAGGCACCCGCTTCTTTCTAGGCTGTGCCCCATGGATCTCGCGGACGGCCTCCTGGACCACCCGTACGACGTGTACCGGCGGCTGCGCGACAGCGCACCGGTGCACCGCATCACCAGCCCCGACGGCGCCCCGGCCTGGCTCGTCACCCGCTACGACGACGTGCGTGAAGCCCTCGCCGACCCCCGGCTCGCGCTCGACAAACGGCACGCCTCGGCGGGCACCTACAAGGGTTTCCCGCTGCCACTCGCCCTCGACGCCAACCTGCTCAACATGGACCCGCCCGACCACACGCGCGTGCGCCGCCTGGTCGGCCGTGCCTTCACACCGCGCCGCGTGCAGCGGTTGCGCGCGCCGATCCGGCGCACCGCCGACTCGCTGCTCGACGCGCTCGGCCCGCACGGCAGCGCCGACCTCGTAGCCGCCTACGCCGCACCCCTGCCGATCACCGTGATCTGCGACCTGCTCGGCATTCCGGACGAGCACCGGTTCGACTTCAGGGTCTGGACGGACAGCCTCGTCGCCCCCGACCCGGCACGGCCCGAGGCCGGCAAGGAGGCCGTGGCGGCGATGCTGGGGTACTTCACCCGGCTGCTGCGCGACAAGCGCGCCGAGCCGGGCGACGACCTGCTCTCCGACCTGATCGCCGTGCGCGACGACGGCGACCGGCTCGGCGAGGACGAACTGATGTCCCTCGCCTTCCTCATCCTGTTCGCCGGCTACGAGAACGCGGTGCAGCTCATCGGCAACTCCGTGCTCGCCCTGCTCAGCCACCCCGACCAGCTCGCCGCGCTGCGCCGCGACCTGGGCCTGCTGCCGGGCGCCGTCGAGGAGTTCGCCCGCTACGAGGGACCCGCGCTGCTCGCCATCCGGCGCTTCCCGGTCGAGGACGTCACGATCGGCGGGGTGACCGTGCCAGCGGGCGAGACGGTCTGGGTGTCACCGGCGGCCGCCAACCGCGACCCCGCCCGCTTCCCCGACCCCGACCGCCTCGACCTCGGCCGTGACGCCGGCGGACACCTCGCCCTCGGCCACGGCATCCACTACTGCCTCGGCGCTCCGCTGGCCCGCGCGGAGACCGAGATCGCCCTGACCGCCCTGCTGGAGCGGTTCCCTGATCTGGCCCTCGCCGACGGCGGGTTGCGGTGGCGCCGGTCGCTGCGCGCGCGGGGGCTTGTCGCGTTGCCTGTGACCTACTGATTGCGGCGCCCGTGCCCCACATGGAGGAAAATCCCCCGTGGGGCGATGAGTTCCGCCCGGCCCGCGGGTCACCATCCAGAGCGCAGGGTCGTGACCGTCGTACAGGAGGCTCCATGCGGTTACCGGAGATCGTCTCGCGCGAGCAGTGGCGCGCGGCGCGCGCGGAGTTGCTGGCCAAGGAGGAGGCGGTCCGGCGCGCACGCGACGTGCTGAACGCCGAGCGGCGCCGGCTGCCCGTGGTCGAGATCGACACGGAGTACGTGTTCGAGGGCGGCGACGGCAAGGCGACGCTCCTCGATCTGTTCGAGGGGCGGCGCCAGCTCGTCGTCTACCACTTCATGTTCGCGCCCGAATGGGACGCGGGCTGCCCCGACTGCTCCGCGTTCCTCGACCAGATCGGGCATCTGGCGCACCTCCACGCGCGCGGGACGTCGTTCGCGGTCGTCTCCCGGGCGCCGTTCACCCGGATCCTGCCGTTCAAGGCGCGGATGGGCTGGGCACTGCCCTGGTTCTCTTCGCACGGCAACGACTTCAACCGGGACTTCGAGGTGACCCTGGAACGGGACGGGACGCTCGCCGACCGGCCCGGGATCAGCTGCTTCCTGCGTGAGCACGACCGGGTCTTCCACACCTACTCGGCCTACGAGGACGGGCTGGACGCACTGGGCTCCGTCCCCAGCCTGCTGGACCTGACGGCGCTCGGCCGCACCCCCGAGGGCAGCGACCGGGTCCGCCGCCACGACGAGTACGACACCTGACACGGACGTAGCGCACCGAGCGACACGGTGCGGACGGCGGCAGGGTGCCGAAGCGGCGGCTTCGTGTGTGCGGTCTCGTCGTGAACCGGCGGTCCGGCAACGAGACGTTTGGCCGGCCCCGGCTGACGCGTCCTTCCGCCGGCGGTTACGCGCTGAGCTGCCGGGACCAGTCCGGTGTGGTCCCCGTCACCCGGCACAGGGCCAGATAGAGCGGAATCGGCGGGGTGTACGGAACGGTGCCGTCCGGCCGGTGGATGAGACGGCTGGCCGCGGGCAGCCGGGCGCCGGGCGCGTAGTGCGCCGGGGTCGGCCATGCGAGCGCGTAGTCGGAGTCCGACGGGACGATCCACCACCAGTGCGATCCGTCGGCGTACACACAGCCCACCCGCGGCAGCCGGGGGACGACGAGCGGCCCGAAGCGGGCGGGCACCGCGACGGCGTCGCAGCCCAGCGGTGTCGTCATGCCATCGGGCAGCGTGAGCCGCCCGGTCGTGCCCGGCGAACGCTGCTCGCGCTGCAGCCGCACCAGGGTGTCGAGCCCGCGCACCGGGCCGTGGGGGGCGCCGCTCACAGCCATTCAGCCCTCCCGGACCGTCGTGTCTCCGTCTCGGACGTCCTGCGGTACTGCTTCTGCACCCGCTCCTCCTCGCCGGTGCCCCGGCCGGTGCCGGGCTTGGGGCGGGTGCCCCAGCCCAGGTCGCTGTGCGGTTCTGCGGCCTCCGGGGCGGTATCGCTCTGCCGCGGCAGCTCGGCCCAGACCAGCAGGCCAGGCCCGTGCTCCTGGGCGCCCCAGGCCCGGCACATGGCATCCACGAGAAGCAATCCCCTCCCGTGCTCCTCCTCGGCCCGCTGCGGGGAGGGCCGGGGTTCACCGGGCGCGCACCCCTCGTCACGCACGGCTATCCGCAGCACGTCGTCGCGGTCGTGCAGCTCGCACACCACCCGGCTGCTGGCCGTGTGCACGACCGCGTTGGTGACCAGCTCCGAGATGACCAGGGCCGCGGTGTCGCAGGTGTCCGCGCACACCGACCAGCCGGACAGCCGGGCCCGTGTCAGGCGTCTCGCCTGGGCGGGTGAGCCCGGATGTGCGGTCAGCTCGAACCGGAACCGACGCTCGGCAGCGGCCTGACCTGCGGCTGCTCCCGCGGCGGCGCCGAGACCCGGTCGGTCTGCGGCGGCCTCTGTTCCTAAGGGCGCGGACGGAATCACGCTTGCCACTATCGCCCCGCCGTGAACACTTGGCAAGTGTCACTCTGAAAATTGCAGAGTGCTGTGTGACTCGGTCGGGGGCCATGGCACACTGCTCGCAACAGCACGTCCGGCGGCGCCAGTTCGAATCACCGGCGATCCAGCTGATCACCGATGACTCCTTCGAACGGCGCCGCAGGGCTGTCCGGATCCATGCGTGTCCAGCGCGTTCAAGAGGTGGAGGTGGAGCGTGAGCGAACCGCGGTCCGCGCCGACCGTGGGCCAGGTCGTCCTCGGTCGGCGCCTGCTGGACCTGCGGGAACGCGCCGGGCTCAAGCGCGAGGAGGCCGCCCGCATCCTCCGTGTGGCCCCCGCCACCGTCCGCCGCATGGAGATGGCCGAAGTCGCCCTCAAGATCCCGTACCTCCAGCTGCTCCTGAAGGCCTACGGCGTCTCCGACGACGAGGCCGACCTCTTCGTGCAGCTCGCCGAGGACGCCAACAAGCCCGGCTGGTGGCAGCGCTTCCACGACATCCTGCCTGGCTGGTTCTCGATGTACGTCAGCCTCGAAGGCGCGGCCAGCCTGATCCGCTCGTACGAACCGCACTTCGTACCCGGCCTGCTGCAGACCGAGGACTACGCGCGCGGCGTCCTGGAATCCGGCGCCATAGGCCAGACCCAGCCCGACGACATCGAGCGCCATGTCGCGCTGCGTATGCAGCGCCAGGATCTGCTCACCCGCGCCGACGCGCCCCGTTTCTGGGTGGTGATGGACGAGACCGTCCTGCTGCGCCAGGTCGGCGGCCCGAAGGTGATGCGCGCGCAGATCGACAAGCTGCTTGAGGCCGCAAAGCTGCCCAACGTGACCCTCCAGATCGCCCCGTTCGCCAGCGGGCCGCATCCGGGCACGTACGGGCCCTTCGTGCTGTTCCGATTCGCCGTGTCGGAACTGCCGGACATGGTTTACAGCGAGTACCTGACCGGCGCCGTCTACCTGGACGCGCGCTCAGAGGTGGCGACCCACCTTGAGGTCATGGACCGCATGGCGGCTCAGGCCGCCACGGCACATCGCACCAAGGAGATCCTCTGGGATCTTCGCAAGGAGTTGTGAATGGAACGCAGCAAGACCCACGCCAAGCCGCTGCTCCGCGCCCAGCGGATCTACAACGGCATGCCCGCGCGCGAACTGGGCAGCGAGGGCTGGCACAAGCCGTGGAGCGGTGGCAACGGAGGTAACTGCCTGGAGGCCATGAAGCTCTCCGACGGCCGGATCGCCGTCCGTCAGTCGACCGACCCGGACGGGCCGGCGCTCATCTACACCACGGACGAGATGACCGCCTTCATACAGGGCGCGAAGGCGGGTGACGCGGACTTCCTGCTGTCCTGACTCCCCGCACGTTGATGTTGCTAACTCGACTTCCCTTTTCTGGCACTGACTTGATCACCCACCGCGTCCGCCCCTTACGGAGTGCCCCCGACCGCCACGGCAAACACGACCACACCGCCGACGAACGGGGGTACCGCCCGCACCGGTGAGGCAGCGTGTGAGGGCCGACGCACGCCGGCCCTCACACGGCCATCGGCCGGTCGTACGCCGATATCGGCGCGGGCAGCCGCGAACTCCCCGTCAGATACCGGTCCACCGCCGCGGCCACCGCCCGGCCCTCCGCGATCGCCCACACGATCAGCGACTGTCCGCGCGCGGCGTCCCCGGCGGCGAACACGCCGGGGACGCCGGTCGCGAAACCGGCGTCCCGGGCGATCGTGCCGCGCGCGTCCATCGCCAGCCCCAGCTGGTCGATCAGCCCGTCCGTACGGTCGGGCCCGGAGAAACCGAGCGCGAGCAGCACCAGGTCCGCGGGCAGCCTCCGCCCGGTGCCCGGCAGCGGCCGGCGCGCCGCGTCCACCTCCACCAGGTGCAGCGACCGCACATGCCCGCTCTCGTCCCCGGTGAAGCGCAGCGTCGACGCCGCGAACAGCCGCGCGTCCGCGTCGGCCGCCGGCGCCGTCACCAGGTCGCGCGCCTCCTCGTGCGCGGCCGACAGCCGGTAGATCTTCGGATACGTCGGCCAGGGCTCGGCGTCCGCGTCCCGCTCGGCGCCCGGCTGGGCGTAGATGTCCAGCTGGGTCACGGACGCGGCGCCGTCCCGGACCGCCGTGCCCAGACAGTCCGCACCGGTGTCGCCGCCGCCCACGATGACGACGTGCTTCCCCGCCGCGCACAGCGGCGAGACCGTCAGATCGCCCTCGCCCACCCGGTTGGACAGCGGCAGATACTCCATCGCCTGGTGGATCCCCGCCAACTCCCGCCCCGGCACGGCAAGTTCCCGCCACGCCGTGGCCCCCGTGGCGATCACCACGGCGTCGTAGCGCGCCCGCAGCTCGTCCGCCCCGATGTCCCGCCCGACCAGCGTCGACGTACGGAACCTGGTGCCCTCGGCGCGCATCTGCTCAAGCCGCCGCTCCAGGTGGCGTTTCTCCATCTTGAAGGACGGGATGCCGTACCGCAGCAGCCCGCCCGCCCGGTCGTCCCGCTCATACACGGCGACGGTGTGCCCGGCCCGGGTCAGCTGCTGTGCCGCGGCGAGCCCCGTGGGGCCCGATCCGATCACCGCGACCGTCCGCCCGGACAGCCGGTCCGGCGGCCGGGGCGGGGTGAAGCCCTCCTGCCAGGCCCGGTCGGCGATGGCGCACTCGACGTTCTTGATGGTCACCGCCGGCTGGTTGATCGCCAGCACGCACCCCGCCTCGCACGGCGCCGGACACAACCGGCCCGTGAACTCGGGGAAGTTGTTCGTGGCGTGCAGCCGGTCGGCGGCCACCCGCCAGTCCTCGCGCGCCACCAGGTCGTTCCACTCGGGGATCAGGTTCCCCAGCGGACAGGCCTCGTGGCAGAACGGTATGCCGCAGTCCATGCACCGGTCGGCCTGCTTGCTGATGATGGGCAGCAGCGCCCCCGGGACGTACACCTCGTCCCAGTCCCTGACCCGTTCCTCGACGGGCCGCCGCGGCCACTCCTCGCGCGGCGTGGTCATGAAACCCTTGGGGTCGGCCATGGTCGTCTTCCTTGCCTACGCGTACGACGGGCCAAGCGTCGTCGGGCGGCACTCCTGCCGCCACGATACGTCCCTGCGGCCGCCGCCGCAGGGCCGCCGACGGCCCCTTCCCACGCAGCCTGCCCGCCCCCGGACCCACGCAGGCGGCCCCCGGACGCACTCAGGTGAGCGCCAGCACATACACCACAGCGGCGGCGGCCGAGGCGACCGTGCGGACGTGGTTCCACATGGTCCACTCGCGCACATACGTCGGCCAGTACGCGGCGGCCTCCGGGCTGCCCGGCTCCATCCCGGCCAGGGTGTCGTTGCGGGGCACGTTCGCGGCCAGGGTCAGCCCGAACGAACCGAACAGGAACAGCGCGCTGCCCAGCAGCAACTCCACCTTGCCGTCGTCCGGCCACAGCACGAACGTCACCACGGCGATCATCGCGCACAGCACCGCGGACCCCGCGAACACCAGCATGAACGCGGGCGTCACCGCGGCCACGTTGATCGCGTTCATCGCGGCCACGCCCTGCGCAGGAGGCAACGCGCCCAGCCCGCGCATGACGAACGTGGAGAACCCGCAGAACACCCCGGCCACCAGCCCGGTACCGAGCACCCCCAGCACGATCAGCACGAAGTACGGCCCGTCGATCACGTCCTCATCCACTCCCCGCCTCGAACCGGGTCCACCCGGCACCCGCCGTCGCCCCAGTGAATTCCCCCTGCGAAACCCCGACCATCGCCGTGACGCGCGAGCCCATGCGCGAGCGTCCAGCCGCCCAGGGCCGCTCGGACTCACCCCACGTCCGCCCCGGCCCCCCGCCACCCGCGCAGCACCGTCTCCACGGCCGCCGCGATCCGCCGCCGCGCCTCGTGCCGCGGCACCCCGCTCATCAGCAGCCGGTCGTACGGCGTGTCCAGGTGCCGCACGGCCGCCACGACCGCCGAGACCACCGCACCCTCGGACAGCGACCGCCCCGCCGCGCTACGCCCCACCCGCCCGCTGCCCCGCACGGACGCGTGCCCGGCTATCGCCTCCGCCCTCTCGGCCGGGCACCCGGGAAACAGCCGCCGGATCTCCGCCGCGAACGCCCGCGCGAACCGGGCGTCCTGCGCCGCCCGGCGCCGCGCGTCCCGCGCCCGGCGCCGTCTTCGCGCCTCCGCGTCGGCCAGGCACCGCTCCTCCGCCCGGGCCAGGGCCGCCTCCTCGACGACACGCCCTGCCGCTCGTACCGGCTCCTGCGCCGGTTGAACCGCACCACCACCGCCGACAGCCCGCTCTCCTCCCGCGACCTGCGCGTCAGCGCGGTGTCGCCGCGCGGCAGGAACACCAGATGACCGAGGTCGGCACAGTCGAGGCATCGTGGCGCCCCGTCCTCGGACACGAGCAGCGACAACGGTCCGCGACGGCATGCGGCGCACTGCTTCCGCCGCAGCGGCTGGATCACGAGAAGTCCCTTGGACGACGGGTCAGTTGGCTGAGCTGCAAGACGCGCCATACCCGCTACCTTCCCCTCCCACCCCCGCTTCTCCCGCGCCTCAGCGAGCCCCCGTGTACCGGGGGAGGTGGGCTCCCGCGTCCGCGCGGAGAGGTGGCCCCGCGTTCCGGGGGAAGTGGGCTCCCGAGTCTGGGTGGAGACGTGAGCCCGTGCCCCGGCGAACGCGGGGTCCGGGTCCGTGCGGAGGCGTCATCCCGCATCGCCGCCAAGGCCGGATCCGGTGTCGGTGCGGAGGTTGAACACCGAGACACGGGTGCGGTGCCGCGCCGGGGCCTCGATCTCGTCGACGACCGCCACCGCGAGGTCCGCGTACGACAACCAGGCGTCACCGTCGGGCAGCCGCTCCCCGCCGACCCGGTACCGCCCGGTCCGCACCCCGCCGTGCTCCAGGTGCCCGGCCGGCGTGAGCATCACCCAGTCGACCGCCCCGGCACGGTACTCACGGAGTCGTTCGAGCCCCGCGGTGTGCGCCAGCGCGAACGGCCGTATCTCCGCCGGGAACGCCCCGGGATCATCCATCACCGGTCGGCCGTCCGCGCCGAGCAGATTGGCGCCCAGCCCGATGGCCACCAGGCGGCCCACCCCGGTGGCGGCGAGGCCACCGAGCAGCGCGTCCGCCGCCTTCACGAAGAACTCCGGGTCGAGCGTGTCGAACCCCTGCTCGGGACCGCTGAACGGGGACACCGCGTGCACGGCGGCGACCGGCCCGCCCACGACGCCGGCCACCGAACCGCGATCGGTGACATCCCCGCGCACGACGGTCACCCCGTCCACGGCGAGATCCGGATACCGCGCCGGATCCCGCACCACCGCCGTCACCTCGTACCCGCGCCCGCGCGCCTCCGCCGTGACCGCCCGCCCGGCCCGCCCGCCGGCTCCGAAGACGACGATCCCGCCCCTGCTCCCGCCCATGCCCAACCTCCCTGTCCGCACCGCGGTTTCGCGTGCTGACCTGGACGTTAGGGACCAGGACCCCGGTTACTTCAACGGTATCGGCGCTACCCTCGACGGATGACCGAAGCGACGGACCGCGAGCGGCCGGCCCCGCTCGACCACACCCCGCTCGACCACGTCCCGCTCGATCCCGACATGTTCGACCCCGTCTGCCCGTCCTCGGTGATGCCGTTCCGGGTCGGCGACAAATGGTCCGGCATGGTGATCCGCTGTCTCGAAGGCGGCCCGCGCCGCTTCGGCGAACTCCGTGTCCCACTCCGGGCGATCACCCCCAAGGTCCTCAGCGAGACCCTGCGCGCGATGGAACGCGACGGTCTGCTCACCCGCACCACATACGACGAGAACCCGCCTCGTGTCGAATACGCCCTCACTCCTCTCGGTCGCACCCTGATCCCCCTTCTCGATGCCGCCCGCGCCTGGAGCGAGGCGCATCTGCCGGCCCTCCTCGCCGCCCGACGCGCCCACGAACGGCTCTCCTGACCGTCACCGGCCCCCACCCGGCCCGCCGGACCTCGCGACAGGACGCCAGGACCGACCGGCGAGCGCGGCTGCCGCGGGACCCGGCACCGGCGTCCGCTCCGCCGCCGGGCCGCGGAACCCGGGGCGGCTGCCGGACCGGCCCCGGTCGATCCCGTGCCGGTGCGGTCGGCCCGGCGAGGCATCATGGGCCCGTGCGACTCGAAGCGATCACCTGGGACCGGCTCGCCGAACGGCTGGCCGAGCGGCTGCTCGACGTCCGGCCCGCGGACGGCGGTGCCTGGCCGCGCGTCGCCTTCGACGGCGCCTCGGCCGCCCGCCCGGGCGACCTCGCGGAGCGGGTCGCGCAGGCGCTGCGGGTACGCGGCCGTCCCTCGCTCGTCGTGGGCGCCGAAGGATTCCTGCGCCCCGCCTCCGTCCGGCTGGAACACGGTCACCGGGACCTGGAGTCCTACTACAGCGGCTGGTTCGACACCGCGGCACTGTGGCGCGAGGTCTTCGGCCCGCTCGAACCCGGCGGCGACGGCCGCGTCCTGCCCGACCTGTGGGACCCGGCCACCGACCGGGCCACCCGTAGTTCCTACGTCCGACTCCCGCCCGGCGGGCTGCTGTTGCTGCACGGTCCGCTCCTTCTGCGGCACTGGTTTCCCTTCGACCTGACCGTCCATGTCCTCCTCTCACCGGGCGCCCTGCGCCGCCGCACCCCCGAGGCGGACCACTGGACGCTGCCCGCCTTCGAGCGGTACGCGGACGAGACCGACCCCGCCACGACGGCCGACGTCCTGGTCCGCGCCGACGACCCCCGGCACCCCGCCTGGAACGGCTGAACCACCCCGCACACGGGCCTTCCGGGCACGAGCCTGCCCTGCATGGACCTTCCGCGCGTGGGCCTTCTGCCCACGGCTTTCCTCGTGTGGGCCTTCCCGCACGGCCCTTCCGCGTACGGCCTTCCCCGCACGGGCCTTCCCGCACGGCTGGACATCCCGCCGCCCGGCCCCGGCGCGCACCGCCGGGTACGGCCCTTTCGCGTACGGCCTCCCCGCGTGGACCTTCTCCCGCGGCGGGCGCGGCCCGCGCTCCGGGCCGAGGGAGAGCGCGGCTCGCGTCTGCGGGTGCGGAGACCGGGCCGTGCGCGGGAGAATGAAGGCCGCCGGGACCAGCGGTGTTTCCCGCGCCGCGCCGGCCAGTCCGGTACCGGGAGGTGCACCATGACCACCGCCGGAGACATCATGCACCATGGCGCCCAGTGGATCCCCGCCCACGAGACCCTGGACCGCGCCGCCCAGTTGATGCGCGAGCTGAACGTCGGGGCGCTGCCCATCAGCGACGAGAACGAACGGCTCTGCGGCATTCTCACCGACCGCGACATCGTGGTCGGCTGTGTGGCCATGGGCCACGACCCCGCCGAGATCACCGCAGGGCAGATGGCCCACGGCACGCCCCGCTGGATCGAGGCGAGCGCCGACGTCGGTGAAGTGCTCCAGGAGATGCGGGGGCACCAGATCCGCCGCCTGCCCGTCATCGAGAACAAGCGTCTGGTCGGCATGATCAGCGAGGCCGACCTCGCCGAACACCTGGGGGAGGACCAGATCGCCGCCTTCACCGAGAGCGTCTACGCCCGGACCACGCCGCCCGGTCACTGACGCCCGGATCCGGCCCCGGGCCGGTCACAGCCAGCCGTTGCGCCTGAACCCTCGGTACAGCGTCAGACACGCGATGGATATCACCCCGATGACCAGCGGATAGCCGAATCGCCAGCGCAGCTCCGGCATGTGGTCGAAGTTCATGCCGTAGACCCCGCACACCATCGTCGGTACGGCGATGATCGCGGCCCAGGCCGTGATCTTCCGCATGTCCTCGTTCTGCGCGACCGTCACCTGTGCCAGATGGGCCTGGAGGATCGAGTTGAGCAGTTCGTCGAAGGAGGCGATCTGCTCCTTCGCCCGTATCAAGTGGTCGAGGACGTCCCGGAAGTAGGCCTGTATCTCCAGGTCGACCACCCGGATCGGCCGTGTGGCCAGGTCCTCGACCGGACGGGCGAGCGGCACCACCGCCCGCTTCAGTTCGAGGAGTTCACGCTTCAGCTGGTAGATACGGCCGGGGTCGACCCGCGCCCCGTTCTCCGCGAACACATCCGTCTCGACCTGGTCGATGTCGGACTGCAGCGCGTCCGTCACGGTCAGATACTCGTCCACCACATGGTCCGCGATGGCGTGCAGCACCGCCGCCGGGCCCTTGGCCAGCTGCCGGGGCTGCGACTCCAGTTCCTCGCGCAGCGGTCCCAGCGAGCCATGCCGGCCGTGCCGCACCGTGATCACGAAGTCCTGGCCGAGGAACACCATGATCTCGCCGGTGTCCACCACCTCGCTCGTCGCCGTCAGCTCCTCGTGCTCGACGTAGCAGACCGTCTTGAACACCACGAACAGCGTCTCCCCGTACCGCTCCAGCTTCGGGCGCTGGTGGGCCTCCACCGCGTCCTCGACCGCCAGCGGATGCAGGTCGAACAGTTCGGCGATGCCGGCGAACTCGGCGTCCGTCGGCTCGTGCAGCCCGAGCCAGACGAATCCGTCGCCGCTCTTGCGCATCCGCTCCACGGTGTCGACCAGGTCGCCGCCGCCGGAGAGCCGGGTGCCGTCCCGGTATGTCACGCAGTTGACCACCGAGGAGCCCAGGGGCGACCGGGCGGGATGGCTCAGATCGACGCGCGGTCGTCTCCGGGCCAGCCGCGCGACCTTGCGCAGGCGGCCCATCCCGCCCAGGTCCCTGACCTTGCGCAGATTCCCTGCCATGGACATCCGGATCCCCCTGCCTGGTACTCCTCGCGCCGTGCTGTTGCGCCGTGACCAGAAAGTCTGCCAGCCCGGCGCGATACGCGGGCAAGCCTGTGGGAACGATGCATTCCGCTTGGTTCCCGCCTGTGGACAAGCCGTCACGGCCGTGGCGGGCCGGTCGTCGCGCCGGAGCGTCCACCATCCTCGACCGGCGGGCCGGCTGGGATGATCGCAGCATGACACAATCCGACGGTTATCTCCTCGACAACCGGCAGAACGAGGCGGGGCAGCGCTTCGACGCCTTCGCCACCCTCTTCGACCCCACCACGTTCCGGCACCTGACCGACCTCGGGCTGGGGCCAGGCCAGCGCTGCTGGGAGGTCGGCGCCGGCGGTACCTCGGTGGTGTCCTGGCTGGCCAAGACGGTCGGCCCGACCGGCAAGGTCGTCGCCACCGACATCGACACCTCGCTGCTCCTGCCGGCCGCCCGTCCGCCCGTCGAGGTGCGCGTGCACGACGTCGGCGCACAGGAGCCGCCGGGGGAGGGGTTCGACCTGGTGCACGCCCGTCTGGTCCTCGTACATGTCCCGGACCGGGACCGGGCGCTGCGCTCGATGATCCAGGCGCTGCGGCCCGGCGGACGGCTCCTGATCGAGGACGCCGACCCGGCGCTCCAGCCCCTCATCTGCCCGGACGAGTACGCACCCGAGCAGCAGCTCGCCAACCGGCTGCGCAAGGGCTTTCGCCGCTTGCTCGCCGAGCGCGGCGCCGACCTGTCCTACGGCCGCAGGCTCCCGCGCCTGCTGCGCGAGGCCGGTCTGCGCGACGTGCAGGCCGACGCGTACTTTCCGCTCACCTCGCCCGCCTGCGCGGCGCTGGAGTCCGCCACCGTGCGGCAGATCCGGGACCGGCTCGTCGCCACGGGACTGGCCACCGACGAGGACATCGACCAGCACCTCGCCAACGTCGCCGCGGGCGGCATGGACCTGGCCACGGCACCGATGATCTCGGCGTGGGGACGCAAGGCACAGAGCAAGGCATAGACGGAACCGACCCGCCCTGCCGCACCCGACGACCGCTGTATCCGCCCGTCCGCGACACCGAACCGCCCTGAGCCGCCGTCGGTGTCTGCCGCGCCGCACGAAACGCACGCCTGCCGCGCCGCGCCGACGGCATGGCCCTCCGTGCCCCACGCCCCCGCGCTGTCGCGCCTCTCCCGCCGGTCACTGATCTCGCCCCGAGCCGCAGGGGGGTCCGGCGGGTTCGTCGTTTCGCATACACCACCGCGCCACGGCCGGTCCGCGCCGCCGCCAGGAACCTGCCGCGCTCAAGACCGCGTCGCGGTCATTCACGTGCCGGTGGCCGGCCGCCCACCCGCTCCACCGCACGGGCGCCCGCCCGGCAGCCCCGCGCCACCGCGTCCTCGGCACCCGAACCCGCGAGGAGAGCGGCCAGGAAGGCGCCGGTGAACGCGTCACCCGCGCCCGTCGTGTCCCGGGGCGTCACCGGCGCGGCCGGAACCCGGGCCAGCACCTCGCCGTACCGGGCCACCAACGCCCCGTCGGCACCGAGCTTGGCCACCACCAGCGGGATGAGACGGCTCAGCTTGGCCGCGGCGTCCGCCGGATCGGACAGGCCCGTCAGCAGACACGCCTCGTCCCGGCTGGGCAGCAGGACGTCCAGCCCCTCGGCGAACGCCAGGAAGCGGTCCACCCCCAGGTCCCGGAGGAACCCCGCCGATGCCGGATCCAGGCTCACCGGCACCCCGCGCGCGCGTGCCGCCCGCAGGGCCACCGCCGCCAGCGCCCGGCTCGGCTCGGAGAACAGCAGATAGCCGGACAGATGGAGCCGGGCCACCCCGTCGAGCAGCGCGTCCGACCAGTCGGCCGGTTCGAGCCGCAGCGACGCGCCGCTGTCCGTGAGGAAGGTGCGCTCGGCCGCGGCGCCCGCGTCCACGAGACAGATCACCGTCGCGGTCGCCGCCTCCGCGTCGAGCACGAGCCGCGGACGCACTCCGGCCGACACCAGCTCCCGCTCGTGCCATGCCGCGGCGTCCGCACCCACCCGTCCCAGCAGCCGCACATCGGCGCAGCCCTCCGCAGCGGCCCAGCAGGCCACATTGGCGCCCGCCCCGCCGGGCAGCGTCCGGATCGCCGCCGCCGTGTCGGTGCCGGCCGCGAGCGGGCCCCGGTGCCGGGCGACGACATCGGTGACGACGTCCCCGACGACCAGCAGCGCCCCCGTCCGCCCCGCCGTCACCCCCGGGCCCACGCCGCCGCGATCCGTGCCGCCAGCCGCACATTGCCGCGGACGGCCGCCAGATTGGCGCTCAGCGAGGCGCCGTCGGTGTGCCGGACCAGGTAGTCCAGCAGGAACGGCGTGACCGCCTGGCCGGTGATCCCCTCCAGCTCGCAGGCGCGCAGCGCGTCGGCGAGCACCCGCGCGTGCGTCGCGGGATCCAGTTGCTCCGTCTCCGGCACGGGATTCGCGACGATCAACGCCGACTCCGGACCGTCCAGCGCGTCCTGGGCGCGCATGACCCGCGCCACCTCCTGCGGGCTGCGCACCGTCCAGTCGACGGGGTGTCCGGAGTCGGACAGATAGAAGCCGGGGAACCGGTCCGTGCCGTACCCGGCGACCGCGACCCCCAGCGTCTCCAGCCGCTGCAGGGTGGCCGGCACGTCCAGGATCGACTTCACCCCCGCGCACACCACCGTGATCCGGGTACGCGCCAGCAGGCCCAGGTCCGCGGATTCGTCCTGCGTCACCGTCCACTGCCGGTGTACGCCGCCCAGCCCGCCCGTCGCGAACACCCGGACGCCGGCATGTGCCGCCAGCAGCGCGGTCGCCGACACCGTGGTCGCCCCGCTCGCCCCCGCCGCCACGGCCAGCGACAGGTCGCGATGGCCCAGCTTGCGCAGGCCCTCCTCGTTCGCGATCCGCTCCAACTGCTCCTTGTCCAGCCCCACATGGGGACGCCCGTCCAGCACGGCGATCGTGGCGGGCACGGCACCCTCTCGCCGTACCACCTCCTCCAGCTCCCGCGCCACCCGGAGATTGCGTGGGCGCGGCAGCCCGTGCGCGATGATCGTGGACTCCAGGGCCACCACGGGACGACGCGCGGCGATCGCCTCCCGTACTTCTTCCGCCACCACCAGCACCACGCGCCTGCCTCCTGTCACTCGGTCCCTGCCTCATCCCTGGCGAGCCGCGCGGCGGGCTAAACGCTCGCGGCCCTGCGAGGGCCGCCACGAGTCTGGAGAGACACGACTTCGACGGCGCTCGCGGCAAGGCTCGGCGCACCTTCTGCTTCCGGAACCCCCGGCGTGCTGGAGAGGACGGCACCGCGCCGGCCCCGGCCGCCCCTCGCTGTGCCCGCACAAGGGCGCACCGACCGTGGCGCAGGACCGTCAGAACAGGGGCTCGGGCAGCACGCCCTCCAGGGCGAGCAGCCTCCGCTTGGTCTCCAGACCGCCTCCGAACCCGCCGATCCCGCCGTCGCTCTCCACGACACGGTGACAGGGCACGACGACCGGCAGCGGATTGGAGCCCATGGCCATGCCCACCGCCTGCGCCGCCCCCGGCTGGCCGACCCGCCCGGCCAGATCGCCGTATCCGACCACCGTGCCGTACGGGACGCCGGACGCCAGTTCGCGCAGCACCTGCCGGTTGAAGCCGGAGATCAGCGACCAGTCCAGCGGCAGCTCGAAGTCATGCCGTCTCCCCGCGAAGTACGCCTCGATCTGGCGTATCGCCTCGGCCAGCAGCGGGGAACCGGGTGCCTCGACGGGCTCGGTGCCCAGCCGGGCCGCCAGCCGCTCCAGTGCCCGGTCGCGCACCCCGTCGGTCGCATGGAACACGACGTTGACCAGGCCGTTTCCGGTCGCCGCCAGCAGCAGCGGACCGATGTCGGTGCCCACGACGGCCCACACCACCCGCTGCTCGTCCTGCCCATGGCTGTCCATGCGCCCCACCGTACGACCCGCCACTGACAACGCCCCGCCATCGGTCCGTCCGGGCCGTTCCGCCGAGCGGACTCAGGGCGCGCTCAGCGCCTGCCGCACCACCTCGGGCTGGTTCGTGATGACGCCGTCGACGCCGTACCCGGCGACTTTCCGCGCGGTCGGCGCGTCGTCGACGGTCCAGGCGAACACCCCGAGCGGCCTGCCGTGCGGCCCGTCGTAGGAGTGCACGGTGGCGACGTATTTCCTGGAGACGGACGCGTAGGACGGGTTGATCAGGTCCGTGAAGCCGGCGTAGGCGCCCAGGGCCGCCGCCGGTGGCGTGCCGAGGTAGCCGGTCGTGAGGCCCGGCTTCAGGTCGTGCACGATCCTCAGGCTGTCCGCGCTGAAGCTCTGCACGACGAGCCGGCCGAGGTGCTGCCGGTCCAGCCAGCCCTCGTTGCCGAGGAGCTTCAGGGTCTCCCGCTCGATGCCCGGATACAGCTGCGGACTCTTGATCTCCAGGAGCAGCTTCTCGTGGTGGCGGTCGACCCGGCGCATGTACTCCTTGAGCGTCGGCACGCGCGTGCCCGCGTACGCGGGTCCGAACCAGCTGCCCGCGTCCAGGCGGGCGATTTCGGCCGCGGTGAAGTCCTTCACCTTCCAGGGCGCGCGGTCCGGGAACACCTCCTCCGCGTTCGTGGTGCGGGCCAGGCTGTCGTCGTGGATGACGACCAGTTCGCCGTCCTTCGTCCGCTGCACATCGTTCTCGACCCAGGTGAGGCCTCTGCGGGCCGCCTCGTCGACGGCGGGCAGCGTGTTCTCCGGGGCGTGGGCCGAGGCGCCCCGGTGGGCGACGATCGTGATCTGGCCGCCGGCGCCGCCGGCCCGGGCGTCGCGCGTGGGCGTCACCAGGGCGGCGGCCCCCAGGAGCGCGACGGCCGTGACGGCAATGACGCGCGCGTGCATACGTGCTCCTCGCGACGGGCGAATACGGACAGCACTAGGGTGACAGCAGAGAGCGGACAGCGGCGCGATACAGGATGAGCACAGTTTGGACCGAGATGCCCGTGGCTGCTCACCGGTGCCGCACAAGTGGGGCAAGGGCGTGTTTCTTTGCCGGAAAATCGTTCGTCCGTTCCGGTGGGGGTCATACTCTCTGCGACAACCCTGACCGCCCGAGCGGTCCTGGGACGGGGGCGCAGAGCAGATCATCCGGGACGCGAGAAGGCGGAAGGGCAGCCGCGCATGCAGGGCACGGTCGACGACTTCAGTTACGGGGCCGTCACCCCGTTGGTGGCCTTCCTGATGGCCTGCCTCGGCGGCGCCCTCGGCCTGCGCTGCACGACCCGGTCCCTGCTGGTGTCCCACTCCAGGCGCCCCGCCTGGCTCGCCCTGGGCGCCGCCGCCATCGGCTCCGGCATCTGGACCATGCACTTCGTCGCCATGATGGGATTCAGCGTCGCGGAGACCCCGGTCCGCTTCGACAGACCGATCACATACGCCAGCCTCGGCATCGCCATCGTCATGGTGGGCGTCGGGATCTTCATCGTCGGCTACCGCGGCGCCACCGGAACGGCACTGTTCACCGGCGGAACGATCACCGGCCTGGGCATCGCCTCGATGCACTACCTCGGCATGGCGGGCCTGCGCCTGCACGGGAGACTGGAGTACAACACCGTCACCGTAGCCGCCTCCGTCGTGATAGCGGTCGTGGCCGCTACCACCGCCCTGTGGGCCGCGGGACAGGTCCGCGGCTTCCTGTGGAGCGTGGGCGCCAGCCTCGTCATGGGACTCGCGGTCAGCGGCATGCACTACACCGGCATGGCCGCCCTCACCGTCCACCTGCACGGCTCCGCCACGGCCTCCGGGGATTCCTCGTCCGCGGTCCTGCTCGCGCCCATGCTGATCGGACCTCTCGCCTTCCTCCTGCTCGCGGGCGTCGTCGTGATGGTCGACCCGCTGATGATCGCGGGCAGGCCCGCCCGGCCCCCGCAGGAGCGCAAACCCGGTGTCCCCGCTGGTGCGGTCGCCCCGCATCCGCGCCGCCGCCCGGAGGTCCCGGCCGGCCCGCAGCGCATCCACCAGAGGGCCGAACAGCCGGGACACCACAGCTCACGCACCCCGCAGAACCGCTGACCGGAGCCCGTTGTCAGTGCGGGGTCGTACCGTGGATGGCATGCGGCCCGTTTCCCACATCGAACGCACGGTGGCGCCCTTCGAGGTCGTCAGCCCCTACCAGCCCAGCGGCGACCAGCCGACGGCCATCGCCGACCTGGCCAAGCGCATCGGGGCCGGTGAGAAGGACGTCGTCCTGCTGGGCGCGACCGGCACCGGCAAGTCCGCCACCACGGCGTGGATGATCGAGCAGCTTCAGCGCCCCACACTCGTGATGGCGCCGAACAAGACACTGGCCGCCCAGCTGGCCAACGAGTTCCGTGAACTGCTCCCGAACAACGCGGTCGAGTACTTCGTCTCGTACTACGACTACTACCAGCCCGAGGCCTACGTCCCGCAGTCGGACACCTACATCGAGAAGGACTCCTCGATCAACGAGGAGGTGGAGCGCCTGCGGCACTCCGCGACCAACTCCCTGCTCACCCGCCGCGACGTCGTCGTGGTCGCCTCGGTCTCCTGCATCTACGGCCTCGGCACGCCACAGGAGTACGTGGACCGGATGGTCCCCCTCCGGGTGGGCGACGAGATCGACCGCGACGATCTGCTGCGCCGCTTCGTGGACATCCAGTACACGCGCAACGACATGGCGTTCGCCCGCGGCACCTTCCGGGTCCGAGGCGACACCATCGAGATCTTCCCGGTGTACGAGGAACTGGCCGTCCGCATCGAGATGTTCGGCGACGAGATCGAGGCGCTGTCCACGCTCCATCCGCTCACCGGCGAGATCATCAGCGACGACCAGCAGCTGTACGTCTTCCCCGCCTCGCACTACATCGCCGGTCCCGAGCGCATGGAGCGGGCCGTCAACGACATCGAGAAGGAGCTGGCGGAGCGTCTGGCCGAGCTGGAGAAGCAGGGCAAGCTCCTGGAGGCCCAGCGGCTGCGGATGCGCACCACGTACGACATCGAAATGCTCCGCCAGATCGGCACCTGCTCCGGCGTGGAGAACTACTCGATGCACTTCGACGGCCGCTTGCCCGGCTCCCCGCCCAACACCCTGCTGGACTACTTCCCGGACGACTTCCTGCTCGTGATCGACGAGTCGCATGTCACCGTCCCGCAGATCGGCGCCATGTACGAGGGCGACGCCTCCCGCAAGCGCACCCTCGTGGAGCACGGCTTCCGCCTGCCCTCCGCGCTGGACAACCGCCCGCTGAAGTGGGAGGAGTTCCAGGAGCGCATCGGGCAGACCGTCTACCTGTCCGCCACTCCGGGCGCCTACGAGCTGTCCCGCTCCGACGGGGTCGTGGAGCAGATCATCCGCCCCACCGGCCTGGTCGACCCGGAGGTCGTGGTCAAGCCCACCGAGGGCCAGATCGACGACCTCGTGCACGAGATCCGCAAGCGAACCGAGAAGGACGAGCGTGTCCTGGTGACGACGCTCACCAAGAAGATGGCCGAGGACCTTACGGACTACTTCCTGGAACTCGGCATCCAGGTCCGCTATCTGCACAGCGACGTCGACACCCTGCGCCGCGTCGAGCTGCTGCGCGAACTGCGCTCCGGCGAGTTCGACGTCCTGGTCGGCATCAACCTCCTGCGCGAGGGCCTGGACCTGCCCGAGGTCTCCCTCGTGGCGATCCTCGACGCCGACAAGGAGGGCTTCCTGCGCTCGGGGACATCCCTGATCCAGACCATCGGCCGCGCGGCGCGCAATGTCTCCGGTCAGGTCCACATGTACGCCGACAAGATCACCCCGGCGATGGAGCGGGCCATCGACGAGACCAACCGGCGCCGCGAGAAGCAGGTCGCCTTCAACAAGGCCAACGGCATCGACCCACAGCCGCTGCGCAAGAAGATCAACGACATCGTCGCGCAGATCGCCCGCGAGGAGGTCGACACCGAGCAGCTTCTCGGCACCGGATACCGCAAGTTGAAGGACGGCAAGGGCGCCAAGGCCCCGGTCCCGTCGCTCGGTGACAAGGCGGCCAAGGGCGCGAAGTCCGCCAAGCCCGCCAAGGGCAAGGCCAAGGCCAAGGACGTGGTGCCGACGGACCACCCGGCGGCCGAACTCTCCGGGCAGATCGAGGAGATGACGGAGCGCATGCGTGCCGCCGCCGCTGACCTGCAGTTCGAGATCGCGGCCCGGCTGCGCGACGAGGTCTCCGAGATGAAGAAGGAGCTGCGCCAGATGAGAGAGGCGGGGCTGGCCTGAACCCGCCGTCGGCTGTCCCGGACCCCGGTACGTGCGCGGAGTGTTGCAACACCGACACAAAGCGCGGATCGGGGTTCGGCACTGATGCTCCTATTGCCTGTCAAGCGGCTTGGAGCCAGTCGCGGTAGGCGTGGGCGAGGTCGTCGTCTCGGCGGATGCCGCGTTCGAGGGTGGAG